>NZ_JAGPZA010000006.1:0-112635 GCF_024454095.1 Corynebacterium sp. CCUG 69979 | reverse complement strand
AGGCATGGAGGTAGATTACCTTTCCCCGACTCAACACAGCCGGACTCAGAGGTGTCTACCAAACAGGGGTCAGGTCCTTGTTTGATGTCGTCGCGGGTTCGCATGTCTTCTCCTGTCAGGGTGAGTTTCGAGCCGTGGTTGGCGAGTCTGGACATGACTGCGTCTGCCAGTGCTGCCTCGGAGAACACGTCGTACCAGTAATCGGGTTCGTGTTGGCTGGCGATCACGGTAGAGGCATGCTCACGCCCGACGAGCAGGTTGAATACCTGGTTCAACGCGTGCGCTGAGACATCGG
The DNA here is from genome assembly GCF_024454095.1 of Corynebacterium sp. CCUG 69979. NCBI lineage: Bacteria > Bacillati > Actinomycetota > Actinomycetes > Mycobacteriales > Corynebacteriaceae > Corynebacterium > Corynebacterium sp. CCUG 69979. The sequence continues at coordinate 112,340 of NZ_JAGPZA010000006.1, read as the reverse complement.
TGGCGAGAAAGTCATCGATGACGGCAAGTGCCGGGGCTTGCAGGTCGGCGAGGAGCTGTTTGCGGGCCTGGGGATGCTCAGCCGCGGCGTCGAAATCGTTGGCCAGGTCGTTGAGCCGGAAGTAACGGGCGGTGAGCTTTTTGCGGCACGCCGCGACGGCCAGGGCTTGAGCGAGAAAACTTTTACCGGTGCCGGTAGCTCCCACGATGATGAGGTCTTTGCCGTAGTCGATCCATTCGCAGGTGGCGAGCCGGTCGATGCGGTCTTGGGTCACACCGCGGCCGGGATAGGCATCGAAGCGCTCGAGTGCGGCGGTTGAGCCAAGGAGTTTCGCTTCACGCAACCTTGTCTGTATGACCTTGTTGTCGCGGGCTATGCAGTTCGTTTTTGCCGGGTTTCGCCGCGGCCGGGGAGCATCATACGCAGGCCGTTGAGGATGATCAGCGCGGCGCTGCCTTCATTCAGCAGCAGTCCCGTGGTGAGGGTCATCCAGCCGGCGAGGGCCGCGATGATCAGAATGGCCACGACGGCAAGGCTGAGCGCGATGTTGATCTTGATGTTGTTCCGGGCCCGTCGGGAGAGGCGGATGGCTGCGGGGAGCCGGTCCAGTTCGTCGGCCATGAGTGCGACGTCAGAGGTTTCGAGTGCGACGTCGGTTCCGGCGGCGCCCATGGCGATGGCCAGGTCCGCGTTGGCCAGTGCGGGGGCGTCGTTGACTCCGTCGCCGACCATGGCGATAACCCCGTACCGTTCGCGCAATTCACGTACGGCGGCTGATTTGTCCTCGGGCAGCAGTTCGGCGCGGTAGTCGTCCAGACCCAGGGCATGGGCGGTGGTTTTAGCGACGGTGGCGTTGTCTCCGGTGAGCATCAGCACCCGTTCGATGCCTAGTTCGCGCAGTTCGGCGATAGTGCTGTGGGCGTCGGGGCGCAACTGGTCCGCGACCGCCAGAACGGCCAGTGGCCGGGTGTCCTCGCGCAGTACGACGGCGGTGGAGCCGTTTGCCTCGGCTCCGGCCACGGCCGCTCCGACTTGCGGGTCGGTGCGGTCCGCGTCCGAGGGCCGGCCGATGTGCATGGCTCGGCCGTCGACGACGGCCTCCATGCCGGCCCCGGGGAGGGCGCGGGCGTCCCTGGCGGTGGGGATGTCGAGGCCCCGGTCCCTGGCCCCGGCGGTGATGGCGGCGGCGATGGGGTGTTCGCTGCCGGCCTCGACGGCGGCGGCCAGTGCGAGGGCTTCCTGTTCGGTGGTGCCGCCGAACGCGGTGACCTGGGCCAGGGCAGGCCGGCCGCGGGTGAGTGTGCCGGTCTTGTCGAAGGCGACGGCCTTGATGTCGGCCAGGCGTTCGAGGTAGATGCCGCCCTTGATCAGGATGCCGTCCCGTGCTCCGCGGGCGATGGCGGTGACGACGCTGACCGGCACGGAGATGACCAGCGCGCAGGAGCAGGAGACAACAAGGATTACAAGGGCTCGATAGATGGCCTCACGCCATTCGAAGCCGAACAACGGCAGAACCAGGGCCACCAGGACCGAAAGGGCGAACATGGCGGGGGTGTAGACGGCGCTGAACCGGTCGGCGAAGCGCTCGGTGCGGCTGCGGTTAGCCTGGGCCTCCTCTACCTGTTCGATCACCCGGGCGAGGATGGTGTCGTAGTGCTCCTTGGTCACCTGGACGCGCAGCACGCCGTTGCCGTTCAGGCTTCCGCCGAAGACCTCGGTCCCGGCGGAAGCCTCCACCGGCTCGGATTCGCCGGTGACCGGGCTGGCATCGACCCACGAAGCACCCTCGGTGACGGTGCCGTCGGTGGGCAGACGCTCACCGGGGCGGACGAGGACGACATCACCGGGGTGCAGCGCCTCCACGGACACGGTTTCGGTGAAGCCCCCGTCTGTGAGCCGGTTCGCGTTCGGGGGTGCCAGCTCCAACAGCGCGCTGATGGAGCCGCGTGCCTTGTCGGTGGCGTAGGCTTCCATGGCCTCGCCCAGGCTAAAGATGACCACGAGCATCGCGGCTTCTTCGATCACCCCCAGCGCGATCGCACCGATGGCGGCCATGATCAGCAGCACGGTGATGGTCAGCTGCCTGTTGCGCACGGCGCGGATGGCGCTGCGCAGCGGGTAGGCGCCGCCGATGACGATCGTGGCCCAGAATAAGGTCAGGGCCACCGGCTCGGAGTGGATGGTCCACTCCACGGCCAGCCCCGCGGCCAGCAGCACCGCGGCTACCGCCAGGGCCACCATCTCGCTGCTCTGCCACCACCGGCGCCGGGACTGAGCGGTGAGCTGTGTTGAGGTGTCAAATTCGGCATTCATTCGGTGATTTCTTCTCTCTGTGAAACGTGAGGACATGACTCGTGAGGGTCAGCCCTCACCAGGTGATCAGGCGCGGACGGGGCGTGCCGGGCCGGCCGGCGCCAGGGACAGGCCGGCCTTCTGTGCCGCTTCAACGATGGCGCTGTCGGCCACGGTGCCGTCGTGCGTGACCAGCACGACGCCGGAGGCCAGGGCGTCGACCTTCTGCACGCCGGGCAGGGCCTCGACGGGGGCAAGGTCTCTGGAGCAGCTTACGCATCCGCCCCCGAGCGCGCGGTACTTGGAACGGACCAGCTGGATGGGTGTGTTCACGGGTGTCTCCTTCACAATGTGCAGTACTTCGACAGACTTCGAAGTCCGGCTTCCATGATACTCACACTTCGATAGTTGTCAAACTATCGAAGTATGCTAGAATGGAGGCATGTCGATCCCATCCTTGGACCCTCCTGCGCCAAGTGCGCTGGGTTACTGTACGCCGTTGTCCGGTGAGCCAATCACGGCGGCCCAGGCCGAGGCCGTCTCCCGGATGCTCAAGGCCCTGGCGGATCCGGTCCGGCTGCGGCTGATGTCCATGGTGCTCTCGCACGAGGGCGGCGAGGCATGCGCAATGTGTGACCTGACCGAGGGCTTCGACCTGGCAGTTTCGACACTCAGCCACCACCTGAAAATCCTGCACGACGCCGGGCTCGTTGACCGTGACAAGCGAGGGGTGTGGGTCTACTACAAGGCCCGCCCCGAGGCCATGGATGCTCTGCGCACCCTCTTCGGTTCCGACCTTTCCACGCCGCCGGCAGAAGCTGGTTGAGCACGCAACCGCGCGGCACCGGGTATGGGCTTGCGATGCGCGAATCAGCTCAGAAGAAAGCCGTTTGCCGCATGCTCCTAAAACGATCCTTAGCGCTACTTTTCCGCGGAATGGTCCTCGACCCCCGCCTCGCGCGCACCGCCTGAGCAGCCTCCTACATCCGGTTGAGGATGGTCCTGCGGGACTGGGCGATCGGCCATAAAGAGCCGCAGCCATCGTTCTCTGGAGCACCGTCTACCTCGACCGCACGGTCAACCCTCGCGCGTCGGAACGCGGTGAGTAGACTTTTTCCCAGCTAATCTCCGCCACAAAGTTCCCACTTCCAAAGACTTCATCCATAAGCGCGCGCATGCGGTGGTTTCCACGTCGTCCAGGTGAACCCAGATCGAACCGTCATCGCTAAGAAGCTTGCGCAGGTGAACCAGACGATCACGCATCATGGTGAGCCAGACGGAGTGTTCGAGGTTGTCCTCGTAATTGGCGAAGGTTTGTGCGGTGTTAAACGGCGGGTCAATGTAGATGCACTTCACCTTGCCGAGGTACTTCTCGCGCAACTCCGGCACGCGGGTGAGAGCTTCAAGCACGTCGCCGGACTTCACCGTTAAGGAAGCCCGTCCCGAGACACGCTTCGGACCTCCGTGCAGCAGCGACCTTGCTTCTCGCGCGCCCGTACTACGTGGATTTCGCTCAGAAGGGCTTGTCCACCACAGTGACCGCGGCTCGCAGTATGTGTCGATCCGTTACGGTGAAGCGCTCGCCCAGGCGGGTATCGATCCGTCTGTCGGCACCGTTGGCGACTCCTATGACAACGCGTTGGCTGAAACGGTCAACGGGCTCTACAAAACAGAGCTGATTTATCCCCACCGGCCGTGGGCATCGGTCGGTGAAGTCGAGATTGCCACCCTTCGCTGGGTGCACTGGTGGAACAACCAGCGACTTCATCAATCCCTGGGATATATAACTCCACAGGAGATGGAGGACGCTTACTATCAACGATCAGGCGCTCAAACGTTGGGCGTTAAACAAGCGGAACGAAAGCCAGGACGCTTCATGGGTGGTTACGCGATCGAAAGAAACCGCCGAACTGACCCGCGGCGCTCACCCCTGCACGACCATGCCAGAGGGTCAACGTTGTCGGCGCATGAAGCTGCGCCCTGAAGAGATCACGCTTATCGACGGCGCCCGCACCCTCACCCCATTCCGCACCGCCGCCGACATTGCCGCTACGTATGGGCTGGTGGAAGGCCTGGTGGCTATGTCTTGGTTGAAGTACAGCGGGTGGGGAATTGGGAGGTTGCGTCGAGAAGCGGAAAGGCTTGGGCCGGTTAAAGGGATCGCGACAATTCGACAGTGCATCGAGCTGAGCAGTCCGCGCGCGCTGTCTCCGTTTGAGCCGTATGCGCAGGGGCTGTTCGTCGAAGCCGGAATTGAAGGCATCCGGATGCACCCGCGGCTGTCTCTTCCCGGTGGGCGGTACATCGAGCCCGACCTGATGATCGGTGACCACGTGGCCGTGGAAATCGACGGGGATGCGAAGTACGACGGCGTCACCTACGGATCCCTCGACGACATCAGCCGCGGCGAACTGAAACGGCAGAAACTGCTGATCAACATGGGCCTGGAAGTTGTGCGGTTTTCGCCGCGGGAGCTGTTAACAAACCCCGAGTACTGCATCGAGACTTTGCGTGGCGCGATCGAGCGGGCCAGCCGCCGCCCAAGCCAACCCGGCAAATAGCTAGAACCAGACAGCTAGATTGCCCGGTTCTCGGCCCGAAACGGAGCTTTCTAGTCGTCGGGTTCTAGTCAATCGGAATGGTGGGGGCGCGGTGGGGTCGAGGTGGGGACTGTCGGGCCTGCCGCAGCGCTAGTTGGCGTCTGCGGTGTCGGTGTCGGCTCCGGCGTGCGCGGCTCCGTCGCCAGCACCCTCACCAGCGTCAGCGGCCTCGCCGGCACCGCCAACTGCGGCACCGCGGGTGACGGCCAGCGTGTCCGCGTCCGGGCCGACCTCAACGAGCACGGCATCACCGTCGCGGATCTCTCCGGCCAGTACCTCGCGGGCCAGCTTGTCGCCGATCTCCTTCTGGATCAGGCGGCGCAATGGGCGGGCGCCGTAGGCGGGGTCGTAGCCGCGGTCGGCGAGCCAGCGCTTGGCGGCGTCGGAGACGTCGAGTGCAAGCCTGCGTTCCGCGAGCCGCGACGCGAGCGAACGCAGCTGGATGTCCACAATGCCGACCAGCTGGTCCTGCGTCAGCGGATCGAACACGACCACGTCGTCGAGGCGGTTGATGAACTCCGGCTTGAACGCCCGCTTCACAGCCTCCATGATCTCGTCCCGCGAGCCACCGGCACCCAGGTTGGAGGTGAGGATGATGACGGTGTTGCGGAAGTCGACGGTGCGGCCTTGGCCGTCGGTAAGCCTGCCTTCGTCAAGGACCTGCAGGAGGACGTCGAAGACGTCCGGGTGGGCTTTCTCGACTTCGTCGAAAAGCACGAGCGAGTACGGGCGACGGCGCACGGCTTCGGTGAGCTGGCCGCCGGCGTCGAAACCGACGTATCCGGGGGGCGCACCGACGAGGCGCGCGACGGAGTGCTTTTCGCCGTATTCGGACATGTCGATGCGGATCATGGCGGATTCGTCGTCGAAGAGGAACTCCGCGAGCGACTTCGCCAGCTCCGTTTTGCCCACACCCGTCGGGCCGAGGAAGAGGAACGAACCGATCGGGCGGTTCGGGTCGGCGATCCCGGCGCGCGAACGGCGCACAGCATCCGACACCGCGTTGACCGCCTCGTGCTGCCCGACGACGCGCCCGCCGAGCACGCTTTCCATGTGCAGCAGCTTCTCGGTCTCGCCTTCCATCATCTTGCCGGCGGGAATGCCCGTCCAGCTGGACACAACGTCCGCGATGACATCCGGCGTGACTTCTTCCGTCAGCATGGTCTTCGCGCTTGCCGACGCCTCCGCCGCCTCCACCTGCGCCTCCAACTCCGGGATGCGACCGTATCGCAGCTCCGACACCTTGGCGAAGTCACCGTCACGTTCAGCGATCTCGGACTGGTTGCGCAGATCTTCCAGCTCTTCCTTGGCGTGCTGGACCTTGTCGATTTCGGACTTCTCGTTCTCCCAGCGGGCTTTCATCTCGCCGAGTTTCTCGCGCTGGTCGGCGAGTTCCTGACGCAGGGCGTCGAGACGCTCGCGCGAAGCTGCGTCGGACTCCTTTTCCAGTGCGATCTCCTCAATCTCGAGACGGCGGACGACGCGCTCAAGCTCATCGATCTCCTGCGGGGAGGAGTCGATCTCCATGCGCAGGCGGGAGCCGGCCTCGTCGACCAGGTCGATAGCCTTGTCCGGAAGGAAGCGGTTGGTGATGTATCGGTCCGACAGCGACGCCGCCGCGACCAGCGCCGAGTCCTGGATGCGGACACCGTGGTGCACTTCGTAGCGGTCCTTCAGGCCGCGGAGGATGCCGATGGTGTCTTCCACGCTCGGCTCGCCGACATACACCTGCTGGAAACGGCGCTCCAGGGCGGCGTCCTTTTCGATGTACTTGCGGTACTCGTCAAGAGTGGTCGCACCGACCAGGCGCAGCTCACCGCGGGCCAGCATCGGCTTGATCATGTTGCCGGCATCCATCGAGCCATCGCCGGTCGCACCGGCGCCGACGATCGTGTGCAGCTCGTCGATGAAGGTGATGATTTCACCGTCGGAGGACTTGATCTCATCGAGCACGGCCTTGAGGCGCTCCTCGAACTCGCCGCGGAACTTCGCGCCCGCGACCATCGAGCCCAGGTCCAGGCTGATCAGCGTCTTGCCCTTCAGGGATTCCGGCACGTCGCCCGCGACGATGCGGCGGGCCAGGCCCTCCACGATCGCGGTCTTACCCACGCCTGGCTCACCAATTAGCACCGGATTGTTCTTCGTGCGGCGGCTAAGCACTTGGACCACACGGCGGATCTCGCTATCGCGCCCGATGACCGGGTCGATCTTGCCCTCGCGGGCGCGTGCCGTCAGGTCGGTCGAGTACTTCTCCAGCGCCTGGAATTGTCCCTCCGGGTCCTGCGTGGTCACCTTCTGGTGCCCGCGTACCGACGGAAACGCCCCCTTAATGGTCTCGTACGTCGCACCCCGCTTCTTCAGCAGGTCAGCGGCTTCATCCGAACCGCGTGCAATGCCGGCGAGGAGGACTTCGGTGGAGACGTATTCGTCGCCAAGCTCGCTGGCGAGTTCCTGCGCAGTGTTCAGCGCGTTGAGGCCGTCGCGGTTGAAGTTCGGGTTGGCCATGTTCTGGCCTTCCGCCTTCGGGTAGCCGTCCACGATGGCGGCGGCCTCTTTCACCACGGTCTGCGGGTCAACACCGGTTGCCTTCAGCACCGGCGCGGCGATGCCCTCCTCCTGGGAGAGGATGGCCTGCAGCAAGTGCGCTGGACGGATATCCGGGTTGCCGTTGGCAGAAGCCGTCTGCAGAGCCTGCTGGAGAGCTTCCTGTGTCTTTGTAGTGGGGTTGAATGAGCTCACGAGGGGCTCCTTTCTGAATGCTTTTGTTCTAAATTCCTAACTCCACGCTAGGTGGTCGCTCACTTCAACGCCCGCAAGGTTGAGTCTGTTCCACTCAAGGCGAAAAAGCTTGACGACGCCCCGCCCCCCTCTGGCCCTTTCCGCCTACATGCGGACATGTGCGCTCCTGCCGATGCGGTCACCGATGTCCTAGTTGCGACCGTTTTTCGGGTTCTAGCAGGAGTTTCGTACGGGCGAGAACTAGGGCTTTTATGCCCTGGTTCTAGCAGCACCAAAATCGCTGCTCAAGACATAAAAACACCAACGATGCGGTCAGTCATGCCCACAACCGCTGGCGAGCACATATCCACCAAACTAACCTAACGGCAGATTCATCGCGGCAACCACGGCCGTGGGGCTGTGTGGATCGTGGGAGACAAAAGAGGGGAAACAGGCCATGACAAACAAGGCCGAAGCGAAGGACGTTGGATCGATCTTTGAAGGTCGCCCCAAGTGCCCACCGTTTCTACGAGGCGCGATGTTGCTCGCGCTTTTGCAAACCAGGCAAACATTCACAGGTAGCGAGCTTGCGGAGCGGATCGGTGTCAACGATCGCACGCTGCGCAGGTACATCGGAGAACTCGGCGCGTTGGGATTCGAGGTCGAGGGCCGCCCCGGATTCTACGGCGGGTACCAGCTCAAGAGCGTCGATGCTATCCCTCCCCTCATCTTCAGCGAGGATGAAATGGAAACGATCCTGGCAGGTCTTGCCTACATCAGGTACCCGGAGGACGAATATGCCGAACGGGCTAATGACCTCGAAGAGCGCATCAGGAAGCTTCTCCCCGAAGCGTTCCTCGAGTCGCTGCGGATGCCCCTCCTCAAGAAGTACGGGGAGGGTTATCAGATGAGGGTGGAGGCGAAAGCGTCGAAAAGCGGGGGCTAGATCGCGTTCTTGATCCGTGTGCTTCCTGAACCGCCGGACCCCGCGCCCGATTGACCGTCGGCGTATTTCTTCGCGGGGGCCCATTTGAGAACAAAACTCATGACCAGAATGCCCGCCGCGATCGCGGTGGAAATCCACCCGAATCCGCCGGTGAAGGAGGCGATGACGGCAATCGGCGCGAGAATGGTCATGCCGATCTCGAAGGGGGCGAAGCCGACGTAGGCCACGCCGTATTCGTTCAGGGTGCCGGATTTGAGCTTCGGGTCGGCCATCTTGAGCAGCGCGATACCGGTGGCCACAGCGGCGGTTGCCCAGCCCCAGCCGAAGAGCCCGCGCTCGATCCAGTGTTCACCGAAGTAGAGCGGCGCCATGACCAGCAGGTAGAACAGGCAGAACACCACGCCGAGAACGAACAGCAGCACGAGCGCCTGCCAGTAGTCCGCCAGCGCGGCGGGAACGATGGAGGCGATACCGAACGCGATCATGTAGTCGGTCGCAGCACCGGAGATGGCACTAACGGTGTCTTTGTCCAGGTAGTTCGGGCGGCGCACCAGGCGCAGGCCAAGGCGGCCCAGCAAGCCGATGACGAACGACAGGGCGTACAAGGGAATGGAGACGTTGGGCCATTGGGCCTTGATTGCGTCGTTAAGCACATAGGCAATGAGCACGGTGAAAACGATGAAGCCGGCGTGCAACGCGAGCGGCTCGATCGACGACGGGTTGGTCGTGGCTTTACCGATGGATGGGCGCTCATCTTCGTTCTCGATGTAGCCGGATCGGAGGTCTTCCGGCAGTTCGCCCTGCAGCTCGGTCGTCTTGCTGGCGCGAATGCCCCAGTTGGCCACGATGACACCGCCGACGATGGCGACAAGCGTGCCCACGGTCGCGGCAGTGAAACCGAGCGAGGATGCGCCTTCCACACCGATGTCCTCCAGCGAGGACCCCACGGCCGCGGCGGTACCGAAGCCACCGACGAAACCGACCGGCAGCATCATGCCGAACCAGTCTTCGGTGCCGAACACGGGCTTGAACAGGTAGAGGCCGAGCAGCACGAACAGGCCCCACTGGAACACGAACATCGTGGTGGAAAACGCCCACATGTTGCGCGCACCCTTAGCCACGGACCCGCCGAGGTCCATCGAGTACGCCATCGACGCGAACACGACGGCGATGAGGATAGTGGTGTAGGTGCCGACGTTCTCTGAGAAGTTGATCCACCCGAGCACCTCCGGCCCAAGAACCAGTCCGAGCAAACCGGCCGTGATTGGGGCCGGCAGCAGCAGTTGCTGGAGCATGCGGATTCGCTGGCGCAGGACGTTGCCGACGATGAGAAGGAGGGAAATCCATCCGACGTCAAGCAGCATGTCGTAAGGTGTGAATTCCATGTGCCGGACCTTTCACGAATTGTGCTATACCGGTTAGCTTAGCGTGCAGCCCGGACATACTAGTGTTTGTTGCATGGCCGAGCTTGATCACATGGCACGGGAAGAGCTGGACGCGCAGCTCACGCAGGTGCCTGAAGCACGCACGCTTATCGACGTTCTTTTCACCCCCTCCCCCACACCCTCCGTCGAAGACACTGCCTTGGACCGGCGGCGCCTGGGCGTCACCCCGGAGGATTACGAGGCATTGGCCGACGAGATGGAGCAAGCCCTCTCCCGCGCGCTGGCGCTGGCAGGGCAGCTTCCGGGACGGATGACAGAGGCCGACGAGCGCGAGCTGCTCGACCGCGCCCGCGGCAGGTTGATCGGCATGGCAGCGGTGGCCCGCCGGGCGGATGTGGACGGCATTCCGCCGGCGACGGCCGCGGAGGTCACGGGCGTGTTGCCCCTATTCATCCCGCCGGAGATCAACGGCTCGGGCATGCCGGGCTGCGCTGTCTATCTTGAGGCTCCTGCCCCGGTCGATTACCTTTCCGGCCAGTCGCTACCAGTCCTGCGGCCGAACGCTGGCCCAGCGGTGAGCGGGGCAGCTGATGCTCTTCAGCAGCAGTGGGAGGAACTCGTTCCCGCCGTTCCTCCGAACGATTACGGTCAGCTCGTCTTCTTCCTGCTTCCGAATCTCCGGGACGGCGGCCAAGCTGGCCCGATTCGCGTGCCGGGCATCGGCGAGTACTGGACTTTCGGCGAGCCGCGCGGCGACGCCATAGACCTCACCCTGCCCGCCGGCGCGTTAGGTGTGACCTTCACCGTCGACGGCACGGGCGAGAGGTTGCCGGGGGCGCGTGCGGCGGTGTTTGAGCTGGTGGGGAGGATGGCTGAGGACGTCGAAAAGCAGCAGATGAGTGTCAATCTGCTTGTCGACGCCATCGGTGCCAACGAGCCCGGCATCCGCTCCCTCGCAGAAAAGACAGACTGGCTTTCTTTGACGCTGTTCTAAAGGAGCGGCAGCGACTCTTGCTGCTTCGCGGCCTCGTCGGGGTCGATGTCGACAACGAGGACCTCGGGCTCGTACCCGCCCTCGGCAAGGATACGGCCGTCGGGCGCGACCGCCATCGAGTGCCCCACGCCGGTCGGCCCGGAATTTTTTCCTGCCTCGGCGGAACCACCCGGCCGAGCCTGGTCTGGAGCCATGATGAACACCCCCGCATCCAGGGCGCGGGCCCGGGAAAGAATGTTCCACTGCTCGACCTTGTTTTCGCCGTCGGCCCAGCTGGTGGGCACGACGATGACCTTGGCACCTTCGCGGGCGAGCTGCTTGAACTGCTCGGGGTAGCGGATGTCGAAGCAAATGGCCACGCCCACCGTCACGCCCTCATGGGTGAAGGTGTGCAGGTCGGTGCCGGGGCGGACAGTTTTGGACTCTTGGTACTGCGCGGTGTCGAAGGTGTGGATCTTGTCGTACCCCTCATGCAGCCCGTTTCCGGTGATCAGCGCGGTGTTGTAGACGCGGTTGATCTCGCCCTGGCTGTCGGCGGGGCGGAACATGCCGGCGACGATGGTGATGCCGAGCTCGCGGGCAAGCTCGCGCAACCCCGTCGCAAACGGCCCGTCAAGCTCCTCGGCCTGCGTGTCCAGGCGGCCGGAGTCGAACGCCTGCGAAGTCGCCTCCGGGCAGACGATGAGGGTGGCACCTTTGTCCGCCGCTTCGCGGATCTTTTCGGACGCCAGCCGGAGGTTGTCCGCCTTGTCGTCGGAAGTGGTGATTTGCACGAGTCCGATACGCATGCGCCCCAGCGTATGTGCAATTCTCGCCGAATTCCACAGGCAAAATCGGGCCTTGTTGCACCTAGTTTGCGGATGGTTTTGGCTAGGGCCATGAGCTACATCGAAACGCCACGTAACCTCCCCTACCTGTCCGAATGGTCCGCACCCACGATGGACGGACTGGCCACTCTCAGCCTGACCGCGACCGCACTCGCCCGCGCGCATGACTCCCTCCAGGCCGCGCTGCGCCGCCGCGACGAGGCCCTCCACGCCCACGACGGCGAACTGCACAGCTTCGTCGCCGACGCCGTCCACGTCGACGACACGGTCTTCGGAGGATAAATGCTGGTCACATCAGAACTCACCGCCGCCGCGTCCAGCTTGCGGTCCGCGCGCACCAGCGCCCTTTCGCGTATCGACGACACCTCCCACCACCTCACCTCCCTCTCCTCCATCGGCTTCGCGGGACCGGCCGCCGATGCCGGGCTGGGCCGTCTGGCTGATCTCGGGCGCGCCTTCGATGGGCCCGCCGACCAGATGAATACTGTGGCCGGGATCTTGGAGGATGCCGCCACAGCGCAGGCCGCCCTCGACCTCGCAAATGAGGCCCTGCGGACAGCCATCGTTCCCCCGCCCGCCATGGCGGCCCACCGCGCCGCCGTCGTCAGCCTGGCCCTGGCCGCCCGGATGCTCGACCAGGCCTGCGCTTCCGCGATCTCCGGGGCCTGTCTCTTAGAGCACGAAGCCGACCTGGACCGGCTGGCTTTCCATCCCGGGGAGTCGCTGAACGATATCAGCGCGCGGAACATGGGCACCGCCCCCACATCCGTCCGAGACGCGATCGAGGATGCGGACGGCCTTCTCCTCGAGGCCGGCCCCGGCGGGTACACCGTCATGGTCGGGCCGCGGAGCGATGTTGCCGACGGTGGCGCCGGCGACCTCATCGACCCCAGCTCCGTGACCACTATGGTCTCGGGCGTGTCCTCCGGAACCCCGGCCAAACTTCCCCGGGCCATCGAAGAAGCACAGAACGTCGCCGATGCGACCGGCGGCGCCGTCATCGTGTGGCAGGGGTACGCCCCGCCGCCGGATGTCCCCTCGGGCATTGACCCGTCAGCTGCCCGCGCCGGTGCCGACGACCTCGCAATCTTCCAAATGGCTATCGACGAACGCTTCCCCGGCGCCCACAAGATCGTCATCGGCCACAGCTACGGATCGGTCGTGGCCACCCGCGCGGCAATGGATCACGGGCTGTTCGCCGATGACCTGGTCCTGGCCGGTTCGCCCGGTGTCCCGGCGCGCAACGCCGACGAACTGACGCTTGTGGGTGATGATCCGCAGGTCACCGTCGTGGACTCCCCCACCGACCCGATCCGGGCTCTCCGGGGACCGTTCGGTGCCGTGCACGGCTACAACCCCTCGAGCCCCATCTTTGGTGCCGACCAACTGAACGGGGTGCGCGGTTCCCACACCGATTACTTCACGGACGCGGAGATGCTGGAGGGGCTGGGGCGGATGGCGCGTCGATAAGCGAAAAGCGCGTACGGTGGTGGTGCAACAAAAATGAAAGGAATTTCTTATGGCTAAAGATTTCGCCCACCAGATCGTGGAGACGCTAGAAAAGAACGGCGTCAAGCGCATTTACGGCATTGTCGGTGACTCGCTCAACCCGGTATCGGACGCGGTCGCGGAAAGCAACATCGAGTGGATTCACGTCCGCAACGAGGAAGCCGCCGCATTCGCAGCCGGTGCCGAGTCCTCCGTGACCGGCGAACTCGCGGTGTGCGCAGCCTCCTGCGGACCGGGCAACACCCACCTTATTCAGGGCCTTTATGACTCCCACCGCAATGGCAACAAGGTGCTCGCCATTGCGTCGCACATCCCCAGCCAGGAGATCGGCTCCAAGTTCTTCCAGGAAACCCACCCGGAGAAGATCTTCCAGGAATGCTCCGGGTACTGCGAGATGGCCAACTCCGCCACCCAGGGCGCGCGCATTTTGCACCACGCGATCCAGTCCACGATGGCCGGCAACGGTGTATCCGTATTCGTCATGCCCGGTGACATCGCCAGCCAGGACGCAGTAGACCTGCCGCTGCTCGAATCCACCATCGCCCGCGGCACCGACAAGCGCGTTTTCCCGGACTCCGGCGAAGCTGCGGCGCTGGTCCAAGCAATTAACGACGCTGAAACCGTGACCCTCTTCTGCGGCGTCGGTGTCCAAAACGCCCGCGAAGAAGTCCTCCAGCTCGCCGAGAAGATCAAGGCCCCCATCGGCCACTCCTTCGGCGGCAAGATGCACATCCAGTACGACAACCCGTTCGACGTGGGCATGAACGGCCTGCTCGGCTACGGCGCGTGCTACGACGCATCCCACGAAGCCGACCTGCTCATCCTGGTGGGCACCGACTTCCCCTACAACGACTGGCTGCCTACCGGGAACGTCGCCCAGATCGACATCAAGGCCGAGAACATGGGCCGCCGCACGAAGGTGCAATACCCCGTCGTCGGTGATGTCAAGAGCGTCATCGAGAACATCCTCCCCCACATCGAGGAGAAGACGGACCGCTCGTTCCTAGACAAGATGCTCAAGGAGCACGCGCGCCTGCTCGAGAACGTGATCGACAACTACGGCCCGAACGACAAGGCCACCCCGATCCACCCCGAGTACGCCGCCAACCTCATCGACGAACTTGCCGACGAAGACGCCCTCTTCACCGTCGACACCGGCATGTGCAACGTCTGGGCCGCCCGCTACATCACCCCGAACGGCAAGAAGGATGAGCTCGCATCCTTCCGCCACGGCACCATGGCCAATGCTGTGCCGCAAGCCATCGGCGCTCAGGCCGCCGACCGTGACCGCCAGGTGATCACCTTCTCCGGTGACGGCGGCGTCTCGATGCTGCTGTCCGAGCTCATCACCGTCAAACAGCACGAGCTGCCGGTCAAGATGATGGTGTTCAACAACTCGTCCCTGGGCATGGTCAAGCTCGAGATGATGGTCGCCGGCCTGAAGGAATTCCAGACCGACCACGACGGCGTCAACTACGCCGACATCGCCTCCGCCGTGGGCATCACCTCCTTCCGCGTAGAAAAGCCGCAGGACCTGGAGAAGACCCTGAAGAAGGCCCTCGCCCACGACGGCCCGGTGCTGGTCGACATCGTCACCGACCCCGACGCCCTGTCCCTGCCGCCCAACTTCGACTGGGCCATGATCAAGGGCTTCACCGAGTCCGCAGTCAAGACCGTTCTCGACGGTGGCATCGGCAACATGGTCGAGCTCGCACGCTCTAACCTCCGCAACATCAAGGGTGCGGCAGCGATCGAGTTCTAGCTTGGTGAGCTAGTTCTCGGAGAGGGTCAGCCTTGTGGCTGGCCCTCTTTTTGGGTTCTGAGGCGGCCCCGCGCGAGTGCCTAGGGTGCGCGTGCGGCGTGCGCCAATTGCGGTGCGCGTGTGGGTTTAGTGCGCCCCTTGGGGTTCACGTGCGGAAAAGTTGACAAACTCGATTTCGATTTACAGACCTCTGGCTCGCCCACCTGCACAAACACAATTTTAGTGAACCCGGCACGTAAACTATTGCGCACGCCGGGCAGCGTGGCCCGGGCTAGGTCCGAGCTAGGTCCAAGTTGGGCACGGGCTAGGCCCGATCGAGCGATCGCACGGGGCCTTGTGCAAAAGATGACAAACTCGAATTCGATTTACCCCCCGAAAAGCTCTCTAACTGCACAGACAGCTCTAGACAGGAATCGGGTTTGTTATCTTTTGCACAACCGCGACCCAAGCGGCCCTCAATCGAACCCAAGACGAACCCGAGACAAGACCGCAAAAGGCCCCCGCATCCCACAATTGCGGGCACAGGGGCCAATGGGGACCGCTGGGACTGCTGAGGGGGCAAAGTCCCCCAGCCGCAACCCCAGCGCCAGCCCCAGTCCCGACCGCTATTGCTGCTGCTGGGTGGACGAGGTCCGACTCCGGCGAGTGTTTCGCGACCACGCCACCACCGCCGTGGAGCGGGGCACGTGGACGAGTTCGCCGCCGCGCCGCTTTTCGCGCTTCTCCTGTGCGAGGAGCTGTTTGAGTTCGGTGTTTTCGTCCTCGAGCTCGTCGATACGCTCGCTGAGGCTGATGATGGTCTTGATGCCTGCGAGGTTCACGCCCTCTTCCTGGGACAGGCGCTGGATGGTCCGTAACCGGTTGATGTCGCGCTCGGAGTAGCGGCGGCCGCCGCCAGAGGTACGCATGGGGGTGACCAGGCCCATCCTGTCGTAAGTGCGCAGGGTTTGGGCGTGCATTCCGGTCAGTTCGGCGGCGACGGAGATGACGTAGTATTCCTCATCCATTGGCACTGTGCGTCACCTCCTTTCCTATACGGCTCCGGCCCAGCCAGCGCGAGGGTTGAAGCCGGAGTCTTTCTCTGCCTGGGCGTAGGCGCGTAGGGCGCTGGAGGCGGTGGCGTCGAGGTTCTTCGGCACGGTGACTTCGACGGTGACCATGAGGTCGCCGGCGTTGCCGGATTTCTTGGGCACGCCGCGGCCTTTCACGCGCAGGGTGCGGCCGTTGGGTGTGCCGGCCGGCACCTTGACCTTGACGGGGTTGTCCAGGGTCGGCACGGTGACGGTGCCGCCGAGCGCCAGCTCGGAGAAGCTGACCGGCACGGTGACTGCGAGGTCGTCGCCGTTGCGGGTGAACACTTTGTCGGGGTGGACGGTGACGTAGACGAAGAGGTCGCCGGCCGGGGTGCCGTTCGGTCCTGCCTCGCCTTGGCCGGCCAGGCGGACCTTTTGGCCGTCGATCACGCCGGCGGGAATCCGCACGGTGATTGACCTGGTCCGGTGGGTGGTGCCGGTGCCGCCGCATGTCGGGCACGGGTCCTCGACGGCCTGGCCGGTGCCGCCGCAGCGGGTGCACGGCCGGGACATCCCGAACGCCCCCTTCTGCTCGCTGACAAACCCGGTGCCAGAGCAGTCCGGGCACGTGGAGGTTTTGCCGGTCTTCGACCCTGAGCCGTGGCAGTCGGTGCACGGCGCTTCGCCGGTCAGCTCGACGGGGATGGTGGTGCCTTTGACGGCTTCGCGGAAGTCGAGTTCTATTTGCGTTTCGACGTCGGCCCCCCGCGTCGGCCGAGCACCCCTGCCAGTGCCGCCGCCGCGGTTAAAGAGGCCACCGAAGAGGTCACCAAGACCGCCTTCCGCAGAAAATCCTCCGCCTTGTCCAAACGCTTCGCCGAATCCGAAGTCTGATGTGGTGAAGTCTTGTTCCGCGCTGCGAAACCCACCCGGGAAACCCGAGCCTCCTTTCCCCCCGAAGCGCATGAAGCCTCCGGAGTCCATCATCCTTTTGAATTCGTCGTACTCTTTGCGTTTCGCGTCGTCGCCGATGACGTCGTACGCTTCGGCCACCCGCTTGAACTTGTCCTCGGCCGCCTTGTTGCCGGGGTTGGAGTCCGGGTGGTACTCCCGGGCGAGTTTGCGGTAGGCCTTCTTAATGTCAGCTGCGGAGGCGGACTTACTCAGCCCCAGGTCGCCGTAATAGTCCTTGTTGGCCCATTCTTGCTGCATAGCCATGTGCACCCCCTCCTTTCGTCTCAGAGGTTTAGTTTCTAAGTGTAGTTTCGCTCAATAAATTCGTTACTAAATAAAGAAGCGGCCAGGGGGAAGCTTTTCGCTTGTCGACGCTTCCCCTCCGGCCGCATCACCCAACTATTCCGTCGGGCCGTCCGTGCCAGGCGAGCCAGCCGGACCAGCCTCATCGGCAGGGCCAGCCCCCTCAGCCGGGTCAGCGATGATGACCATCGCGTTGCGGATCAGCTTGTCGCCGATCTTGTAGCCCTTGCGCAGCACCGTCCCGATGACCTTCGTGTCGCCGGTGGACAGGTCCTGCACAGCTTCGTGGATCTCCGGGTCGAAGGCGTCGCCCTCGGCACCGAAACCCTGCACGTTCTGGCTGTCCAGCACGCCGCGGAGGTTGTCGCTGAACGCCTTCAGGGGTCCTTCGGCCAGGTCGCCGTGCTGTTTTGCGAGCTCGAGATCGTCGATAAGCGGAAGCAGCTGTGCGACGACCTTGGCTTTGGCGGTGTCGGCGATTTGTGCGCGCTCGCGGTCGGTGCGGCGGCGGTAGTTGGCGTACTCGGCGCTCACGCGCTGGAGGTCCTCCGTGCGCTCGGCGAGCTGGAGCTCCAAGTCGCTGACGGTGCCGTCGCCGTCGACGTCGCGGTTGACCTCACGGTCAATGCCTTCACCTTCGGCGAATGCCTCGTCGATTTCCTTGTCTACCGCCGGGTCGGCGAGGGGGTCCTCGGAATCCAGGGCCTCAGCCTCAGCCGCTTCTTCAGCCAAGGTTTCGGTCTGGTCCGGGGAGATGTACTCCTCGTCGGTCGCTTCGGGCGCACCCGGGTTGTCGGGCATCTGCTCGTGCGGGTTCGTCATGGTTGCTCCTTAGTTGTTCCGGGAGTCGTCAGCGTTGTCGGTGGTGTCAGCGTCGTCCTCTTCGACAACCTCAGCGTCGACAACGTTGTCGTCAGCCTCCGGCGCAGCGCCTGCCTGGGTAGCACCGGCGTTAGCGTCAGCCTCGTAGATGGCCTTGCCCATCTCCTGGGACTCGGTGGACAGCTTCTCCACAGCCACCTTGATGGCGTCGATGTCCTCGCCCTTGAGCGCTTCGTCGACCTCATCGGCAGCTGCAGTGACCTTGGTGCGGATGTCCTCGTTGATCTTGTCGGAGTTCTCGTCCAGGAACTTGCGGGTCTGGTAGGCCATGGACTCCGCGTTGTTGCGGGTCTCCTGCTCCTCGCGGC
The DNA here is from genome assembly GCF_024454095.1 of Corynebacterium sp. CCUG 69979. Classification (NCBI taxonomy): domain Bacteria; kingdom Bacillati; phylum Actinomycetota; class Actinomycetes; order Mycobacteriales; family Corynebacteriaceae; genus Corynebacterium; species Corynebacterium sp. CCUG 69979. The sequence goes on along the minus strand of NZ_JAGPZA010000006.1, from coordinate 93,847 downwards.
GAGCCTTGTCCTCGTCAGCGTGAGCCTCCGCGTCCTTGATCATCCGGTCGATCTCGTCCTGGGACAGGCCGGAGCCTTCCTGGATCTTGATCGTGTTCTCCTTGCCGGTGCCCTTGTCCTTGGCGGACACGGAGACGATGCCGTTGGCGTCGATGTCGAAGGTGACCTCGATCTGCGGAACACCGCGCGGTGCCGGAGCGATGCCGCCGAGCTCGAAGGAGCCGAGCAGCTTGTTGGCCGACGCCATCTCGCGCTCACCCTGGAAGACCTGAATCTGCACCGACGGCTGGTTGTCTTCAGCGGTGGTGAAGGTCTCGGACTTCTTGTGAGGGATGGTGGTGTTGCGCTCGATCAGCTTGGTCATCACGCCGCCCTTGGTCTCAATGCCGAGGGAGAGCGGGGTGACGTCGAGAAGCAGCACGTCCTTGACGTCGCCGCGCAAGACACCAGCCTGCAGGGCAGCGCCGAGGGCCACGACCTCGTCCGGGTTGACGGACTTGTTCGGCACGTTGCCGGTGAGCTCCTCAACCAGGGCGGACACAGCCGGCATACGGGTGGAACCACCGACGAGGACGACCTGGTCGATGTCGCCGACGGACATGGAAGCGTCCTTGATCACCTGGTTGAACGGCTCCTTGGTGCGGTCAAGCAGGTCAGAGGTGATCTTTTGGAACTCGGTGCGGGTGAGATTCTCATCCAGGAACAGCGGGTTCTTGTCAGCGTCAACCGTGATGTACGGCAGGTTGATGGATGCCTGTTGAGCGGACGACAGCTCAATCTTCGCCTTCTCAGCAGCCTCGCGCAGACGCTGCAGAGCCATCTTGTCCTTGGTCAGGTCGATGCTGTGCTGAGCCTTGAACTTCTCCACGAGCCAATCGACGATGCGCTGATCCCAGTCATCACCACCGAGCTCGTTGTCGCCGGCGGTAGCCAGCACCTCGACGACACCGTCGCCGATCTCCAGCAGGGAGACGTCGAAGGTACCGCCACCCAGGTCGAACACGAGGATGGTCTGCTCGGTGTCAGCCTTCTCCAGGCCGTAAGCGAGAGCAGCCGCGGTCGGCTCGTTGACGATGCGCAGCACGTTCAGGCCTGCGATCTGGCCGGCCTCCTTGGTGGCCTGGCGCTGTGCGTCCTCGAAGTAGGCCGGAACGGTAATGACGGCATCAGTGACCTCGTCACCCAGGTATGCCTCCGCATCACGCTTGAGCTTCATCAGCGTGCGGGCGGAGATTTCCTGCGGGGTGTACTTCTTATCGTCGATGTCAACGTTCCAGTCGTTGTCGCCCATGTGGCGCTTCACCGAGCGGATGGTGCGGTCAACGTTGGTCACGGCCTGGTTCTTTGCGGACTGGCCGACGAGAATCTCGCCGTTCTTCGCAAAAGCGACGACCGACGGAGTGGTGCGCGACCCCTCAGCGTTCGCGATAACGACGGGCTCGCCGCCCTCAAGAACGGAAACGACCGAGTTCGTCGTACCAAGGTCAATACCTACTGCACGTCCCATTGTGTGATGTCCTCCTGTGTAAAGGTGCGTTTATCAGTGTTTTTCTGTGAGTTGATTGCTCTTCACTCAACTTCTGCGGGCCACTGTACCACTCGACCGTGACACTGCTGCGAAGAGTTGAGCTTGACCCACTCAATCTCCACAACCTGCAGCCACACAAAGTTGTTCCCGGTTCGCTCAACTTTCTTCGTTCCCGCTGATCACGCGCGCTTGTCGACGCCACCTCCCCCACACCCGGTGAACGCTGGTGCATCATGACTGTCGCCGAACCGTTACGGAATGCGCCCACAGTCGATGTGGACAAAATCGCCCACTCTGGCAGAATGCACAGGCGTGAATAATTCGAACAAGGACGGCACCACCGGCAAGAACACCGGTGGGGATTTCGCCGACACCCTCCTCGACTCGCTTGAGGAGCCGAAGACCCTCCCCACTCCCGCCGACGCGGCACTGGAGATGTCCCACGAACCGATCGACCGCGGCCAGGTCATCGCCAGCGACGGCAAGTCGGCGGCGGCGTGGGCGCTGCGTTTCATTGTCGTCGTCATTGCGACGGCATTCCTGTTCAAGATCATCGGCTTCGTGTGGGTCGGCGTACTGCCGCTGTTGCTCGCGCTGATCTTCTGCACGGTGTTGTGGCCGCCTGTCCGCTGGCTGCGCAACCACAAGGTGCCCGGCGCGCTGGCCGTCTTCATCGTTCTGCTCGCTTTCTTCGGCGCGATCGGCGGCCTGTTCGCCGCAATGGCCCCGACGATCAAGACGCAGTCGGTGGAGCTCTACCACCAGGCCGAAGAGGGTGTCCAGCGCATCCTGGACTGGGTGGAAACCTCCGCCCCGTTCGACGTGGACACCAGCCAGATTGAGCAGGCCATCAGCCAGGCGGGCGACTTCGTCCGCGGCCAAGCCTCCAACATCGCGTCCGGCGTGGTCACGGGTGTGGGCGCGGTTGCTTCCATCGGTACGACGTTGGCACTGATGCTGGTGCTCACCTTCTTCTTCCTTAAGGACGGTGACCGCTTCCTGCCGTGGCTGCGCAAGTACACCGGCGTGAAGGCTGGCTGGCACCTGACTGAGGTGCTCATGCGCTCCTGGAACACCCTGTCCGGCTTCATCCGCACCCAGGCAATCGTGTCCCTGGTGGACGCTATTTTCATCGGCCTGGGCCTGGTCCTGCTGGGCGTTCCGCTGGCGCCGGTGCTGGCTGTGATCACCTTCTTCGGTGGCTTCATCCCGATCATCGGTGCGTTCACTGCCGGTGCCCTAGCGGTCGTTGTTGCCCTGGTCTCCGGCGGCGTGACTAAGGCGCTTCTCGTGCTTGCGCTGGTCATCCTGGTCCAGCAGCTGGAGGGCAACGTGCTCCAGCCGGTGCTGCAGTCCCAGGCGATGGGCCTGCACGCGGCGATTGTTCTCTTGGCTGTCGCCGTCGGCGGTACGGTCTTCGGCATCATCGGCGCATTCTTGGCTGTCCCGGTGGCTGCTGTCGTGGCCGTCTGGTTCCGCTACTGGGCTGAGATGGTGTCGCTCCGCAGCGGAGAGATCACAGCCGATGACATACAGATAGCCACCCAGCAATCCCAAACGCTGGATTCCCGCGAAGCCTACCTGGCTGTGCGCGACCGCATGCGCTCCCTCGGTCGCCGCAAGGGCCAGACCCAGCTCGACGAGGAAGCGGGCAAGCTCGGCTCCACCAAGGTCCCGCACGATACGAAGAAGACCTACGACGAGGAGACACCGGGCGAATCCCGCGCGCTGTCTAAGGAAGCCGTCTCGTCTGACAAGGAACGCAAGCGCGACCTCGATAGCGACGACGTTTAAGCTGCTTAACCGCGCTCCCATTGAAAGGCCAGCCCCCGGGCTGGCCTTTTTTCTATACCCTGGAACGGCATGAGCACTCTGGAGAACAAGACCATTGCCATCCTTTCCACCAACAACTTTGAAGACTCTGAGCTGACCAGCCCGCGCGATGCCGTGCACGAGGCAGGCGCGACCACCGTAGTCGTGTCCACCGAGTTCGACTCCATCGAGGGCAAGAACGGCACCGAGGTCTCCGTCGACCTGACTACCTCCGAGGCCAACGCCGCTGATTACGACGCACTGCTGCTGCCGGGCGGCACCTCCAACGCTGACCAGATCCGCACCGACGAGGCTGCTGTGAAGCTCGTCCGCGAGTTCACCCAGGCCGGCAAGCCCGTCGGCGTGATCTGCCACGGCGGCTGGATCCTCACCGACGCAGAAGCTGTCTCCGGTGTGCGCATGACCTCGTACCCCTCCCTCAAGACCGATCTGTCGAACGCTGGGGCGACGTGGGTTGATGAAGAGGTAGTCGTCGATAAGCGCATCGTCTCTTCGCGCACCCCCGACGACCTCCCTGCTTTCAACAAGGCCATCATCGAGGAGTTCGCTAAGTGACCTCCCACCACTTTGAGGTGAAGGTCGCCGGAGGCAAGCTCGTCGTCGCGGACGTCCAAGAAGACGGCACGACGATCACGGATGCGCGCATCTCCGGCGATTTCTTCCTCGAGCCGGAGGAGGCGTACGACGCGATCAACCGCGCCCTCGTCGGCGCATCAGTCACCGAGACCGCCGACGATCTGTGCAAACGCCTTGACACGGAGCTTTCTCGCTTCGATGACCTCGCGCTCCACGGCTTTTCGACGAAGGATGTGGCCGTCGTCACCCGTCGCGCCATCCTCGACGCGAAAGACCTCACCGACTACGAGTGGACGGTCATCCACTCCCCCGTCCTGCCCACGCCGATCAATGTGGCGCTGGACCAGTACCTGCTCGAAGAGGTCGCTGCTGGGCGCAAGGGCCCGATCCTGCGTTTTTGGGAATGGGAGGACAAGGCTGTTGTCTTCGGTTCCTACCAGTCCTTCCAGAACGAGTTGGATCCAGAGGGCATTGAGAAGCACGGCATCGTGCCTGTGCGCCGCATCTCCGGCGGCGGGGCGATGTTCATGGAGGGCGGCAACTGCGTCACCTACTCCATGTACCTGCCCGACGACATCGTGCGCGGCCTGTCCTACGTGGACAGCTACCAGTATCTCGATGCCTGGGTCCTGGCCGGGTTGCAGTCGCTCGGTGTGAACGCTTGGTACGTTCCCATCAACGACATCACCTCCGACGGCGGCAAGATCGGCGGTGCTGCGCAAAAGCGCATCCCTGGCGCGATCCTGCACCACACGACGATGTCTTACGACATCAACGCTGACAAGATGATGGATGTCCTGCGCGTGGGCAAGGTGAAACTGTCGTCTAAGGGCGTGCAGTCCGCCGCCAAGCGTGTTGACCCGCTGCGCCGCCAGACAGGTGTCCCGCGCCAGGAAGTCATCCAGGCGCTCATGGACACGTTCATAGCGCGCTACCCCGCAGAGGTCGGCGCGCTTAGCGACGATGATTTGGCCGCAGCCCAGCACCTCGTGGACACCAAGTTCAGCACCGAGGAGTGGACGCACCGCGTCCCGTAGCTGGCGCTACTACGGTTAGCTAGATGCCGCCGCTTCTTCCACAGCGGCGGCGCTGGCGACCGATAGCAGCACCGTGTTGATTCCGTCGACATTCTCGAAGGTGCCTGCGTCCAGCACCTGTCGATCGATCTGCTTCACCCGCATACGCAGGTCATTGAATGGAATGCCCTCGATTTCGCCGAGGAACTGGCGGCGCAGCTCGCCGGTGTTCTTCAGCAGAAGAATGACCATTGCTTCCTCCGGGCGCGGCTCCTCCTTGCCCAGGAAGATGTCGCGGTAGCGCTGGCGCATGGCCTTCTCGATGGTCTCATCCTTTTCCGGGAAGCGCTGCCAGTGCAGGCCCAAGAATCCCGCGCGCTCCTCGTCGAGCACACCCTCTTCAATGAGTCGCTGGGCAATGGCTTCCTTCTTGGCGAACTTCCGGGAATTGAGCAGCGAGTACACGCTCGGGTGCCCCTTCTTCTCCACACGGGCCACACCGTGAGCGAGGGCGGGGTGACCTTCGGAGCGGGCAACGGCGCCGTTGACAAGCGAGACGCTCGGGCTCTTACCGGCATGCACATCGACCAGCCCGGTTGCGACCAGATCGCACAGCAACGCGCCGTTCAACGCCACGCGCTGGTGGCTCACCCCCACCTCGACGTGGGCGGATTTGTCCGAGAGCAGCAGGAAGAGGGCTTCGCTGACGAGCATGGTGGAAAGTCCTTCTATGGTCGATATATAACTCGCCCCAGTCTATCCGGCAATCGGTAAACAACAAGCCGCATTCCCTCGCATCACGGGTGATAGAGGTGCGGAAAACGTCGCTGCAGAGCCCCCTTGAGCTCTGGATCCGACACAAGTGCAACAAGTTCCTCGATCACCGATCCCCCGTGAGCCTCTGACACTGCTCGCAGCTCGGCCGCTAACTGGGATTCGAACTCGACTTTCTTCTCTTTGATCTGAGTGAGAAGCTCACGCCCTTTGGGTGAGAGAGCATGAAGCGTCAGACGCTTGTCCTCGGTCGACTGTGCTGAGACAGATATTCCTTTCCTAACAAGCGCGTCGAGCAAACGGCTAGGGCTACCGGATTCACAGACAAGATACTGGCCAACTTCTTTCGTGCTAATTGGGCCATGAACGCCTAGCACTTCCACGACCTCCGCCTGGGAGTGAGTCAAACCCACCTCAGAGAAGAGCCGATTGAGCCGTCGGCTCCCCTGGCGCTGGAGCGCGAGAATGAGATAACGGAATTCCTCAGGATGAGTGAATAGCTCTAACGGCATGTCATTCCTTCCCTCGTGTTGTCAGCTTTCAGTCTCGAGGAAACGCGCCAATCGCGCTAACCGCTTACCGGGCACCAACGCCGCCTCTCGCTGCCCAATCACGGCCGACAGAGTCCCGGCTTGCCTAATCCGATGAGTAACCCGTGTCGTTCCATCCAACTGGGATTCAAGCAGAAAAGACGAATGTTCGCGCAGACCCGGAATATCAATTTCAAAGTCGACAACGTGGCCCGTTGAAGTCTCAGACGCGGCGGCCACGATCGTACCGTTCAATACTTTTTGCACCGTGAGCGCGTGCGAACCGTCGGCACGAGGCGGGCTCACGAAGCTGAAAGCAGGATTCCACGAGGGCAGGCGTTCCAAGTCTGTCACGACCCCAAGAATGGCGCGCTCACCGGCATGAATCGTCACGGCGGCACTATTTTCGGTTTTAAATGACATGTCACCGACATTATCCAAGACACGTGCTTTGGTCAAGTAAATTTATTTCCCCCTGCCTGGTCGACTTCCACTTCAAATAAATTCCCAGTTCAGAGAAGTTGATCTACGTTTTCCCGTCTGGTTACATTCCGTGTTGCAACATGCATGTTGCCACATCTAAGACTGGAAAGGAACATGATGCTCCAAACACACGAAGAACAGGCATCCGTCAACAAGACTGACGAGCGCCTTTTCGCAGAAACCGAACTCAGCCCGATTGAGAAAATCGTTTCCGACGTCGCGGCGGGCAAGATGGTGGTCCTTGTCGACGACGAAGACCGCGAGAACGAAGGCGATCTGATCATGGCCGCTGAAGCTGCTACTCCAGAGGCCATCAACTTCATGATTACGCAGGGCAGAGGATTGCTGTGCGTGCCAATGCCTGCAAACCATGCACAACGGTTGAATCTGCACCCCATGGTGAAAACCAACGAGGACGATTTCGGCACGGCATTCTCTGTCTCTTGCGACGCGACCGGTGACTACGGGGTCACTACAGGTATTTCAGCCTCTGATAGAGCGCGAACGGTCCAGCTCCTGGCTAACGGGGGTAACGAGAATGACTTTCACCGTCCAGGGCACATCTTCCCCCTCATCGCTCGCGAAGGCGGGGTTCTCACCCGAGTCGGCCACACAGAGGCCGGAAGCGATCTGGCCGCAATGGCTGGTTTCTCTCCAGTTGGCGTCATCATCGAAATCATCGGTGATGACGGTGAAATGCTTCGACTCCCTCAACTCGTCCCGTGGTGCAAAGAGCGCGGGATCTCCATCTCGACCATCGAGCGCATGCGCGACTACCGGAACGAACAAGTACGCGCAGGAGTCCGAATTGACCAGAAACCCGACGGAACTCCCATCGCCGAGACGCTGAAAGGCGACGCACAGTGAAGAACTACAATTCAAGCTTTCTTGGTCAAACTGTCCGCCGAGTTTCTACGCCGCGAATCCACGACTTCGTCCTGAACCACGTCGGCTTCATCGAGGGTTTGGAAAATATTCCACGCACCGGACCGGTCATTTTTGTAGCCAATCACTCCAGTTACATGGACCACTTCGTTACGAAGACCCTGGCAAACTCAGTTCGCGGAGGCGAGGAGTGGTTCCCCACCAAAGCCGAGGCATTCGAATCGTTTCTTTCGCGTGTTTGGCACGAGTCGATGAACTGTTATCCAGTCGACCGTGACGCACCAGGAGAAGAAGTATTTCGTCGCGCACAAGACGTTCTCGAGGACGGCGGCACTCTCGTGCTCTATCCAGAAGGCACACGCAACGTGGGCGAAGGACTCCTGCCCTTCAAATCCGGCGCGTTTCGCATGGCATTAGCGAACAACACACCCGTCGTACCCATCGGAATGACCGGACTTGCAGAGGTTCTACCAAAAGGCGCTACTGTACCGCGGCGCCGTCTCTTCTCCGTTTCCATCGGCGAGCCGTTGGTCCAGCCAGAGGTGGGTGATGAGCGAGAAAACGCCCGTCAAATGCGCGACCAAGCGTTTGAAATCGTCGCTGAGCTAAAGGATCGAAGCAAGAATCCGAATGGAGCCGATCGTGGTGCCGCGGTGAGCCGCATGGTGGAACTGGCGCAAACTATAGTGCGGGAGAACCTCACTCCCCAGGGAACCCTTCCTCCGGCGGTAGTTCGGCGGGTCGAATTGCTGTTGCGCATCGCGCGTAAAACATCCCGCCGCGACCTCAGTCTCCCCGTTCAGCAGACCCGGTTATCCGGTTTCAAGGCCCTCAACTCACACACATCGGCAGGCACTGCAGCACGCGCCGCGATCGTTAACCAGCGGGCTCTTCTACTTTCAGACCTAGACGGATCTGATGATTTTTCTGCTTACCTCGCTGGAAGAAGCGCCTTAACACTGCCACGTTGGCTCGGTGGTGGAGCGAATTTAGCGCGCTCTCAGTTCCAACGGGCGGTGTCCCGCGGAGGAAAGATGACCTCTCAATCGTACGTGGGGCTCGCAGAGTCGTTCCTCAAAATTGGAGACATTGACGCCGCAATAGAGGCTTACCGCCAAGCAGAGGACAGCATCCCCGCCGATGATCCGCGTGGCGATCTCCGTCGAGAAAAGATCGCGTCTGCGGTTGCGTCGGCCAAGTCAGCATCGGAAAGAAACTAAATATGCCCATAAGCCTCGTAAAAAAGTACTCAAAGCTCATTCTCGTAGTGTGGTTGCTCCTTTCCGCGCTCGGGGTAGTTGGAGCACTCCAGCTCAACGGCGCCGTGAAAGCCGGAGGCTTCAACGACGAGAACGGGACGTCCTTTGTCGGCCAAGAGGTGAACGAGCATGCCTTCGGCGATCCCGCGAATCAACTCACTGTCGTCCTGAACTCCGACAGCAGCATCTCTTCAGAAGTGCTAGACAACGTCTCGACGGGTATAGAAACTCTGCCGAACATCGACTCAGTCATCGATGGGCGTGCGCTCGCCTCATTGTCTTCTGATTCAGGGAAAACCCAAATCCTCCAAGTCGGCGTAGCGGCTGATAATACGACGACTCAAAACATGATCCCTGACCTCCGTGACAGAGTCGAGACAGCAGTGGAAGGAGAAGATGTCACGAGCCATGTGACTGGAGCCCCCGCTTTGGACTACGACTTGAACATTCAGTCCCAGCAAGATGCCTTGCGAGCGGAGATCATCGCCTTCCCACTTCTCATTTTGGTTCTGCTGCTCATCTACAGAGCTGTCGGTCCTACGCTGGTGACACTCCTGGTTGCAGGCGCTTGCCTTATTGGAACGCAAGGCATCGGAACCCTGCTAGCTTCGTTCCTCGATGTTTCCAACATGTACATCACCGCAGCCTCCCTTATCGGCTTGGCCGTTTCGGTGGACTACTGCTTGTTCTTGATCGCTCGATACAAGGAGTTTCTTATCGCGGGACATCCGCCTGAGGACGCTCTGCGGCGAGCAACCAACACCGCAGGGCATTCCATCCGCTTTGGCGGCTTGAGCGTCATCGCCGCTCTATGTGCTCTGTTCATCGCTCGGAATATGGTTTTCAGCTCGATTGCCATGGCTGGCATCGTGGTCACGTCCATCGCGCTTTTGGCGTTGGCAACTCTTGTGCCAGCTGCAATTATGCTGCTGGGAGACCGATTCTTCTTCGGCAAACTCCCTGGATACGAGAAAACAATGCGAGCTCCGGAAGATAAGGAGAAACGCACTTCGAGCCTCCCGCTCAAATCGCCCTTGCTTGCAGTCGTGTTGATCGCCGTGCCATTGCTCATCGCCGCTACCCCTCTGGCGAGCATCAAACTCCAGGTTCCCGTAGCAAGCTCGTCCATTCTCCCAGCAGGAATGGACTCACGCGAGGGGATCGAAATCATTGAATCTGAGCTCAACGCCCGCGAGCTGTTTCCCACTATGGTTACGTTCGCCGGGACGGAGGGCCAGTCAGCCCAAGAACTCGATGCAGAAGTCGAGGAATTCCTCGCGGACATCGAAGAGGTTCGACACGTCGATCAGGTATTCGCGTCGGGAACACCTGCAGAGCAGTATTCCCCCTACCCATTGAGCGCCGAGAAAGAGGGACGCGCCTATAAGAGGGTCGTCATTACGTCTACGGACTTACCGGATTCCGACGCCGCCCACGAGATGGTTGCGGATATCAAGAAAGCGGCAGACGAGTACCCCGACACCTTCGTCTCAGGCGCCACAGCGCAGGGCGACGACTTTGATCGACTGGTCCAAAAGTCCATTCCCTGGATCGTGGGTTTCGTCCTCTTGATTTCGCTGCTTCTCCTTGGATGGGCTTTCCGGTCGTGGCGACTAGCCACACTCGCGGTCGTGCTCAACGGTCTCGTTGTCTCCGCAGCGATGGGTTGCCTATCCCTGCTGTGGAAAGCCGTAACTGGTGAAGCGATCAACAGTGTGACGCCGATCGTCGTGTTCGCGATCGTATTTGGCCTGAGTATGGATTACATGGTGTTGATGGCTTCACGAATGAAAGAGCAGTTCGCTTCCGGCTCAACCCATCGCGATGCCATTGCGGAGGGAGTTGCGCACACATCCCGTCTCATCATCTCCGCCGCGATCATCATGATTGGAGTTTTCCTCTCATTCATGGTGGCTGAAATCAGCATCATTCAAGAGCTGGGCCTTGGGCTGGCGATGGCCGTCGCTTTGGACGCACTCATCGTTCGACCCATCCTCCTGCCGGCAACGCTCGCTTTGCTAGGTGAGAAGGTATGGGGCAAAACCCAATCAACGAGCTCTAACTAGACGCTTAGTTCGCGCAGTGCAGTGAGTAAGCGATTGGACGCAGACAAGACTCCTGTGCGGACTTGCTGGCGCTGGACCGAACACTCCCTTGGTGTCCGGTCAGCCCCTGCGCTACCTCCTGGCCTGGTTAGCCATCATCACTGTCGTGTTGACCGTGACCGATGTTTCAGCACTGTTCGCTGCCTTGATCACCAGCTCAAGATCCGGGTCCGTCACCAAGGCCGCCACATCTCTGACTGCCTGCTTCACTTCGCCGCGGCCCATTCCGCGTAGCTCTTCCTTGAGGAGGGCGCGGACGGCATCGTAGGCGTCGAGAAGCGCTACGAGCATCGATTCTTGCAATGTCGGGTTTGCTTGGCCGCGGAGAATCTGCTCAAGTCGGCCGCGGAGCTGCAGCTCCACCGACTCATCGCGAGTAGGAAATTGATTTCGGGAGAGGAAACTGAAAACCCCGTCTGTTTCCTCGAGGACACCCTGCGCGACGAGCCCCTGTGCGACATCTTTCCGCTTCGCGAACCAGTCATCCGCGATGATGTCGTAAGTAGACCTGTTGTTTCGCTTCTCAATCATCTCTACGCCGTGTCGCAGCACAGGATGCTCGACCTGCGCCGACGGAACAGCAGCTGTGAGCTTCGGGGCGCGGATTGTTCGGTCAGTGATCGTGACTAGTTTCCAACCAACCAGATCGGCCATGAGTCCACTGCGGAGGAGCATGTCGTTCCACAGCATTGAGGTTTCGTGTTTACCTTTGTCGTTCGTGGAGAGAAGTAGTATTTGCTCCGAAATCAACATGCCCTCAGTATATGGACACTCGGAGCTGGCCCGCCCGGAAAAATGTCCCCTGCATCATCGCAGTTTCCTGCGTGTTAGCTCCGAACCAGCGGAGCACGGTCGTGTGGTCAGAGCTACTGTCCCCTGGGCTCGGCAGGAATAGATTTTCAGTATCGCCTTTCAGTGAACCGATGCGACGTTTTCCCAGGCGGGATTTCACCGGAGGCGTCAGAAGGCGATAGTAAAAATGTAGTGAGCGCGGTGCCTTGCCCGAAAAAACACCAACACACCCAGTCCGACTTAGGGGGTGAACACGGTCATCGTCGCGCCGACCGCAGCCATTTCCACGCACTTCTTCGCAGCTTTGAGCGTCTGAGCGATCTCGGGGGATGTGACGGAGGCGGATGCGTTTTCAATCGCTTGCTTGCGTTCTGTGCGCCTCATCCCGCGCAGCTCCTCTTTGAGGAGCGGGCGGATGGCGTCGTAGATATTGAGGAGCATGATGAGCGTCGCATCCTGCTCCGTCGGCTGCGCCTGACCACGAAGGATCTGCTCCAGGCGGCCGCGGAGCTGCAGTTCCGGCATCCCATCGCGGGTCGGGAACTGGTTCCGGGAGAAAAGACGGAAGCCTCCGCCGGACTCCTCCAGAACCCCCTCGGCGACCAGTCGTTGGGCGACATCCTGGCGCTTGCCAAACCATTCGGACCACAGGACGTCCGTAAGTCGTTTTGCCCGACCGTTTCTCCAGGGCTTCAACGGCAGTACGGAGGACAGGATCCTCCACTTGGGCCGCAGGCACGCTCGGAGCGACGATCGGGTCTCGGAGCTTGCGCTCTGTGATGGTTGCAAGGCCGCGGCTCATCAAGTCCGCAAGCAAACCGCTGCGCAGCAGCATGTCGTTCCACAGGAAAGCCGACTCGTGCTTGCCTTCGTCGTTGGTGGCCAGGAGGAGGACGCTCTCCGAGATCAGCATGCCTCAAATGTAGATATTTTACCGGACGTGCGAGTCTGCCGGAGTCTCTGTCGCCTCGGCCGAACCCGACTCAGCGCCGATTGCTGCTTCCTTCTCGTTCGCCGCGCGCCAGTTCGCGCGGTGGCGCCGCCAGCCGCGGATCGACAGTGCCACGCCGACAACCAGAACGACCACCCGCACCACGATCAGCACGGTCGCCCCGACACCAAGGGCCTTGAGCACGACGGGCAGGTTGAGCATGACGATCAAGGTGCCCACGATGCCGCCGAGCAGGATCGGGTTGAGCCTGGTCACCAGCCATGCGGCCAGCGGCGCGGCGATCACGCCGCCGAGCAGCAGCGCACCGACCGCGGAGAGGTGGGTGACCAGGTCGTCCCACATTCCCAGCACGAAGCCGGCGGTCGCGGCCGCGGTGACGAAGAACTCCGCGGTGTTGACGGTACCGACAATGCGGCGCGGCTCGGAGCGGCCAGCCGACAGCAGCGTCGAGGTGGTGACGGGACCCCAGCCGCCGCCACCAGTGGCGTCGACAAATCCGCCGAACAAACCCAGGAACCCAAGGAAGGGTTTCGAGTGCGGGGTCTCTACGACCTGCCGGCGAATGAGCCCGCGGGAGAATCGATAGACCAGGTTGATGCCGATCGCCGCGAGAATAAGCGACATGATCGGCTTCGCGGACTCCGTCGACAGGTTGGACAGCACAGTCGCACCGACGAACGCTCCGACAGAGCCAGGAATGCCGATCGCGGCGACAACGCGCCAGTCGACGTTGCCGAATTTCCAGTGGCTGATGCCGGACACGAGCGTTGTACCCAGCTCAGCTGTGTGCACCACCGCGGAGGCCTGCGCGGGTCCCAGGCCTGCGAGCATGACAAGGATCGTCGTCGATGTGACGCCGAAGCCCATGCCCAGGCCGCCGTCCACAAGTTGGCCGGCTAAGCCGGCGATGGCGATGAGTATGAGCGTGATCATGCGGTTCATGGTGGCTGTCCTTTGGTGAGAATTACGCCGTGGCCGAAGCGGCCAGTGCGTCTGTGTGCGCAAGTGCGCGGCGGTAGCGCGAAGCTACGACGTGTGCGAGGTCCGCACCCAGCGGCGCGGAGACGGAACCAGGCCACATTCGAAACGCCCGGTCCAGGAGCAACCCTTCAGTGACAAAGAGCGGAAGCAAATGCTTATCGACGCTTGCCAGCTCCCCCACGTCCCTCTTCCCATGACCCGTCGCGGGAACGGTCGTGACAGGAATACCGACGAGCTTTTCGACATCTCGGCCCAGCTCCACCGTCTTCGCGGCCGCCTCCGTGTTGGAGGTGCCCACCGGGTAGAGGATGATCTCCCGGACGGCGCGGCCGGATGCCGCGATGTCGCTCACGGCTCGCGCGGCGAGGATGGCGGCGACGTCGCGGCCTTGGCCCAACCCTTCGGCAGGGATGAGGTCGAGTCCGGTCGCGGCCCGGGCTTCCGCGATCGCTTGCGGAACGTCGTGGGTGGCGTGGAAGGCGGTGGTGAACAGGGTCGGTACGACAACGGCGCGGGTGTGGCCAGCGTCGACAAGCTGCTGGGCGGCGGCGGTGAGGTCGGGGGTGTCGAACTCGAGGTGCGCATCCACACCGACCACGCCCAGCTGAGCTGCGGCGGCAGCGGTCAGCGTGGCCACACCGGGGCGCGCGCCGGGGTGGCGCGATCCGTGCGACAGCGTGATCAGGGCGGGTGCGTTCATGATGACCTCAGCTCTCCTACCGCAGCCGCGTTCCCACGAGACCAGCTGCCAGCGTGTTACCGGACGCCTGATCAATGAGCAGGAAGTTGCCCACGGCACCGCGCGCCGCGTACTCCTCCACCGGCAGCTCCTGCGCCGTCTGGACGGTCACGTGCGCGATGTCGTTCAGGCCGAAGGACTCTGGCGCGGTGTCATCCGAGTTGGACGAAGCCGTGCCGTCGATGTCGATGACGCGGTCGACGCTGCCAACACGGGCACGGACCAGCGAGGTGCCATAGCGCAGCTTCACAGCCTGCCCAGCCGCGACGTCCTTCTCGGTCAGACCGACGACGGTGCCGTGGAACTCGCGGACGAGCTCCGGGAATGGCGCGGAGGCCAGCAGGTCGCCGCGGGTGAGGTCGATGTCGTCGGCAAGGCGCAGGGCGACCGCATCTCCAGCGTCAGCGGACTGCGCGCCGTCGAGGCCATCCGCCGTGTCGATGTGCGTCACTGTCGTGGTGCGGCCATTCGGCGCGACGACCTCATCGCCGACCTTCACGGAGCCGGAGTTCACAGTGCCGGCGTAGGCACGGTAGTCGGTCTCGTGCTCACGCAGGACGTACTGGATGTTGAACCGGAACGCCAGGTCCAGCGCGCGGCCGGAGTTGACCGGGATGGTCTCCAGCAGCTCGAGCACGGTCGGGCCCTCGTACCAGGATGTCTCGGTGGAGCGCTCGGCAACATTGGCGCCGAACTTCGCGGAGATCGGCACGGCGTGCGGCTCCTCGATGCCCAGGGCAGCACAGCGGGACTCGAACTCGCCCTTGATCTCCTCGAAGACGTTCTGCGAGTAGTCCACCAGGTCGATCTTGTTCACGGCCAGGATGACTGTCTTCACACCGAGCAGGCTCGCCACGGTGAGGTGGCGGATGGTTTGCGGTTTGATGCCGTTTCGGGCGTCGACAAGCAAAACGACGACCTGGGACGTGGACATGCCCGTGACGGTGTTGCGCGTGTACTGCTCATGCCCCGGGGTGTCCGCGAGGATGAAGGTGCGCTGGTCGGTGGCGAAGTACCGGTAGGCGACGTCGATGGTGATGCCTTGTTCGCGCTCGGCGCGAAGGCCGTCGACAAGCAAGGAGAGGTCGAGGCCCTCGAAGCCGCGGTCGGCGGAGGTGCGTTCGACGCTGGCGAGCTGATCCGCGAGCACCGACTTCGTGTCGTGCAGGAGGCGGCCGACGAAGGTGGATTTGCCGTCGTCAACGGAGCCGGCCGTGCAGAGCCTCAGCGTCGCTCGTTGCGCTAACGCTTCACTCGCCGACGCATTCGGCTCTGCAGAATTTCCAAAAGGACTCATCAGAAGTAGCCCTCCTTCTTGCGGTCTTCCATGGCGGATTCGGACAGGCGGTCGTCGGCGCGCGTGGCGCCGCGCTCGGTCAGGGTGGAAGCGGCGAGCTCGACGAGCACCTCATCGATGGTTGTCGCGGTCGAGTCGACCGCACCGGTGCAGCTCATGTCACCGACGGTGCGGTAGCGCACGCGGCGGGTCTCCACGGTCTCATCCTCGCGCGGGCCGCCCCACTCGCCGGCGGTGAGCCACATGCCGTCGCGGTTGAACACCTCGCGGTCGTGGGCGAAGTAAATGGCCGGCAGCTCAATGTCGCGGGCGCCGATGTACTCCCACACGTCCGCTTCCGTCCAGTTGGAGATGGGGAAGACGCGGATGTTCTCGCCCGGAAGCTTCTCGCCGTTGTAGAGACTCCACAGCTCAGGGCGCTGACGGCGCGGATCCCAGCCGCCGAAAGAGTCGCGGACGGAGAAGACGCGCTCCTTGGCGCGGGCGCGCTCCTCGTCGCGGCGGGCGCCGCCGAGAACGGCGTCGTAACCGACCTCAGCGATGGTCTCCACGAGGGGCACGGTTTGCAGCGGGTTGCGGGTGCCGTCGGGACGCTCGACCAGGTCGCCGCGGTCAATCCAATCCTGCACGTGCGCCACGCGCAGGCGGGCACCGGTTTCCTCGACGAGGCGGTCGCGGAACTCGATCACTTCCGGGAAGTTGTGGCCGGTGTCCACGTGCAGCAACTCGATCGGCATTGCGGCGGGCGCAAACGCGCGGCGCGCCAGCTCGAAGACGACACAGGAGTCCTTGCCGCCCGAGAACAGCAGGCCGATCTTGTCGAATTGCCCTGCCACCTCACGCAGGATGTGAATCGACTCGTTCTCCAGATCCCGCAGGTGCGGGGAGAGTTCGTTAGCCATGCAGACCACACTCCGTCTTGCTCGAAAAGGCCCAGCGACCAGCGCGGGGATCTTCGCCCTCAGCGACCGGCAGGGTGCAGGTCGCACAGCCGATGGAGGGGTAGCCCTGCTTGGTCAGCGGGTGGATGATCAAATTCTTGTCCTCTATGTATGCGTCGGTCTCGTCCAGCGACCACGTGATGATCGGGCTGATCTTCAACCGGCCCGTGGCATCCAAACTCAAAGCGGGGGCTTCGGCGCGGGTGGGGCCGTCGTCACGCCGCAGGCCCGTGACCCAGCCGACATAGGGCGAGAGGTTCACCGCGAGCGGCTCCACCTTGCGCATACGGCAGCACGCGGTCGGGTTGCGGCGGTAGAGTGCCTTGCCGTATACGCGGTCCTGCTCCTCACGGCTCAGGATCGCCTTCGCGCGGACGAGGCGCTGCGCCGGATAACGCTCTTCGACCTGGTCCGCGACATCAAGCGTCTCGTCGAAGTGGTACTCCGTATCCAGGAAGAGGAAGTCCGCCTCCGGCAGGTAGTCTTTCGCCAGCTCCGCGAGAACGGTGTTCTCCATGCTCAGCGTCACCACGAGGTTGCCTGGGGCATACTCGTGGGCCCACTCGAGGATCTCTTTCGCGGAGGCGTTGTAGAGTTTGTCGGCCCATTCGTCGACAAGCTTCGCGTTTGCTTCGGCGATCTCTGGGGTCAGCG
The DNA here is from genome assembly GCF_024454095.1 of Corynebacterium sp. CCUG 69979. NCBI lineage: Bacteria > Bacillati > Actinomycetota > Actinomycetes > Mycobacteriales > Corynebacteriaceae > Corynebacterium > Corynebacterium sp. CCUG 69979. The sequence continues at coordinate 76,502 of NZ_JAGPZA010000006.1, read as the reverse complement.
GCGCTGTTTCTTTGGGGCCCTCGGGGCTCACTTCGGGGTCGCGCACATCACCCGCGGACCTGTTTAGAAAGTCCACTATTTCTCCTTCCTCAACACCGCGTCGTGGCCGTGACGGGCCAGCGATTCCTGCAGTGCTTGCTCCGTTGACTTGGCCTTCTGCGGAGCCACGTCCGGGTCATCTTGCCCGTGGAACAACACCTCGAAGATACGCAGGCACTCGGTGCATTTCCATGCAAAATCCGATTGTTCATCAGGAAATAACCCTTCGCCCGCGCAGTAGGGGCAATACGCGGGGTGGTTGCGGTTCGGGTTCGGCTTGCGGCGGAAGCTCATCGCAGGTCATCCTCGTCGGCGCGCGCGACCCAGTCGCGGAAGAGCTCGCCGTCGTTTCGCTTTTCGACGAAATTACCCGCCACCCTCGTCACATAATCCCCAAGCTCAGTCGAAAGGACCTTGTGGCCGCGGAGCTTCCGGCCGAAGTTGGCGCCGTCGCCGATGGCGCCTCCCAAGTGGACTTGGAAGCCCTCGACCTTGTTGCCGTTGCCGTCGTCGACCATCTGGCCCTTCAGGCCGATGTCCGCGATGTGCGTGCGGGCGCAGGCGTTCGGGCAGCCGTTCAGGGCGATCGTGATGGGAGAGTCGAAGTCCTTGAGGCGTTCCTCGAGTTCGTCGACAAGCTCAATGCCGCGGGCCTTTGTGGTCACGTGGGCGAGCTTGCAGTATTCCAGGCCGGTGCAGGTGAGCATGCCGCGGCGGAATTCGCTGGGGGCGGAGTAGAGGCCCATCTCAGTCAGGTCTGCCGCAAGCGCCCGGACCTGCTCCGGGTCGACGTCGAGGAACAGAATTTCCTTGAACGGGGTGAAGCGCAGACGACTCAGGCCGTAAGACTCGGCCAGGTCAGCGATGGCGATGAGCTGCTCACCGGTGAGGTGGCCCATCGTCGGCTTCACGCCCAGGTAGACGTTGCCATCTTTCTGCTCGTGGATACCAATGTGATCGCGGTCGATCAGGTTGGTCGGCGCGTGGGGGCCGTCGGTGAGCTTGTAGCCCAGGTACTCGTCCTCGAGGACCTGGCGGAACTTCTCGATTCCCCACTGCGCCACCAAGAACTTGATCCGCGCCCGGGCGCGCAGGCGGCGGTAACCGTAGTCGCGGAACAGGCGGACCACGCCTGCCCACACCTCCGGCACCTCCTCCAAAGTGATGAACGCGCCGAGGGACTGAGCGAGCATGGGGTTTGTGGCCAAGCCTCCGCCGACAAAGCACTCGAAGCCCGGACCCAACTCGGGGTGGTTGACCCCGATGAACGCGATGTCGTTGATCTCATGCACGACATCCTGGCGGGCGTTGCCGGAAATCGCGGTCTTGAACTTGCGCGGCAGGTTCTGGAATTCCTCGCGCAGGACGTACTCGTTCTTGATCTTCTCAATCGCCGGTGTGGCGTCGATAATCTCATCCTTCGCGATGCCCGCCACCGGCGAACCCATGATCACGCGCGGCACATCGCCGCAGGCGTCCCAGGTGTTCAGGCCGACCGACTCGAGCTTGTCCCACATCGCCGGCGCGTCTTCGACGCGCAGCCAGTGGAGCTGAATGTTCTGGCGGTCCGTCAGGTCGGCTGTGGACCGGCAGTAGTCGCGGCTGATCTCGCCGACGGCGCGGGCTTGTTCGGTGGAGCACTGGCCGCCGTCAAAACGCACGCGCGCCATGAAGAACTCGTCCTGCAGCTCGAGGTTGTCCTTGCCGGTGTGCTCGCCGCCCAAGTTCTGCTTGCGCTGCGTGTACATGCCCAGCCACTTAAAGCGCGGGTACAGATCTTCTTCCGGGATCGACTTGAAGCCCTGCTTAGAGTAGATGTCGATGACGCGCTGCTTGACCGCCAGCACCGGCTCGACCTGCTTGAGCTCCTCATCGTGGTTGAGGGGCGCCTGGCCGTCGATCTTCCACTGGCCTTCCGGCTTCGGCTTACGCGCCGGGCGGGGCCGTGCTTCTGCGCTTGTGGTGGTGGTCATGCCGCCTCCTTCTGTGTACCGCTCTGTCTATAGCGTTGCGCGGTGCGGTTTGTTGATCAGCACGCTACACAGCCAGCCCGCCTAAGGTCACTCCTCCGCAAGGTTTCGGCTCGCTGGTCTGCACGTTCATATGAATGTAAATCTCGCTTGAGCCTTGACTGCGTACTAATCGTTGCTAAGTTTTTAGACCAAGCGGTCTACCTAGCTACAGAAGGAGCCTCACATGACCAACCGCGTTTCCCGCGTCGCCGTCACTGGAGCCGGCCCCACCGGCATCCACGCATCGGACCTCCTCATCTGCATGCCCGGCCGCAGCTACTTCGTCGACCTTTTCGACGCCTCCCCCGCCCCCACATCCCTCATCCGCTTCGGCTCATCGCACCGCAGCGCCCGCTCGCTTATCGACGTCCCCCGCCTCAGACTCTTCGGCAACCTCACCATCGGAACTGACGTGACCGTCGGCGAACTGACCCACTACTACGACACGATTGTCGTGGCGTCTGATTCTGACGCCGGGGCCGGTGACACCGCCGGGTCCGTCGTGGTCATCGGCACATCTCCTGGCGCGGCCGAGGTTTACGACGCGCTCTCCGCGTCCGCCGCCGATGCCGGTCTTTCGGGCGCCGGCCTCGCCGATGCCGCGATTGCCCTCAGCCGCACCCCCGTCGTCGCCTCACCGCAGGTGACCGACCAGCCCGGGGCGATCGTCGCCCTTCTCGAGTCCCGCAGCCTCCCCTTCACCACGTGGGAAGGCTGGCACCGGCCGGCTTGGGCGAAGAACTCTGCCGCAAAACCGCAGGGACTCCGCAGTGCGGACTCGTCCGCACCGGAGCCATCTGAACCTGGCGTGGTCACGGTGGCCCAGTGGACGACCTTGCTGTCCGCAGCGAATGCCGTTCCGGCAACTCCATAGTTCTGCAGAACCCCAGGGACTCCGCAATGCGGAGTGTCCTCCCCCCGGACCCTAGAATACTGCTCGCCCTTATAAACCAGACTGCACGTTTTTGACCAGTACTTTTACGTGAGCAGTATTCCGGAAATGCCCGAGCAGTATTCCAGCCCGGCGCCACCTCACCGGACTGCCGCAAAACCGCAGGGACTCCGCAGTGCGGACTATCGCCAGTTCTCAACCTCAAGCGATGGCACTCGGGAGAATTCATCGTCGTTCGCCGTCACGAGGACCACATCCTCGCGCAATGCCTGAGCCGCGATCCATAAGTCATTGGGGCCGATAACTCGTCCTTGACTTTGCAGGGCCGCTCGAATTTCCGCGTAGATCTCTGCAGTTCGTTCATCCACACCGATCCTCGGCCAGCCCGCCAAGAACGTGTCGATGGATTGTCGCGCTCGAATAGGGTCCATCGACCGTAAAGCACCTGCATACAGTTCTCCGAGAACCACTGTGGAGACGCCTACTTGATCTCGTGTGCAGCTCGAGGCACGGTCCAGCACGTGCGAATAACTGCCCCGTTCGAGATCAATCCAGACGTTCGTGTCGAACAGATACCGCATGGTCTATCAAGACCTGTCGTCGAAGTCAGGTAAGGGTTCGGGTGGAAGGTCTTCGACTTCTTCGAGAAGTCCCCCTTCGATACCTTCTGCGGCTTGGTAGGCGCGCAGCCGGTTGAGCGCGTCACCGATTGTCTCTTCGACGGGACGGAGGAGCAGACCCTCGGGGACGTGCTCGACGGTCACTCGTTCGACGACGAGTCGGTGGGTCACCGGAATGCGGACAGCCTGACTGTTTCCGGATTTGAACACGGTGGTTTCAACGGGCTTCGTCACAACTTCCTCCTTTGGCACTATCAACACCGTCACTACGGATATAACTCCAAGTATATACGGCCGAATGGCGACACTATGCTCCAGAAACGGCACAGGCCTATGATTGCCCGGTGAACCTCCCCCATCTGATCCGCCTCATCGGCAGCGTGTTCCGCACAGACCGCCGCTTCGCCGCCGCCATCGCGGGCGTGCTGGTACTCCAGCTCGTGTCGGTGCTGGCTACGTTGTGGTTGCCGTCGCTGAATGCGGACATCATCGACAAGGGTCTCGCCCGTGGCGACATACCTTATATATGGCGCACTGGCGGGATCATGCTCATCGCCGCCCTGGTGCAGATTGTCACGGCGGTGGGGGTGATGTGGTTGGCGACGTGGGCGTCGACAAGCGTGGCGCGTGAGCTGCGCAAGGACGTGTTCGCGCACGTCAACCGTTTTGACGCCGAAGATATGGCGGAGTTTCCGCCGGCTACGCTAATCACGCGCGGGACGAACGATATCTACCAGATTCAGGTCGCGCTGCAGCTCACACTGGGCATGCTCGCGACCGCGCCGATCATGGCGATCGGCGGTGTGGTCATGGCGTTGCGGCAGGACGCTGGCTTGTCATGGCTGGTCGCGGTTGCGGTAGTGATTCTCGCGGTGGTGGTCACGGCAGTCGTTGCGCTGCTGTTGCCGTTGTTCACGCAGATGCAGGAGCGCCTCGACGCGGTCAACGCCGTTCTGCGCGAGCAGATCAGCGGCATTCGTGTGGTGCGCGCGTTCGGCCGCGAAGACTTTGAAACGCAACGTTTCGCCGAGGCCAACGCGGACATTACGCGGGTGAGCCTGAATGTCGGCCGCGTGTTTGTGATCCTGTTTCCTGTGGTCATGCTGATCCTCAACGCCGCGATCACCGCCCTGATGTGGTTCGGCGGCCAACGCATCGACGCCGGCCTGATGCAGATCGGTTCGTTGACGGCATTCATGCAGTACATGCTGCAGATTCTCATTGCGGTGGTGATGGGCGCGGCGATGATCATTCCGCTGCCCCGAGCGTTCGTGTGCGCACGCCGTGTAACGGAAGTCTTGGCGCACTCGCCCTCGCTTATCGACGCCCCAACCACCCCGGCCACTGACCCCACCGTCACATTCGACCGCGTCACCTACTGCTACCCCGGCGCAGACGCCCCGGTCCTGGAGGACATTTCTTTCGAGGCCCGCCCAGGCACCACAACGGCCGTGATCGGCTCGACTGGAGCGGGAAAGACGACGCTGCTGTCCTTGATCCCACGGCTGCGTGCGCCCAGGTCCGGCGTGGTGTCACTCGGCGGCGTGCCCACCACGGAGTTGAGCCGCGAGCAACTGGCCAGCACCGTGTCAATGGTTCCGCAGGAGCCGTACCTGTTCTCCGGGACGGTCGCGACGAACCTGCGTTTCGGCAACCCGGACGCCACCGATGACGAACTGTGGGCGGCATTGCGCGTCGCTCAGGCGGACTTCGTCGAGGACTTGGGCATGCCGATCTCCCAAGGCGGCACGAATGTCTCGGGCGGGCAGCGCCAGCGTCTGTGCATCGCGCGCATGTTCGTAGCAAATCCGAAGGTGCTGCTTTTCGACGACTCTTTCTCCGCCCTTGACCCCATCACCGAATCCAACCTGCAGGCGGCCATGGCCGAATACACGGCCGGTGCGGTGACCATTCTCGTGGCGCAGAAGGTCAGCTCGATTGTCGACGCCGACCAGATCCTGGTCATGGAAGCCGGCCGGATTGTGGACCGCGGTACCCACGAATCCCTGCTGGCCAACTCACCGACGTACCAAGAGATCGTTGCGTCCCAGGAAGGAGTGGACGCATGAGTGCCAAGACAGACTTGACCGACGAAGAGTTCCTGGAGTTGGAGGAAAAGACCGGGGAGGCGGGACGCAGACAAGCAAAAGCGTTCTGGCCCTCTGCCTGGCGGATGCTGAAGCTCATGGGGCCGCTCAAGCTGGCGTTCGGTGCCGGCGTGGTGCTCAATGTGGTCTCGGTGCTGCTCATGGTGGCCGGGCCGGCGGTGCTGGGCATAGCCATCGACGTGATCGCGCGCGGCGACATGGAGCGGCTGAGCGACGTTGTGATGTGGCTGCTGGTCATCTACACCGGCGCATCGTTCGCGGACTGGGCCTCAGGCGCGGTGATCAACCGGGCCGTCATGCGGGCGGTGTACGACCTGCGCGCGTCGATCGAGGCGAAAGTTCATGACCTGCCGTTGAGCTACTTCGACACCCGGCAGCGCGGCGACCTGCTGTCGCGCACGACGAACGACGTGGACAACGTGCAGCAAGCCCTGCAACAGGCGATGGGGCACTTGATTCACTCGGCGATCATGCTCACCGGCATCGTGGTGATGATGTTCTCCATCTCCTGGGAGCTCGCCCTCGTCGCTCTCATCGCTGTGCCGCTGTCAGGACTGGTCATCGCCGTGCTGGGAACGCGCTCGCAAAAGCAGTTCAGTCAGCAATGGCGCTCTACCGGCGCGCTGAACGGTCACGTCGAGGAAGCGTTCACCGGCCACGAGGTCGCGCTCATCTTCGGTCGCACCGACGAGATGGAGAATGAATTCGATCGCCGCAACGCCGAGCTGTTCGGCTCCGCGTTCAAGGCGCAGTTCCTCTCGGGCACGATCTTCCCGACCATGCAGTTCATCACCTACCTGTCGTATGTGGTCATCGCGGTCGTCGGTGCTCTGCGCGTGGCTGGCGGGCACATCACGCTGGGTTCGGCGGTGGCGTTCATCCAGTATTCGCGCCAGCTCAACCAGCCGCTCGGTGAGCTCGGCGGGATGTTGCAAATGCTGCAGTCCGGTGTCGCATCGGCCGAGCGCATCTTCGAGTTCCTCGACGCGCCCGCGCAGAGCACCGACGCCAACGGCATCCTTGCCACACCCGCGCGCGGACTCGTCGAATTCGACGACGTTTCCTTCAGCTACTCCCCCGACACGCCACTTATCGAAGACCTGACCCTGCGCGTCGAACCGGGGCAGACCGCCGCGATCGTCGGCCCCACGGGCGCCGGAAAAACGACACTGGTCAACCTGCTCATGCGGTTCTACGACATCGATAGGGGTGAGATCCGGCTCGATGGCGTCGATACGCGAAGCGTCCCTCGTGCGGCCTTGCGCGGCGAGATCGGCATGGTGCTGCAGGACGCTGTGCTGTTCAAAGGCACCATCATGGAGAACATTCGCTACGGGCGTCTCAGCGCCACCGACGAGGAAGTCATCGCCGCCGCGCGCGCCACGTACGTCGACCGCTTCGTGCGCACGCTTGCCGACGGCTACGACACGGTCGTCGACCTTGACTCTGGCGCCATCTCTGCCGGTGAGCGACAGTTGATCACTATCGCTCGAGCGTTTCTTGCTCAGCCTTCGGTGCTCATCCTGGACGAGGCGACATCGTCAGTGGACACCCGCACCGAGGTTCTCGTGCAGGAAGCGATGGGGTCGTTGCGCTCTGGGCGCACCGCGTTCGTTATTGCTCACCGCTTATCGACGATCCGCGACGCCGACACCATCCTGGTCATGGAGGCCGGCCGCATCGTCGAACAGGGCTCCCACGACGAGCTGATGGCGCGCCGCGGGGTGTACTGGCGTATGCAGCAACCAGACGGAGCTGTGGACGACAGCTAGTTCAACAAGCGTTCATCTTCTGTTACTCGCCTGTCCAGTTCCTTAGATTAGCCTGACGAGCGCCCATATTCGCCCCTAATTAGAAGTGAGCGCTAATGAGTAAAAAGGGACTCCCCCGCGATCCAGCTGGTGAGCACGATCTGCCCGACGAGGCAGACGTGCGCGTCATCGACCGGAACGTGAAAGATTCTGAGCCGGTCGATGTCGACGGCAAGAACACCACGACCACTGATTCCTCCGATACCGACTCCTCCGATATCGATGACGACATCGAAGACAAGGCCGAGGAAAACGACCCGCTCGGTTTCCTCCCGTTCGAAGGCACCGCGAAGCAAGTAGCTAACTGGGTTGCCGTTTTCCTCGGCATCTGGCTGCTGCTCAACGGTGTCGGCATGATCGGTGACGGCTTCAAGATGGTCGCCGGCGACCAGGCGAAGGAGCTGTTCTCCTTTGCCGAGAACCCGTTCGTGGGTCTGGCCATCGGTATCGTCTCCACGGCGATCATCCAGTCCTCCTCGACCACCACCTCCATCGTGGTCGGCATGATCGCCGGTGGTCTGCCACTGAACATCGCCATCCCGATGCTGTTTGGTGCCAACATGGGTACCTCGGTCACCTCGACCCTGGTTGCCCTGGGTCTGGCTGGTAACAAGAAGCAGTTCAAGAACGGTTTCTCCATGGCGACCGTCCACGACTTCTTCAACCTCATCGCCATTGGCGTCTTCTTCCCGCTCGAGATTCTCACCGGTTTCCTGGGCAAGACAGCAACCACCATCGCACCGTCGTTGGCCGGTGGCGGTGACAGCATCATTTCGAAGGGCTTCGAGGCCTTCGGGGACTTCATTGACATGATCACAGAGCCGCTCGTTGAGCTGGTCAGCAGCCTCGTCGAGCCACTCGGTGACATGTGGGGCGGCATTATTCTCGCCCTGATCGGTGTCGCTCTGATTCTGGTGTCCATCCAGTTCATCGGTAAGGTCCTCAACGCTCTGCTGGTGGGCAAGGCCCAGGACATCCTCTACGCCGCACTGGGTAAGAACGCTTTCATCGGTGCGCTCTCTGGTGCGCTGATCACCGCGCTGGTTCAGTCTTCCTCCACCACCACCGCCCTGACGGTTCCACTGGCAGCGTCCGGCAAGTTCGAAGTGCGCACCCTGTTCCCGTTCGTGGTCGGTGCGAACATCGGTACCACCGTGACCGGCCTCATCGCCGCGTTCTCCGCATCCGGTGCAGAAGCAGAGGCAGCAATGTCTGGTGCGCTGGTGCACATGCTGTTCAACCTCTTCTCCGCAATCCTCATCCTGAGCATCCCGTTCGTGCGCAACATCCCGCCGCGCTGCTCGGACTGGCTCGCTGGTCTGGCCGAGAAGAACAAGCTCTACGTATTCATCTACATCGGTGGCGTGTTCTTCGCGATCCCGCTGCTGGCCGTCTTCATTTCCAACACTTTGATGTAAGGAGTCTTCGATGACTAACCCGAACGAGACCCCCGACCTGTCCCCGATGGCTCAGGAGCTCATCCAGAACGAGGCTCCGGATGAAGCACTGCAAGCCCTGCTCGAGGAGCTCGAAGAGACCGCAGAAGAGCTGCGCGTCGAGCTCAACGCCCGCGGCCGCAACGCGGACCGTCTAGCCGCTGACCAGGAGGGTGAGGCTGCTGCTGCAACCGGAGAGGGCACCCGCAAGCACAAGAAGATCAACCCGAACGTCACGCCTGAACAGCAGGCTGAGCTCGACGAGAACTTCGCCAAGTACTGGAGCAACTCCCAGGGTTCCTGGAAGAACCTCTTCCGCCTGCTGCGCGAGTTCCGTGCTGAGATGCAGGAGGGCAAGACCAATGGCTAAAGCCCGCAAGTCCATCACCGCAGCCATCCTGGCGGGCATGACCGTCCTCGCAGTCGGCTGCTCCTCTGACAGCGGCTCGAACGGCAGCTCCGGCAACAGCAACTCTGGCGGCGACAACGGCAGCGAGACCAACGCTGCCGCTGGGGGCCCGATCAAGACCACCGGTTCCGCCACCATCGAGCCGATCACCTCCTACATGGCGAACCGCTACGACTTCGATGTCGACGTAGAGGCCATTGGTTCGACCGACGGTTTCGAGAAGTTCTGCAACGGCGAAGCTGACATCAACGACGCCTCCACGCCCATCCCGGGTGACGGCGCAGAGGTCGACTTCCAGAAGCAGTGCGCCGACAACGACGTCGAGTACATCGAGCTGCCGATCGGTCTGGACGCCATCACCATCGTCAAACACCGCGACAACGACTTCGCGACCGACCTGACCGTCGAGCAGCTGCACGACATTTGGTCGAAGGAGTCCGAGGTGTCCAAGTGGTCCGACATCGACCCGTCCTGGCCGGACGAGGAGATCAAGCTCTACGGCCGCCCGGAGGGTTCCGGTACCCTCGGCGTGTTCGAGGACCTGGTCCTGGACGGTGACGAGATCCGCGACGACTACGAGTCCACCGACGACATCGATGAGCTGACCCAGTGGGTTGCTGATGACCCGAACGCTTTGTCCTTCATGGGCATCGGTAACTACCTCGCCGCTGAGGAAGACACTCAGCGCATGATCGACAACGTCATGGTCGGGGGCGTTGCACCGACCGCGGAGGAGACGAAGAAGGGCGATTACCCGCTGTCCCGTCCGCTGTTCATCTACGTGAACAAGGAATCCACCGAGCGCGAGGACGTGGACAAGTTCGTCACCACCTACCTCGAGCACGCTGAGGCTGTCATGCCACGCGTGTACTTCTACCAGCTCCCGGAAGAGGACTACGAGAACGCCCAGAAGCGCTACGCTGATCGCAAGACCGGTGCAGACGAGCGCTGGCAAGCATAAACCCGGACTAGCTGGCAAGCAGCCCGGCCCGGCCGCAACTAAGAGGGTTTGACTCCGATTCTGAATCGGGGTCAGACCCTCTTAGTCATTCTTCACAGTCGAAGCAGTTGGGAGCTGCAGTTTCTGTTACCAGCCGGGTGTGCCCGGACCCTGGTACGGCGGCTGCTGGTACGGCTGGCCCGGGTAGGGCTGGCTAGGATACGGCTGGCTCGGGTAAGGCGCCGGATACGGGGAATCAGGGTATGCAGACGGGTACGGGTGGGCCGGATAAGCCGGGTAGGAACCAGCCGGGTACATGGGATCGCCGTAGGGCGGCTGCATCCCGCGCGCGACGCCGTACGTGGGGACGTAAGGGTAGTCGGAGCGGATCAGCTGGTAAATGCGGGCAAATGCCAAAGACTCGGCCGGGTAGGTGACAAACAGCGAGAGGTTGAGCGTGAACAAGGAAAGCACCGAGTTGATGATGCGCAGCAGAGTGATCGACCCCAGAACCGTCCAGTAGCACCCTTTGAGGTCCTTGAAGACCCGGCCAAAGGCCTCGAATGGGTTCGCTGCCCTATCGATGACGTACACCGGCACCAGAACGACCACCGGGTACACCAGGAACGCGAGCACTACAGCAGCAATGCCGAGGAGAACGGTGAAGGCCGGGTGGACGTCGAAAAGCAGGGCCGCTCCGGCGATAGGCAGACCGACAACGATCACCCCGAAACAGGCGGTCAGGAAGTACGCCACCACTGCCCCGACGATCGGCAAACCAGTGAATGCGTTGCACCAGCGGGCTCCTTCGCCGGCGACATCGCGGAGAGCAACGCGGGTGCGTGCGACCTGCCACCACAACCAGATGAAGCCGAGAACAGCGACGAAAACGAGCGCCTTAATGAGGTCTTCGTTGGTCACGATCTCCTCGTCGGAGAGAACCCCCGTGACCCCACCCATGATCAACGTGGCGATGACAATAGCCGTGAAGATGAGGTTGATCCCGGCGTAGACGAGAAAATTGTCGAATACCCGCTTGAACCCGAACCCGATCGGCTCGGTGACTGTCACCGTGGTCATCTTGGCTCCTTCATACCTGCTGCTAAGAGATGAAAAGCGTGCCGCCCAGCACCATTGTTAGATGCAGGCGGCACGCTGAGGGTTACACCCGGGTGAGCTTTAGTACATGCTCATGTAGCCGCTGGGGGACTCAGGGTGCTGCGGACCGGCCGGCTGGTCGCGGTGTGCGCTGATCCAGCGGTAGATGAAGACATAGGCGATCATCTGAAGCGGGAAGGCCACGAAGTAACCGACGCCGAGCGTGAACCCGCCGATCGCGGCGCAGATCAGGCTGATGAGGATCATCGAACCCAGAATCGGCCAGAAGTTGGGCTTGACGTCCTCCCATGCCATCTTGAGTGCGCCGCCGGCGGTGGTGCGGCCGTCGTACGCGTAAAGCGGTGCCATGCCAAGGAACGGCATAGCCGCGAAGATGGCCACGAACATCAGGATGAAACCGATAGCCATCAGCGCCGGGTGAATGAAACCGAGCAGAACGGTCAGCAGAACGAGAAGGGCAACGGCCGCACCCGCGACCAAACCGATGATGATGTTCACCAGGATGGCCTGACCCCACGGGATGTTCTTGAACAGGGTGCGCCAGCTCGGTTCCTCACCGCGGGTGTCGCGCAGAGCCACTTTGTACAGCACGATCGACATCAAAAATGAGATCAGCAGGATCGGCACATACACCAAGATCAAGCCGATCGGGTTCTCTTCGACCGGGTCGACGTACGGGTCCTCGGCCATCTGAGCGAACAGCGGGATCATGAAGAGCATCATCAGCACGAACATGGCGATGAGCGCCACAGCCGTGAAGCCGATGTAGACGTGCCAGTTCTTGGTGAACAAGCGCTTGAAGGCAAACGGAATCGGCTCCACGACCGGAAGGGGGCCACCGGCGGGCTGCAACAGGCGGCCCGACTCGGAAGCGTTCGGGTCATTCTCCGGGTGCTGGAAACCCGGACCCGGAGCGTATGCCTGACCGTAGGAGTTCTGTCCGTAGCCGTCCTGACCCGGCGTCTGGCCGTACGCACCGTAGCCAGAGCCGCCTTGGTCGTAGCCGTAGCCGTAGCCGTTCTGACCGGACTGACCGAAGGTGGAGTCACCGTAGCCGGAGTTCGGGGTGGAACCAGTCTGGTCCGCGCCGGTCTGGCCGTACGCGCTGGAGCCGCCCTGGCCGTAGGAGCTGGAGCCGGACTGGCCGTAGCCGTTCTGGCCGGATTGGCCGTAACCACCCTGCCCGTAGGAGGTGGAACCGGTCGAGTCAGCGGGGTTCTGGTTGTTGGAATTGCTGCTGTTGTTTCCGTAGCCGCCGCCGAAAGGATTGTTGTCCTGACCGCCGAACGGGTTATTTGGATCATTGGGGTTGGTCATAAGGGCTATCATATTGTGTTGGCGAAAATATGCGAGTTCAAGCGAAGCATTGTTCAGCCATTATTCAGATTGCATCAAGGGGGTAGACAGCGCTTAACGTGCCCCGTTGCATGAACACGCCGCCGCGAGATGAACCAGGTTTAAGATGGATGGCGTGAGTAATCAGCCGTACCCTAAGCCCCCGGCCCGCGACCTTCGCCTGTCTGACGCGGAGCGTGCGGACGCGTTGGCCCAGCTGACCTACGCGTACGGCGAGGGCCGCTTGGATCCGGAGGAGTACGACAAGCGGTGCGATGCCGCTACCCAGGCCGCCACCCACCGTGACCTGGAACCGCTGTTCCGGGACCTCCCCACGCAGCAGCAGTCTCAGGAGATAGAGGCATACCAGCAGTACCAGCCGGCGCACGGCCAGGAACTCGACGTCTATACCCGCCACGAGATTGCGACTGCCCGCAAGAGTGGCCAGAACATCCGCCTCGGCATGTTCGGCCTGGGCACGCTGCTGTCGCTCAGCGGCGGCATCGTGCTGGCGGAAACTGTCGCACCGTTATGGGCGATGATGCCAGTCTTCATTGTTCCGACGCTGTTCATCCTCCTCTACATCATGAAGGTCGGCCCGGATAGCTGGTACACCCCAAGTCCGGCACAGCTTGAGCGCAAGCGACTCAGGGATATGAGGACGGCCCGCCGGCTGGAGGAGGAACGTCGTAAAGCTTTGCGTGCAGCGCAGCGCGACCAGCTCACTGGCGACGTGATGGGCTACGCGCAAGACACGATTAACCGCTTCAAGCGGTGAAAACCGCGGCGAATTCTCAATAGAATGGCCCCATGAGCGACGACACCAATGAGAACCCCCAGCGCAAGCCTTTGAAGAAACACCGCCATTTTGATCAGGCGGACAAGCTCAAGAACGTGGCCTATGACCTGCGTGGACCGGTCGCGGCGACGGCGGAGGAATTGGAGCGCGACGGCCACAACATCCTCAAGCTGAACACGGGCAACCCCGGCATCTTCGGTTTCGATGCTCCCGATGTGATCATGCGCGACATCATCGCCAACTTGCCGCACTCGCAGGCGTACTCGACGTCGAAGGGCATTATTCCGGCGCGGCGAGCCGTGGTCACGCGCTACGAGGAGATCGACGGTTTCCCGGAATTCGATATTGACGACGTGTACTTGGGCAACGGTGTCAGCGAGCTGATCAACATGGTCACGCAGGCATTGCTTAACGACGGAGACGAGGTCCTCATCCCGTCTCCCGATTACCCGCTGTGGACGGCGGCGACGTCGTTAAGCGGCGGCACTCCCGTGCACTACATCTGCGACGAGGAAGACGACTGGAACCCCTCGCTCGAGGACATCCGCTCCAAGGTGAACGACCGCACCAAGGCGATCGTGGTGATCAACCCGAACAACCCCACGGGTGCTGTGTACTCGCGCGAGGTCCTCGAGGGCATTGCGGACATCGCCCGCGAGCACGAGCTCATGGTGCTTGCCGACGAGATCTACGACCGCGTCCTGTACGACGGCGCCAAGCACATTTCCATGGCGGAGGTCGCCCCCGACCTTGTCACCTGCACCTTCAATGGCCTGTCGAAGGCGTACCGGGTGTGCGGTTACCGCGCCGGCTGGATGATGATTACCGGCCCGAAGCGCCGCGCCACCGGATTCGTCGAGGGCCTGGATCTGCTCGCCGGCACGCGCCTGTGCTCCAACGTGCCAGGCCAGCACGCGATCCAGGTCGCGCTCGGCGGCCGGCAGTCCATTTTCGGTCTCACCGGTGAAGGCGGCCGACTGAAGGAACAGCGCGACATCACCATCAAGAAGCTGCGGGAAATCCCCGGTGTCTCTGTCGTCGAACCGAAGGGTGCGCTCTACGCCTTCCCGAAGATCGACACCGAGATGTACCACATCTACGACGACGAACGCTTCATGCTCGACCTGCTCAAGAGCGAGAAGATCCTCATGGTCGGCGGCTCCGGCTTCAACTACCCCAAACCGGACCACTTCCGCGTTGTCACACTGCCGTGGGCGTCCCAGCTGGAGAACGCCATAGAACGGCTGGGCAACTTCCTCAGCGACTACCACCAGCACTAAGGGGGCGCAGGGGCGCGGGGGCTAGGGGGCGCGCCGATAAGCGACAACGATTATTGCCCGCCCCCTGACCTTTATTGGCGCGTGAGACTCTTCTTGATCTGCTCCGGGTACAAGGTGATCGTCGGCATACCCAGCAAACCAAGGCCCGCAGCCAACAGACCGAACGGCAGCAACCACAGCAGAGCATCGCGCGAGTTCCCCGACGGTTTCGGCTCAGCCGGCTTGTTCGGCGTGCCTGTACTGCTCGGCTCTTCCGGCTCCTCCGTTTTCGGGTAGGAAGCCTGGATAGTGAACTTGTGCTCAGAACCGTCTTTACGCTTGTAGGCGAGTTCAGCCCGGGAGATCCTACCGCCGAAGTTCGGATTCGGGAAGAAAGTGATCTCACCCGTAGCGCTGTCAATAATCCAGCGACCCTGGCCCGGAACTTTCATTTCACGCATGTCCGGGGTGATCTCCGGCTGGAGGTCGACACCGCCAACACCGGTGAACTTCAGGGAGCCTGTTTCCATCTCCGGCACGTCCACCTGCACAGAGAACGGGTTGTCCGTCGGTGCAGTGACCTTGATAACGGAATCGCTGATCTCGAGGCTGTTGCCGTCCAAGGTCGTAGTGATCGGAGCCGGCGTCAGCGTGGTAGTGACGGGATCCGGAGTCGCCGTTGCCGGTTCAGGCGTGACCGTGACGGTGGGAGAAACACGCGGCGTCACAGTCACGGTGACCGGGTTCGGGGTCACCGTCACCGGCGGCACTGCCACAGTGACGGGCGTGCCGCTGACCGTCGTGACCACGTCCGGCACCGTCGCGGTGATGGCCTCCGGAGTGGCAGTGACCGCCGTCGGTTCACCCGTGACGTTCACCGTTGTGGTGATCGGGGCAGGCGTCACCGTGACCGGGCTGGGCGAAATGGTCTCCGTCATCGGCGCGGGGAACTGCGTGATCGTTGCCTGCGGCGGGGTCGTCGTGACCGTGACCTGGTACGTCGACTTCGACGTCACGGTCGTGGTGACGGTCTTTTCAACCGTTGTCGGAACACCGCCCACGGTGGTGGGGACCGCAGTAGTCACAGTGGTCGGAACTTCGGTGGTGACCGTCTCCGTCACCGGCGGCAACGTCGTCGTGTTCGTCGCCGTAGTCTGGCCCGTCACCGACACCTGGTAGGTGGTGGATTCCTTCGCGCCGGTCTTCGTCATTGCTTCCACAGTGACGGTACCGGGGGTTCCGCGGTAGTTGTCGGCAGGCTCGAACGTGACCACGCCGGTGGTCGGGACGATAGTGTAGGTGCCCTCGTTCCTCGTCAGAACGTTGTCCGCAGCATCCGCAAGCGAGTACGCGATAGTCCAGTCGCTCGGGAAGGACGGGAACATCTCCCTGCCCGACTTCGACTTCTGCGGCTGGTTTGCATCGCCAGTGCTTGTCGACGGCGACGTCTTCACAGCCTTGTACTCACCCAGCACCGTGCCCGGCTCCGAGCGCACACCCTCAGCGTTGGCCACGGTGTAATCGACCGGGTCCGGGGTGCCGTAGAAACCGTCGACAGGCGTGAACGTGAAAACGCCCTCACGGTCAACGGACCAGGCACCCTGGTTGGGGATAGTCTTCGTTTTGCCGCTGCTGTCCGCGTCAGCACCGTCGATCTGAACGGAGCCCGGGACCATACCCCTGCCGTACTTCGGAGCCGCAGTGAGCTTCTCCCCCACCTCGCCGGTGGCGGACACAGGCCGCAGGATCATGTTCGTCGTCGACACAATCGGCCGGTAGTGACCGTCCGCAGGGCGGGGCTGGCCATTCGCAGTCTTCAGATTCGTGATGCGCACGCCGACAGCCGGAGCAGCGCCCGTGAAGGACGGTTCCGGAGTGAATGTGACCTCACCGGTGTTCTTGTTGATGCTGTACCGGCCGACGTTCGCAATCTGCAGCGAAGTATCTTGCGTGACCAGCTCACCATCAGGGGTGACCAGGCCGTACGTGAACTCGCCGTACCACGACCTCGGGTAACCCGGGAACATCTTCTGGGCGGTCAGGCCCCAGTCGCCCTTACCGTTGTCCGTGGACTTCTGAGCTTTGCCCTGCTCCTCGATCGTCGTCGCCAGCGTTCCGTCCTGCACGTCGTACCGCACGGAAAGGGTAGCCCTGCCCGCGGGAACACCGTGCTCGTTCTTCGCGGTGTACTGGATCGGCGTGGGGTTGCCCACGAAACCGAGCTCAGGGGTGAAGGTCACCGAGCCGTTGCGGTTGACCTTCCACGTGCCCTCGCCGTCGACCGTCAGCTCGCGCCCGGCGTCCTGACCAGTGGCATTGATCAAGGCCACTGAGGATTTATCGATCGCCGCCTGCCCGCTGGACTGCGCGAAATCAGGATTCAGCGTGACGTCGCGTCCGGCCAGTTCATTCGCTTCCGCGTTGTTCAGGCCGACCGTCGGCTTGACGACGTTCGGCGTGTAAAGGGTGGTGACCTCCGCATACGAAGCATTATTCGGGTTGATTGTGTGCGCCGGCCGAGTCTGCCCGTACGCCATGACGCGGCGGTTTTTCCCGATCGTATTCGTGGTCATGTTGCTGACGACGACGCGCACCGGTGCCGCCGACTTCTGCGTGATGTTCGCATCCTTGACCTCGGCATCCGAGAAGAAGGTCGGGCTCGGCGTGAAGGAGACCTCACCAGTGTCCGGATTGATCGAGTACTTACCTTCGCTGGTGTTCAGCTCAGTGGTGACGTGGCCGAGGTAATTGGTGGCAGCGTCAGTCTTGTAGTCGAGAGCGCCGTCGACCTTGCCTGCGACTGCGTCCTGCCTATCCACCTGGAAGGCGTACTTCGGTGTGAACCCGGACCAGCCCATGCCGTCCTTCACACCGTTGAAGCCAGCAGATGCCTGGGCAGTCTGCGTGGCACCGAAGGCGCCCGTGGATGTCAGATACGTCGTGCCTTTGCCCGGCAGGTCAACGGTGGCGTAGTGGTACTCCTTTTTGAGCTTCGATTTAAAGGGATCGATCTGGATCGGCAGCGGCGGGGCGTAACCGATGTACCCCGGAGCGGGAGTCCAGTTGACGGAGAACACTTCATTGAATTCGGAGGTGTATGACCACTCGCCCAGCGGAGTTGCAAGCCTGTTGGAACCCTTGAACGGCACCGGGCGATCGAGACCAGAGAAGACGTTCTTGTAGTCCGTCTTATCTTGCTTGCTCCAGATGGTCAGCGGTACTGAGCTACCCCAGTTGCCGTACTTGCCTGTCTTAGCCTTTTCCTTCGAAATTGCATCGAGGCTTAAAAACATTCCGCTGAACTGATTTTCATTCTTTACCGCACCCCACGGCACGTTTTGCGGAGCTTGGTCGTTGTAATGCTGGCCGTTTACGGTCTGGGGTTCCGCCGAAGCAGCAGGAAGCGCGCCCCAATCGGGGGCAACTACCCGGACAGTGGACAATCCAATAATGGCGACCGTGGCGGCACTGACGGCGCGCTTGGTAACGGAAATGCGCAGGCCAGAGGGCTGCACAGAGCTAAGGGGGGTCATTGAGAGGATTCGCCTAACGTTTCTGTACTGATTAACCAACGAAAGACTACCTGCAACACAGAATGTTGTAAACAATCCTGAATAAAAATGCTTCCCCCCTCGAACGGACCTCCGTTAGAGGGTGCGGCCGAGCGCCCAGAGCTGCCAGCCTACGGCCTGCCAGGCGTCGACGGGGAGGACGTTGCGCCCGTCGATAAGCCGCTTTTCCGCAACGAGCCCACCGGCGTGAGCTGGGTCGAGCTCCTTGAAGTCCTGCCATTCGGTGGCGAGGATGACCAGCTCAGCGCCGGTGAGGGCATCATCAAGCGACGCGGCGTAATCGAGCGTCGGGAAGACCTTGCGCGCGTTGTCCATGGCCTGCGGGTCGTAGACGCGCACGGCGGCACCGGAGAGATTGAGCTGGCCGGCGACGGCAAGGGCCGGCGAGTCGCGGACATCGTCGGAGTTCGGCTTGAACGCCGCGCCGAGGACCGTGATCCGCTTGCCGATCAGTGAGCCGAGAATCTCCCGCGACAGATCGATCACGCGCTCGCGGCGGCGCATATTGATCGCGTCGACCTCGCGCAGGAACGTCAGTGCCTGATCGGCGCCGACCTCCCCGGCGCGAGCCATGAAGGCGCGAATGTCCTTCGGCAGGCAGCCGCCGCCGAAGCCCAGGCCGGCACCGAGGAACTTACGGCCAATGCGGTCGTCGTGACCAATGGCGTCGGCAAGCTGCGTGACATCCGCGCCGACATTCTCACAGACCTCTGACACGGCGTTGATGAAGCTGATCTTCGTGGCCAGGAACGCGTTCGCTGAGACTTTCACCAGCTCAGCAGTCTGCAGATCCGTGACGATGAACGGGGTGTCGTTGTTCAGCGGCTCCGCGTACACCTCGCGGGCGACAGCTTCTGCCGTCGATGTTCCTTCGTTTTGGGTGTTCACACCCAAAACGATGCGGTCCGGGGTGATCGTGTCCTGCACGGCGTAGCCCTCACGGAGGAACTCCGGGTTCCACGCGATCTCCACGCTGGCGCCCTTGCCCGCCTGCTCGGCGAGCCTGTCCGCACGCTCCTGCAGTGCCGCCGCCGTGCCGACGGGAACGGTCGACTTGCCCAGGATCACGTGGTCACCCTCAAGGTGCGGCACGAGACTATCGACGGCAGCCTCCACATAGGTCGTATCCGCCGCATAGGACCCGCGCTGCTGCGGAGTGCCCACTCCGATGAAGTGGACGTTGGCGAACTGAGCGGCTTCTTCGTAGTCCGTGGTAAAGCTCAGACGCCCATTGGAAATGTTGCGCTCCAGCACCTCCGGAAGCCCCGGCTCGAAGAACGGCACCCTGCCATTCTTCAGAGCGTCGATCTTCGCCTGGTCAACATCAATCCCCAGCACCTCGTGCCCCAGCTCCGCCATGCAGGCGGCGTGAGTTGCTCCGAGGTAACCAGTGCCAATAACAGTCATGCGCATGGGGGCCATTATGCCCACTCAGCACGCATGTAAAAGGCTTTCACGGTTAAGCCTTGTCTAATAAGTAATGAACAAAGCGACCCAGAGGCTTAGTTGACGCTTTCGTCCTCGTTCTCGTACGAGCGCGGCTCCTGACGCTGTGCCGGCTCAATGCCGTCGTTCCAGGATGCGTTCTCGTTGTAGCCCTCCGCCTTATCGACGGTACGGACAGCCGGGTTCGTACCGTCCTCGTTCACCGTGTCCGGGTGGGTGAAGTCCTTCTCTTCGCCGTTGTCGCGGGTCTCGCTGTTGTTGTCGCGGCGGCGCTCCTGGCACTGCTGGCACGCGCAGTCGCCGTGGTCCGGAACACCACCCTCATTGCGGTGCGCGCCCTCATTGCGGTGCGCGCCCTGCTCACCGGCGTGGCCATGGCAGTGGCACTCACCGGGAGGGCAGTCGCAGGTCTTGTGGTGGCCGCAAGTGCAGCCTTCACCGTGGTTACCGCAGGTGCAGCCCTGGCCATCCGCGTGAACGTCCTTCACGCCCAGGTCAACCGGCTCGGACTTGACCACGCGGCCGTCGTCAAGCGTGCGCTCGTCGCGCAGGTGCGTGTCCACGCTGCCGTCGCGCCGCACACCGTGCTCCTCAGTGGAGGTGTCACGTGCAGAGTCGTGCAGGTCCTCGTTGCGGCGATCAGTGTCGGCGTAGCTACGGTCCGGTGCGTTATCTGCGTTGTCAATGTCACCGGTGCGGTTCTCGGAATCGAATGGGCTGGTCATGATGTCACTCCTAAATGTTGGTTCATCCGGTTTCCCCTAGCGAAAATGTTTTTCGTTGGTGAAAACCTCTTGAAAACCACGGTAGTGACAGATTGACCTCCGCGCTGTGACGGAGGCCCGCTGTGACCAAATTGTGAGGTTATGCGAACCCCTAGGCGCCAAACATCAAACAAGCGGCCCCAGAAGAGACCGCTTGTTTGAAATCCTATACGGGTGATTCCCGCGCTGTACTGTGGATTATAACGGTTGATCGGGCGGCACTGCAAGGGGGGGGGGACGTTGAAGAAACGCATAGCGGATGACGTAATAAGCCGGATCCCGGCACCCAGGTTCGCAACCTATTTGGCAGAGACCGACTCTGGGCAAGGACCAAACCCCTACACAGCCTTGGATCTCTACTTATGGAACATCGAAGCGGCGGCTGCAGTTACCAGCACGACATCGATTGTGGAAGTAGCCCTACGCGACTGCATCGACCAGCAGCTGAGGATATGGAACCAGGAAAAAATCGGCACCAAGGATTGGATTACAAAGCCAGCGGTTCCGTTATCGCACATCGTCAGGAGCACTCCACCACGCTCATGGCGCCCTACTACCAAGCGGCCCCTGTATAAATACTGGTGGGAAACCAAAGCACGTGAAAGGTGCACTAAAGATAACCCCAACCACGATGACCTAGTCGCGGCTCTATCATTCGGCACCTGGTTGCAGCTCATCCCGAAACCGCCCTCCTTAAACGGCCAGCGTTCGGGCCCTCGCGTCGACCTTTGGGAGGACGCTCTCAGCCAAGGCTTCAAAGCGTCGGCTTACCAGGCCTACACATGGGCTGAAACCTTGAGGCAAGCACGAAACCGGGCCTCGCACCTTGAACCGCTCCTCAATCTGCAGCAGCTGCGTCACTGGCACCGAGTTTCAAGCCGGCTTCTCAATAGCCTTTGGCCCGAGGCACACGTGCTAGTTAGCGGCCCAGCCCGTATACCTCGGGTAATCCAGCGCTATCCCTTGGTCACCGGAAGTTGAGGTACGCCTTCGACGGCGTCGGCCCCCGCTGGCCTTGGTACTTCGACCCGAGCTTCGACGAACCGTAAGGCGTTTCGGCCGCTGACGACATCTTGAACAGCGCGAGCTGCCCCACCTTCATGCCCGGCCACAATGTGATCGGCAGGTTGGCCACATTCGACAGTTCCAAGGTGATGTGGCCAGAAAAGCCCGGATCAATGAAGCCTGCGGTGGAGTGGGTAAGCAGGCCCAGCCGGCCCAGGGAGCTCTTGCCTTCGAGGCGGCCGGCGAGGTCGTCGGGAAGCGAGAAGGTCTCCAGCGTCGCCGCGAGCACGAACTCGCCCGGGTGCAGCACGAACGGCTCGCCCTCTTCCACCTCGACCATGGTGGTCAGATCCGGCATCTCCTGTTTCGGGTCGATGTGCGTGTACTTCGAGTTGTTGAACACGCGGAACAGGTTGTCCATGCGCACGTCGATACTGCTGGGCTGGATGTTCGCCTCATCGAAGGGGTCGATACCCAGGCGGCCGTCGCTGATGGCTGTCGTGATGTCGCGGTCTGAAAGAAGCACGGCTTCATTCTAGATGCGGGCGTTTTTCGTGGGGCACGGTGGCGGTGCTACGATTGAGCCTGCTTCACATCAGACACCATTTAACCTGGTAGAAAGCATGCCGGCGTAGTTTAGTGGTAGAACATCAGCTTCCCAAGCTGAGAGTGCGAGTTCGATTCTCGTCGCCGGCTCCACTCTCGGCCCAGGCACACGCCTGGGCCTTTCGCCGTTTTGGCGCCCGCCGCCGCACCGCGGCCGGAATACTACTGGCAAACATTAGCGCTTTTGCATGTTTCTGACCAGCACGAATCTACGAGCAGTATTCCAGAAAAAGCCGAGCAGTATTCCGGCACCACCGAGCCGGGGTCCCCCCTCCCTCCACGTGCGGTATTTAAACTAGGGGCGTGCTCTTCAACGACCCCAGCTTCGACGCCCAGCACGCGACACCTGTCCTCTACGTGCACGGCATCAACAGCCGCACCATTGCTTTTCGACGAAACGCCCGCCTGATCTCCTCCCACGGCCACTGGGTCTGGGGGTACGACTACGGCAGGATGCTCATCCCCGGTCTCGCCGGGACTGGGCGGATCGAGGACATGGTCGACGAGCTGGGCGAGAACGTCGACCACGTACTGAGTGAAACCGGAGCATCGAAGGTGAATGTAGTGGCCCACTCCCAGGGCGGGCTGCTGACCAAACTGTTCATCGCTGCCGGCGGGGCCGAACGAGTCGAGCGCGTCGTGGCCATGGGCGCCAACTTCCACGGCACCGACCTGCGCGGATACGCCGCGCGCATCAACCCCATCACGGGCCGCAACCCGAAGTTCTGGGAACGCATGGCCAGCCCCAGCGCAGTACAGCAACTCGCGGGCTCGGAATGGTCGCACGAACTCGCCACTGTGCCCGATACCAATCCGCGCGTGATGTACACCTCGCTGTACTCCCGGCGCGACCACGTGGTCACGCCTGTGGAGACCTCCATCCTCACGCCTATCGACGGCGCCGACGTGGTCAACCTGGAAATCCCCGGCGCCCCGCTCCACCCCCTCATGCCGCGCGACAGGGAAACGGCCGAACTGACCTTGTGGGGTTTAGAGCGCGAGCCGGGTGAGACTGCGCCCAGTTAACCGGCTCTAGTCGCAGCGCACGATCGGCTGCGGGTCGTAGACGGTCGTTGTCGTTTCGCGGGAGATTTCGGACCCGCCCAGGTCGCGGATGATGCGGGTGTCGGACGTCGTAAAGCCTGGTGCTCCACCCGACGGGATGCAGCCGTCGCCGGACAGCGACTGCGTTTGCGGGGATGTCTGCGCCCAGCGGCCGCCGTTGACGGACTCGACCTCGCGGGACTTCACGCCCATCATTTTCACCGTGATCTGGCCGCCGCCGAACTCCGTGACGATCTTCACCGGGTGCGGAGTGTCGTTCTTGAACACCAGGTCAATCGCGCCCTCGTAGACGGTGGCCTCGCGGCCGGCCGGGTAACGGGAAATGTAGTAGGAGTGCGGCGTGTGCGCCACGTCCGTCATGCCAGCGAAGTAGCTGGCGTTGTACAGGGTCGTGGCGAACTGGGAGATGCCGCCGCCGACCGCGCGCCCAGCGCGACCCTCGATGATGATGCCGGACTCGACATAACCCTGCGCCGTACCGCGCGGGCCGGTGAACCCGTTGAGGGAGAACTCCTGGCCCGGGCTGACAATCACGCCGTTGACCTGTTGCGCAACGATCTTGATGTTGTGCCCCGACGCCGACTCAAACCCGCCGGTGGTGAACGAGCCGACCTCCTCGTTGAAAGTGGCCTTCTCCGCATCCTCCGTCTTGAAGGTGGCGGGGACAGCCTCGTATTTGGCCTCCCACTCACGCGGTTCGTCACCGATCACGCGCTTGTCGAAGTCCTTCATCGTCTCGTCCCACTTGATCTCGTTGCCGTCCTTGGACGGAGTGACCTCGCCGGAGGCGCTGATCGTGGCGTTTTCCATCTTGGTCACAGTGTCCTTGAGCTGCTCGCCGAAGATCTCCTGTGCTTTGGCGCCGTGGACCTCAGGGATGATCTTCTTCGCCTCGGGGTCATTGCGGAACGTGACCACTTCACCCATCCGGGCCTTCTCAATGACCGCGTTGGTGTCCTGCTCCCCCTTGAGCGTCAGCGGGCCTTTCAGGGCTTTGTTGGCCGGGCCGTCGACGATCTGCTTGATCATATCGTCATTAATCGCAGGCTGCGTCACCTGCGGCTCGACCTCGACACCGTCCGGGTTGAGCCACGTTAGCGACATCGCACGCTCGAGCTCCTCACGGTTGACGGCCTGGCCATCCTTCGGGTCCGTCACTTTGACTTCGCCGCCCTCGAGGGCCACGGCGCCATCCTCCGGCTTCACGCTCAGGTCGCCAGCCACGCGCTCAGCGGAACCGACCAGCTTGTCGTGGTCGATCGTGGAGACAATGTCCACCTCTTTATTGCGGAAAAACCCAGCCAGGCGGGAGACCGGGTTGAGGGACTCCACACCGGCGTCATCCACCGTGCGCTGCCAGTCACCGCTCAGCCCCGCCTGCTCAGGGACGAATTCAGTACTCTGCTCACCGGCGGCGGCTTTCACCGGCCGAGAGCTGACGCCTCCGAGCTCTTGCTCAAGCTTGCTCACCGCCGCAGCCGGCTCCATGCCGCCGATCTCCACACCGCCGACAGTCGTGCCGCGCGGGACATGCCCCCGGTTGAACGCCACGTCTGCCAGGTACAGACCCAACAGCAGCACGAGCATGCCGACGAGGAATCCGGCCACAATCCGGCCGGTCCGCGAACCGCTACGTTGCTCGTTTCCAGCTGCGTTTATAGAACTCACCCACATAAGGTTAGTGGACTACCGAGCAACTCACAGGTTGGCATCAATAAATTGCTGCTGGACACGCGCAGCAGCAGCGTTGATCCGCTCCTCCGGAATCTCGCCGCGCTCGACCGCACCGACCGTCGCATCGATCGCCGGGCCCAGATCGCTTCCCGACGACCACAGCGCCTGATCCGCCCCAGCCGCAATTGCACGGCGCACCGCCTCCGGGGTGGGCATGAGATCCGTGATGGCGCGCATGCCGGAGAGATCATCGGTCACCGCGACACCCGCAAAAGGCTTCCCACCTGGATAGTTGCCCTCCCGGAGCATCCGGTACGCAGCCGGGTTCAACGACGACGGCGTGTTCGGTTCACCAACCCCCGGGACCACCATGTGCCCCACCATGACAGACCCCGTAGGAAACTGCGGCAACACCGTCCCGTACGGGACCAGGTCTGAGGCGTTCAGCTCCTCGATCGGCGGCGTGACCGCCAAAGTGAGGTGGGTGTCGCCTGAGGCACGGCCGTGGCCGGGGAAATGCTTGAAGGTCGGGGTGACTCCGGCGTCGACAAGCCCCTGCGAAAAAAGGGTCGCGACTTCTGACACACGCTCCGGTGTCTGACCGAACGCGCGGTCGCCGACGATGTCCAGGTCCGTGACGTCCAAGTCCAGCAGCGGCGCGTAATCGACATTGATGCCGTGCTTGCGCAGCGTGACCCCGATGTCGTAACCGGTGCCGCGGATGACTTCCGGCGGTTGATTGGCCAAGTCGCGCGGCGCGGGGAAGGAACCGAGCACGTCCGAGTGGCGCTGCACCCGGCCGCCCTCAAAGTCGATGGCCACCGTGAAGGGGCGGTCGAACTCCTCGCGGAGCGCATTGATGTTGCGGCCCGGCTCTGTGAGCAGCTTCGGGTCGGCCCAGCTGGGAATGATCAGACCGCCAGCTCCCTGCTCTAGCGCGGCGCGGGCCTGGTCATAGTCCGCCGCACCGACCACCATCAGCGAGGCCACCCGCATGCGCAGGTCCTCCGGCACGCGTTCTTCCGCCGCGGTCTTCTCCGGCACAGGTGTCACCGTGACCACGTTCGTTTCCGTTGCGGTGACCTGGACTTGCTCGGACTGAGCCTCCTCGTTGCTGGGCTGACCTCCCGGAACGCATGCGGCGCACGTCAACGCGACAGCTGCGATGGCCGCTGCTGGTCGTACGTGCACAGGTCGCTCCTTGGGTTGGTCCGGACGGGGCCGGTTGATTGCCGAGACAATCTTAGCCCCTGACCCTTGGAGACAAAACTGCGGAAAACTTTACATGCGAACCCGCTTATTGGTCCGTCCATGCAGGTCAAAAAGTGGGGCCTTTCCATCAAACGGCGGCGGACGTCAACTTTTCCGCAGCGGGCCTGCACAGACACCTGCCGGACCCCAGAGAAGACCCCAGCCGCACTTGCACAACGGCTCTGGCCTCGCACACCTGCCGTGGTAGGGTCTATGACCATGACGAACCGATTCGCTTCCTGGCCCCGCCGCTCCATCGGCCCGGTTTTGGCCAGCACTGTCACTGGCGTTGTGCTGGGGATTGTGGGCGTGATCGGCATCGCTAGCTTCTCCGGCCAGAACCAGGTCCCGGCGGGCAATGCCGTTCCCGCTGACCAGGCAGTCCTCGGCGGGCCGGAGTACGGGTCCCGACAGTAGAGGGCGCCATGCGCACGCTGCGCATTCCCCGCCGCGGTACCAGCGGCACTGCCGGCCCCCACGCTAGCCGCACCAGCCCACATCCCCTCGCCGGAATCAGCTCTGAGGCCCGCACCCACCTCATTGGCTGGATCGTACTGGCCCTCATTTCCTTCCTCCAACCCCCAGGCCGCACCGCCGCCGACACGAAGTTCGATCTGTCGGCGGACCCAGCCGGCTTCCTCGCCCAGGCCACGCAGGCCTACACCGACACGTTCACGCTGGGCCAGATCCAGAACCAGGCCTACGGTTACCTCTTCCCCCACGGCTTATTCTTCCTGATCACGGACCCGTTGCCGGATTGGGTGGCGCAGCGGTTGTGGTGGACGGTTGTCATGGGGGTGGCGTTTTCGGGGATGTACCGGTTGAGTGGGTCGCGCATAAGCGCAGCGCTGTACGCGCTGAGCCCACGGATTCTGACCACCTTGACCGCGATCTCGTCGGAGGCGTGGCCTGTTGCGCTGGTGCCGTGGACGCTGGTGCCGTTGATGCAGCGCAGCCCGAATGTTGCGGCGGCGGTCATCCCGGTCGCGCTGATGGGCGCGGTGAATGCGACCGCGACGATGATGGCGTGTTTGCCCGCGTTCGTGCTGCTCATCTGGCTGCGTGCGTGGCCTGCGCTGGCGAAATGGCTCGTCGGTGTCGCGGCAGTGAGCGCGTGGTGGATCGGGCCGCTGCTGGTACTCGGCCGTTATTCGCCACCGTTCACGGACTTCATCGAGTCCTCATTCGTGACCACGCGCTGGCTCAACCTCGCCGAATTGCTGCGCGGCACAACGTCGTGGTCACCGTTCGTGGACACCGAGCGCGTCGCGGGGCATCTGCTGGTCACCGAGCCGGTGTTTGTGCTGGCCACGCTCGCGATCGCCGCGCTGGGCATCGCCGGGCTCGCGCTCGAAGGCCGCGGTTACCCCATCGTGTTGCTGTGCCTCGGTGTTGCGCTCATGGGCACGCATGCCAGTTTCTGGCTTTCCCTTCTCGACGCCCCCCTCGCCCCCTTCCGCAACCTGCACAAACTCGATCCACTGGTCAGGCTGCCCATCTGTCTCGGCGTGGGGTACGCGGTAGCGCGGATGAAACCGCGCGGGCCGGGGGTTGTGGCCGTCGTGCTCGTTGCCGTGATCGCGGTCGCGCCGGCGTGGACGCTGCGGCTGCTGCCGGAAGGCACGTGGACGGAGGTCTCCGAGGACTGGCAGACCGCCGCTGCATTCCTCAATGAGGAGGCAGCCGGCACCCGCACTCTCGTCGTGCCGGCGACATCCTTCGCGCGGCAGACCTGGGGCTGGACGCGTGATGAGCCGATCCAGGCCCTCACCGATGTCCCCTTCGCCGTCCGCGACGCCATCCCGCTTGTGGACCCAGAGGCCATCCGCGGCCTCGACGGCCAGATCGCCGCGCTCGACCCAGAGGCGCTGCGTTCGATCGGTGTTGGAGCCGTCGTGGTGCGCGGGGATCTCGCCGCCGACCCCGAGCTGCCTGAGCTCGCTGAAGGCTTCGGAAAGCCCAAGGTCTTCGGTGACCTCTCGGTCTACCTGTTCGACCGCGAGCGCGGCATGATGATCGGCGCTGACCCCGCGGCGGTCGCCGGCGGAGGCGAAGTCCTGCCGCTGCTCGACCGCGAATTCGGCTACTCCCCGCGCACCCTCACCGCCTCGCCTGCAGACGCCGACATCATCACCGACACCCCCGCCCTGGTGAAACGCAATTACGGCACGCTCAAAGGCCCGACAACGGCGCACCTGCCCTACGGCACCATCGAGGACGACATCTGGGAGGGCGGCGACGTGCACAACCGTCTCCCCGACTACCCCTCTGAGGGTCGCCTTGTGGGGGTGAGTGAGGAGGGGATTGGTCGGGCGTCGTCAAGCGCCGCGGACGTCGACGCATTCGGCGGCGCGAAACCATCCAAGTCCATGAACAGCGCGTTCGACGGCATTGAGGACACCGCGTGGCACCCCGCGCCGGGCGACCGCGACCCGTGGATCGAGGCCGTCGCCGACGGTGAGCCCGGCGCGTTCACGATCACCGCGACCGACGACACGACCGTGCACTGGTCCGGCACGCTTGACAGCGGCACCCTCGAGCTACGCGCCGACGAGCCTGAAGCGGTCGATATCAAGGGCGACTCGGTCACCATCGAGCTCACCGAACCCGTCGGTATCAGCGAACTCGAGTTCGGCGTGCGCCGCATCGTCACTGTCGACGGCATCGCCGACACCTACTTCTTCCAGCGACTTTTCCCCGCAACCGAGCTTCTGCACCGCTCCTTCGAGACAGAGGCAGGCACATTCGAGCTGTCCACCCGCGCGCTTATCGACGGCACACCCCGCCCCCCAGGCCCCGTCACCCTCAGCGCTGGCCGCCACACCATTGTGACCAAATCCGAGACTGTGGCCTTGACGCGCGCGGGTGCTGAATCCGGCGCTGCTGCTTCGCCGTGGGAGCCCTTCGACGGCACCGTCACTGCTTCCGGTCCTGCTTCCGATCGTGATCGGATCATCATGACCGCCCGCGCCTACAACTCCGGGCTGCGCGGTTTCATCGGCGACGTCCCCCTCGAGCCGACGCGCATCGATTCCGGCATGCAAGCTTTCACCGTCCCCGCCGGCCTGACTGGCGAGTTCAGCATGTCCTTCGCCGGGTCTCGATTCTTCTATTTCAGCCTTGTTTTCGGCGGCGCGCTCAGCCTGCTCGCCGTGGCCGCCTGCCTGTGCATCGACTCGCGCCGGCCGCGCTCGGCCGCGGCACCTTTCGCGGCTAATGTTGCCGCCGCCCCCGCCGCGTGGGCCTCCCAGGTAGTGACCGCGCTGGCCACGCTCGCCGCGACCACCCTCGTCGGTGGCTGGTACGGGGTCGGCGCATGGTTGGTCACCCTGCTCATCCGCCGTTTCACCTTGATTCCCGGGTGGGCGCTCGCAGCCGGCGCTGTGGGATTCATGGGTCTCTGGCTCGCCCGCGCTCCCTGGCCTGCCGCCAACTACGCGGGTGACTCGGTGCTGGTGACGATAGCCGGGTGCGTCGCCATCACCAGCCTTGCCGGCGAGTGGTGGCGGCGGCGGTAGTCTGCAAAACCCCAGGGACTCCGCAATGCGGAGTGGCCGCAGACCCCGCGAACGAGCACCCACCCAATCCCCGGAATACTGCTCGGCCTTTTCCGGAATACTGCTCACATAAACGCGCTGGTCAAAAGCATGCATTCAAGCGCATATGGGCGAGCAGTATTCTGCGGGGCTCTGGGGTTGCTACTGCCGGCGGCCGCGCCCAGTCCGCCTAGCCCGCCTGCCCTGACCCGCCGCTTGAGTCGGTGGGCGGCCGAGAATGAGGCGCATGGCGGAGGCTTCGACAAGCACGTAGCTGATGTACGCCACTGCTACGGACACAACGACAGTGAATGCCAGCACTGTGGCGAAGTCCAGAACACTGCCGCTGAACAAGTCCACCCCCAGCACTGGAAACGCCATCTCCAGCACGGCGACGTGCCAGAGGAAGATCCCATAGGACCACTTCCCCAGCGCGCCCATCACGGGCCCGGCCAAGAACGGTGGCTTGGAGTGCCGGCCGGCCCCGGTCGACGGCGCCAGCGCGAACGGCACGACGAACAGGGCGGCGAAGACCGTCCCCAGAATGATGCGCACGTTGAACTCGGCCGGCGTCGGGTGCTGCAGACCGGGCGGGCCGAGATGGCCAGACACCCACGCGACCACGAGGGCCACGACCGGAAAGATCCAGCGGAAGCTGGTGAATCGGGTCAGGGGCGGTGCCGCGGATAAGCGCTCGAACTCCGCGCACAGCAGCCCGACCGCAAACCATGGTGCGTAGGAGGGGGGCCAGATTTGGAGGTTGACGGGGGCGTCGATAAGCGTGATCAACCACGGCCAACTCAAACCGAACACGACAACCGCGAGCAGCAGGATCCCGCGGGCGCGGGGCCCCAGCACGAGGTAAAGCGGCAAGACCAGGTAAAACGCCACTTCAACGCAGAGGCTCCACAGCTGAGTGAGTCCCGGAACAAGCCCCTCGGGCACGTAGATCTGCAGCATGAACACCTGCGCCACCGCCTGCAACGGCGACAACCCGGTCAGGGAGGGCAGCGCCGCCATGACGATGCAGACGCACGCGAGGTAACCGGGCGCGATGCGGGCGAAGCGCCGTCGATAATAGCCTCGCCGCCGCGGGCCACGCGCGAGCAAGAACGCGGACAGTGCGAAGAACACAGCGACGAAATAATCGAAACGCTCCAGCAACCGCGACCCCAACCCGGTCTGAAACGAAACGTGCGTGACCACAATCCCGAGGGCGGCGACCGCGCGCAGGCCCTCGAGCTCCGGCAGCTTGCTAGTGTTCGTAATACCGAAATTGTAGAGGAGTCCCATGAAACGTCTGTGGTGGTGCTTGGCGGTGTTCGTCATCGCGCTCGCGCTGGGCAACTTCGTGGCGCCGCCGGTGATCGGCGCGATGAAGCTGATCGACAACGGGACCTACACGCTGACCTGGGACGATGGTTCGACAGAGACGTTCGAGGTGTCCGGTCCGCGCAAGTCAGCGCGCATCACCGGCGACGGCATCGACGCGGAAATGTCGCGCGACTCCGGCGAAACCAACCGCGGTCAGGTCATTTTCTTCCCGTGGGAACCCGACCGCCGCAGCTACGACATTTACGACGGCACACGCGTCGACTACGTCGGCCCCGGCACCGTCGACGGCATGCGCACGCTGCGCTTCAGCGGCGATGGGCGCACGTACGAAATTGAGCGTCGCACGGGCACGCTTATCGACGCCACCAACGGCCCCGCCCGCCTCTCCCCCGACACCCGCAATGAGAAGGTGGCCGAAGCGCAATCCAAGGTGAGGGTGCTGTGGTGGCTGCAGCTGCTAGCCGTGGTCGCCCGGCTCGTGGCGCTGGCGGCGGCTGTGACCGGGGCGGTGTTCCTTGTCCGGCGGAGATAACGGTGCACGCTTCCCCGTCGCGCGGGTACTGCTCGTCGCCTGGGGTGTGTTCCTCGTCGGGTCGCTGACCTGGCCTTTCCTGCTCGTTTTCGGCGGGGGTTCCTTGGCCCTGCGCGACATGATGGTGCTGCCGCGGCCCTACCTGACCCACGCGTCGCTGGGGTTTGGAGACCTGCCGGGGCGCAACGCGCCGCAGGACGCGGTCCTCGCCGTGGTGGGAGCGGTCGTGCCGGCGACGTGGTTCGTGGCGCTGTTCATGGTGGCTGCGGCGGGTGCGGCGGCGTGGGTTGGCGCGCGTTCGGGCCGCGGCTTGTGGTCCTCGGCCGCTGCTATGACGATCGCTGTGTGGAACCCCTTCGTGGTAGAGCGTCTTCTGCAGGGCCAATGGTCGCTCGCTGCGGCGGCCTGGCTGCTGCCAGCCGTGGCGTTGTGTCGAGGGCCGGGGCAGATTCTGGCGATGTGGAGTGCTTCACTTACCCCGACCGGCGGATTGTTCGCGCTGCTCACGGGGCTCGCCGTTAACCAGCGATGGTATGTGGCCGTCGCCGGTGTGGTGGGCTGCCTGCCATGGGTGGTGCCGAGCGTGCTGAGCCTCGGATCCGGGACAACCACCGCGACCGCCGCCTCCGCAACCGCCTTCGCACCCCGTGCAGAGACCTACGCCGGCACCCTCGGTTCCCTCATGGGGCTCGGCGGCATCTGGAACGGTGACGCGGCCCCCGCTTCCCGGCAGGTCGGGTTTGCGCTGGTAGGAGTTCTGTTGTTCGCGCTGCTCTGCGTGGCCGCGCGACGGGTGCCGCGCCCGCTTCTCATCCTGGCCGGCATTGGATTCGCTGTCCCTCTGGTGTCGTGGCTGCTCCCCGGCGCAATGGGGTGGCTCGTGTCTACGATTCCGGGCGGCGGACTTCTTCGCGATGCCCAAAAGTTCACTGCCCTCGCCCTCCCCGCCTTCATCGTGGCGGCGGCCTCGCTGCGTGTGGTCGACCCGCGCCTTCCCGCCGTCGCTCTTGTGCTCGCCCTGCTCCAGGTCCCCGACGCGCCACGGGCGGTGGCGCTCCTCGCGCCAGTAGAGGTCGCCGTTCCCGAGATTGATCACCGTGGCCGGGACGTCTTCTTTGTCGACCGGCCAACACTCCTGACGAGGTCCGACGGCATCCCGGTCATCGACCCCGCCACGAAGGCTATGAACGTGGTCGAATCGGGATCCCTCGTCGTCGACGGCACCGAAACCGACACCCCCTCCCCCCGCTGGCGCACCGCAAACGAGATCTTCGCAGGTGCAGAGGCCGGCGAGTACGACCCCGCCACGGCCCGCTACTACTCCGACCCCGAAGTCGGCCTGGTCGTTCGCCCCGACGCGAACGGGTTCACTGTCGAAGACGCCGGTCTTCCGGCCCGCAAACGCAATGGGCTTGGTCTCGGCTTGCTGGCGCTCTGGTTCGCAGTGCCGCTCCTCGGCCTCGCCGCCCGCGGCACTTCTCCCCGGGATGCTTTTGCTCGGCGCAGGCGACTGCCCGAGGCAGATTCACGCCACTCAACCCCCGGAATAGATTTTTAGTATCGCCTTCTGACGTCTCGGGTGAAATCCCACCTGGGAAAACGCCGCAGGCGAAGCCTAGAAGGCGATACTAAAAATGTATCGGCCGGCTCAAACCCTCTCAAGCCCCAGTCCACCCCAGCCGATCACATCCGACAGCAGCCGCTCGCCGCTCTACCGCCCCCGGGCACCGCCCCCAACGAACCCCTCCAGCAGCGCAGCGAACTTCCGGCCGGTCTCCTGCCAGGAGAACTGCGCTGCGAAGGTACGAGCAGCCGAACCCAGCGCTTCCCGCCGATCCGAATCGGCCAGCAGGCCACGCACCACCGTGTGAAACTCCTGCTCAGTGGACACGAGCACACCGGTCTCGCCGTCCACAATGGAATCGCACAGGCCACCGGCGGAGCGGTACCCGACGGTGGGCACGCCGTGCTGGGCGGCCTCGGTCACGGCGAGCCCCCACCCTTCCTTGCGCGACGGCATCAGGTGCAGCGATGCCCGGGCGAGGACGGCGTGCTTGTAGGTGTCGTTGACGTGGCCGTGGAAGACGACGCGGTCGCCAAGTTCGGCGGCGTAAGCTCGCAGCTCGTCTTCCCACCAGCCGGAGCCGATGATGTCGAGTGTCACCCCGTCGATCCACCGCACAGCATCGATGGCCTGCTCGATCCGCTTGTGGGGCACCAGACGCGACAGCACCACTACCCGCAAACCTGAACCGCCAAGAACAGGCAGGTCAGCGGGCACAGGGTCGACACCGTTCTCGATGATCGCAATGTCCTCCCGGCGCACCCCCAACGCCACCAGGTCCGTCCGCGACGCCTCCGACACCGTCACATACGGCGCGCCCCGGTACACCCGCGGCGCCAACCGCGACTCCAGGAACCACCCCAGCCGCCCGATCACAGGCCCGGCCACCGGCCACTGCTCCTGGTGGCAGTGGTGCGTGAGCAGGACGACCGGCCGACGGGTGAATAGCCGCGCGAAGAAGGGGATCCCGTTTTGCGTATCCACAATCACGTCAGGCCGCTGCCGCCAGATCGCGAGCGGGGCCAGCAGGTAAACGGAGTAT
Organism: Corynebacterium sp. CCUG 69979; assembly: GCF_024454095.1. NCBI lineage: Bacteria > Bacillati > Actinomycetota > Actinomycetes > Mycobacteriales > Corynebacteriaceae > Corynebacterium > Corynebacterium sp. CCUG 69979. Next base: position 42,331 of record NZ_JAGPZA010000006.1, on the reverse strand, counting down.
TTGCCGCCGAGGCGCTGGAAGAGGATGCCGTCGCGAAGCGACCGTCGTGAAGCGTCTGTGTGCGACGCCGTGCGATACACCACCTCGTGCCCCTGTTCAGCCAGGTAGGCGCCGACGCGTTCGAGGTAGCGTTCGCTGCCGCCGCCCTGGGGGTGGGTGGTGTCGCGCCAGCAGAGGAGGAGGATCTTCATTCCCGTCCACCTTACCGTGGCTAGAGTGGCGGGAATGAAGGCACCGCGCACACGCAGACTGGCCACGCTTCGGCGCTCTTTCGGGCTGTTGCGGTCATTTCGCCACGAGCAGTCGCGCCCCGACATCTTTTACGGGGGGCTTGCGCGCGACACCCGCCTGCTTATCGACGCCCTCTCCCACGACCTCACCAACCGCCCCCTCCACGGCCAATCCGTGCTGGATGTCGGCGGCGGCCCCGGTTACTTCGCCACCGAGTTCGAGCAGGCCGGCGCGTGGTATGTCGGCCTTGAGCCGAGCGTGTCCGAGATGTCAGCGGCCGGGCTGACCGGCTACGGCGCCGTACGTGGCGACGGCACCGCCCTCCCCTTCCACGACGGAACCTTCGACATCGTGTACTCGTCCAACGTCGTGGAGCACATCCCCGACCCGGACGCGATGTGCGACGAAATGCTGCGCGTGACCAAGCCGGGCGGGCTGACCATCATCAGTTACACGGTGTGGCTCGGCCCCTTCGGCGGCCACGAAACGGGCCTGTGGCAGCACTACGTCGGCGGGGAGTTCGCCCGCCGCCGCTACGAGAAGAAACACGGCCACCCCCCAAAGAACGTCTGGGGCACTTCGCTTTTCGACGTCCCCACCACCTGGGGCCTCACCTGGTCCCATCAGAAAACCGAAGCCGGCGTCGCCGACCTATTGCTGACCTTCCCCCGCTACCACCCGAGCTGGGCCTGGTGGGTGACAAAGGTGCCCGGCCTGCGCGAGTTCGCAGTCTCCAACCTGGTACTGGTCCTCCAACCGCGGTAGCCTGGCGCGTCCGGCGCGCCACGCTGCGCGAGCCCCCGCTGCAAAAGATGACAAACTCGATTTCGATTTCCTCACCGAAATCGCCCTGACCTGCACGGATGCTTCTAGGCAGGATTGGAGTTTGTCAACGTTTGCAGGACTCACCCCCTCATGCGGAAAAGTTGACAATCCTGACCCCGCCCAAAAGACGGAAACCGCTGTGACCAGCGGTTTCCGTTCTAGAGCGAAATCGAGTTTGTCAACTTTTCCGCAGTGGCCGATCATTCCGGGCCTAAATCAGGCCCGGGCTCGCGCCGACCCCTAGATCTTGGACTTGGACTTCTCCAGCTCGTCGAAGATCTCCTGCGGGACGCGGTCACCCAGGGTCTTGAGGTATTCCTCACCCTCGGCGAATTCGGTCTCGAAGTCGGACGGGGTGACGGCGAGGGCCTCGCGGACATCCTCGATGTCGGTGTCGAGGCCGGTGAGGTCGAGGTCCTCGGCACGAGCGACCAGGCCGGCGGGGGTCTCGTCGGCGTCGACGCGGCCTTCGATACGGTCGACAACCCACTTCAGGACGCGGGAGTTCTCGCCGAAGCCCGGCCAGAGGAAGCGGCCGTCGTCACCGCGGCGGAACCAGTTGACCAGGAAGATGGACGGCATGCGGTCGCCGCCCTCGGCGCCGCGGTCGATCCAGTTCTGCATGTAGTCGCCGACGTTGTAGCCGATGAACGGGAGCATGGCGAAGGGGTCGTGACGCAGGGAGCCGACCTTGGCCTCCAGGGATGCCGCGGTCTGGCCGGAGGCCAGCAGCGCGCCGATCTGCGTGCCGTGGTTCCAGTCGCGGGCCTGGGTGACCAGCGGGACGGTGTCCGGGCGGCGACCACCGAAGAGGATCGCGTCGACCTTCACGCCCTCCCAGTCGTCGAACTCCGGGGCAGCGGCCGGGCACTGGGAGATCGGCACGCAGTAGCGGGAGTTCGGGTGGGCGGCCGGGGTGGTGGACTCCGGGGTCCAGTCGTTACCTTGCCAGTCGATGGCGTGGGCCGGAGCCTCGCCGTCCATGCCCTCCCACCAGACGTCGCCGTCGTCGGTCAGGGCGACGTTGGTGAACAGGGTGTTGCCCGGCTCCATGCTGCGCATGGCGATCGGGTTGGACTCGTAGTTGGTGCCCGGGGCGACACCGAAGAAGCCGTTTTCGGGGTTGACGGCGTAGAGGCCGTCGTCGCGAAGCTTGAGCCATGCGATGTCGTCGCCCACGACCTGCGCGGACCAGCCCTCGATGGTCGGGGTGATCATAGCCAGGTTGGTCTTGCCGCACGCGGACGGGAATGCCGCGGTGATGTGGTAGTTCTTGCCCTCCGGGTCGGTGAGCTTGAGGATGAGCATGTGCTCAGCCATCCAGCCCTCTTCACGTGCCATGACGGACGCGATGCGCAGGGCGTAGCACTTCTTCGCCAGGATGGCGTTGCCACCGTAACCGGAACCGTAGGACCAGATCTCCTTGGTCTCCGGGAACTGGGAGATGTACTTGGTGTCGTTGCACGGCCATGCGACGTCTTCCTCGCCCGGCTCGAGCGGAGCGCCGACGGAGTGCAGGCAGTGGACGAAGTCGCCGTCCGGGCCGATCTTGTCCAGGGCTTCCTGGCCCATGCGGGTCATGATGCGCATGGACATGACCACGTACTCGGAGTCGGTCAGCTGCACGCCCAGCTTCGGGTCCGGATCGGAGATCGGGCCCATGCAGAACGGCACGACGTACATGGTGCGGCCCTTCATGGAGCCGCGGAAGTGCTCGGTCATCTCGGCCTTGAGCTCGTCCGGAGCGACCCAGTTGTTGGTCGGGCCGGCACCGTCCTCGGTCGGCGTGGAGATGAAGGTGCGGGATTCCACGCGCGCCACGTCGGACGCGTGGGAGCGGGCGAGGAAGCTGTTCGGGCGCTTCTCTTCGTCGAGCTTGATCAGGGTGCCCTTTTCCACGAGCTCAGCGGCGAGGCGGTCCCACTCTTCCCGGGAGCCGTCCGCGAAAACCACGTTGTCCGGCTGGAACAGGTCTACTGCCTCGTTGATCCACGCAATCAGCTGCTCGTTCTCGGTGGGGGCCTGACCCTCAAGGCCCTTCACTGCGGTAGCCATGTACTCTCCTCACACTCGGCGGTTACTGTTCTCGGCGTTACAAAATGAACTTTTTGTTAACCCCAGCGTATCCGACGATCGTAGGATTCCGCTGGCAGTTGCGAACCTCGCATTTAAGCGCGTTGTTGGCACAGATTACACACCCCCGAAATAAGGTGGCGCCTAAATTTCGGGCTTTCACCAGCCATAGTGGACAATGTCAGCGTGACTGAATCTATTGGTGAACTTCCGCACGGCCGCCCTCCGCAGACTGAATTTGATACGGGGCTGGATTATCCGCGCCTCGGGTCGGTGACGTTCCGCCGAGGCACGCTCACTGAGAATCAGCAAGCGCTTTTCGACGAATGGTGGCCGCGGCTCGGCGTTGTTCTCGAAAACACCGAAGACGAGCAGCACATCAATTACGACGAGTGGTTCGGCCGCGCTGGGCACCCGACGGTGGTGGAGATTGGGTCGGGGACGGGGACGTCGACAAGCGCGATGGCTCCGCTGGAAGCGGACACGAACGTGATCGCCGTCGAATTGTATAAGCCGGGGTTGGCGAAGCTGCTGGGCTCGGTGGTGCGCGGCGGGATTGAGAATATCCGCATGGTGCGCGGTGACGGTGTGGAGGTGCTGGCGCGCATGATCGCGCCGGAGTCGCTCGACGGCGTGCGCATTTTCTTCCCCGATCCGTGGCCGAAGGCGCGCCACCACAAGCGGCGCATTATTCAGTCGGGGACGCTCAATCTCATTGCCACGCGGCTCAAGCCGGGCGGTGTGCTGCACGTGGCCACCGATCACTCCGACTACGCCAAATGGATTGATGAGCTGGTCAATGTAGAGCCAATGCTCGAATACAAGGGGTGGCCGTGGGAGAATGCACCCATATTGACGAACCGTCAAGTAATTACGAAGTTCGAAGGCAAAGGCCTGGATAAAGAACACGTTATTCGCGAATACCTCTGGGAAAAGAAAAATGAATGACCTCCACAACATGACCCACCCCTACGCGCCCGGCGCAGAGGCGGGTCCGGACAGCCTGCTGCTGGTGTGGGACGCCCCCAACCTGGACATGGGACTGGGAGCGATTCTGGGCGGGCGGCCCACGTCTTCGCACCGCCCGCGTTTCGACGCAATCGGCCGCTGGCTGGTCCACCAAGCCGAAGATCTTTCTGCCCGCACGGGCCGGCGCATCGAGCCGGAAGCCACCGTGTTCACCAACGTCTCCCCCGGCTCGGCCGACGTGGTCCGCCCGTGGGTCGAGGCGCTGCGCAATGTCGGTTTCGCGGTCTTTGCCAAGCCGAAGGCTGACGACGACTCCGACGTCGACGGCGAAATGATCGAGCACATCGAGCGTCGCCGCGCCGAAGGCGTGCTGCAAGGCGTGGTCGTTGCGTCCGCCGACGGCCAGAACTTCCACGAGCTTCTCGACGAGCTTTCCGCCGACGGCCTGCCCACCACCGTCCTAGGTTTCCACGAACACGCCAGCTGGGCAGTCACCTCCCCTGCCATCACGTTCGTAGACTTAGAGGACATTCCTGGCGTGTTCCGCGAGCCGTTGCCGCGCGTCAACCTTGACCAGCTGCCGGAGGACGGCGCCTGGCTGCAGCCTTTCCGCCCGCTTTCCGCTCTGCTCAACAAAGGTTAGGAGGCTTCTTGTTCTACACGTGGGGCCGCATCGCCTACCGGCACCGGAGGATCATCCCTGTCGTAGTCATCGCCATCATCCTGCTCATGCAGGTGTTGTGGGGCTCGAAGCTGGGCGACCGCCTATCGCAGGAGGGGTGGGAGGACCCGCACGCGGACTCCACCACCGCGGCTGTGATCGAGGAAGAGACCTTCGGCCGCGATAACGCCGGCGATGTGATCCTGCTGGTCACGGCAGAGCAAGGCGTGGCCTCCCCGGCCGTGTTCGACTCCGCCAAGACGCAGATTGACGCGCTGAAGAACCGCCCGGAAGTCGACCACATGGCCAGCTACTTCGACGCGAAGAACCCGCAGCTGGCTAACGCGACCGGCACGAAGGCCTTCACCGCAATCGGCCTGGCCGGCGACGGTGAGCAAACCTTGAAGGACTACCGCGCGCTCGAGGAGCAGCTCGAAGCGATCGAGGTCCCCGGCGCGACCGTCCAGGTCGCCGGCGCCACCGCTGTAGCCGATGCCCTTGACCAAGGCATGGCCGACGACATCGCCCGGGCCGAGCGCATCGGCCTCATCTTCGTGGCCGTCATCCTGCTGTTCGTTTTCGGCGGTGTCGTGGCGGCCGGCATGCCGCTGGTGGTGGGCATCTTGTCCATCATCGGCTCGATGTCGATCCTGTCTATTCTGGCGCAGTTCCAGCAGGTGAATGTCTTCTCCCAGTCCGTCATCACCCTGCTGGGGTTGGGTCTGGCTATCGACTACGGCCTGTTCATGGTCTCGCGCTTCCGCGAGGAGCTCGACCGGCGCGGCAACACGCCTGCCGATATAGAAGACGCCGTGGCGGAGACAACCACCACGGCCGGCAAGACTGTGTTTTTCTCCGCGCTCATGGTGGGCGTGGCCCTGTCCGGCCTACTCATGTTCCCGCAGGCCTTCCTCAAATCGGTCGCCTACGGCGCGATCTGCGCGGTGGTGCTCGCCGCCGTGATTTCGGTGACGGTGTTGCCGGCGCTGTTCGGGATGCTAGGACGCGGCATCGATAAGTGGTCGGTCCGCCGCGCCTCGCGCAAGGCCCGCAGGCTTGAAGACACCATCTGGTACAAGATCCCCGCCTGGGCAATGCGCCACTCTAAGGCTGTCATCGTTGCCGTCACGGGCGGATTACTGCTGCTCACCCTGCCGATCGTGGGTATCACCTTCGGCGGCATCAACGAGAGCTACCTCCCGCCCAGCAACGAGGTCCGTCAGGCCCAGGACGAATTCAACGAGGAGTTCCCCGCCTTCCGCACCGACCCCGTCAAGCTGGTGGTCACGGGCGCGTCGAACGAGGAGCTTGTCAACGTCGTCATGCAAACCCGCGGTGTGACCGGCCTGGCGTCCCCGCTGGCACCGTCCAAGCCGACGCAGGACGGCACGACGGTCCTGTCGGGCACGCTGGCGGACCGCAACGGCGGCCAAGACGTCGTCGATCAGCTGCGCGACATCGAGGCCCCGGAGGGCGTGGACCTCTATGTCTCCGGAACCCCGGCGATGGAGGTCGAGTCCATCGAGGCACTCCTGAACCGCCTGCCGTGGATGGCGCTGTACATGGTCGCGGCCACGTTCCTGCTCATGGCCGTGCTGTTCGGCTCGATGATTCTGCCGATCAAGGCCGTGATCATGAACGTCCTGGGCATTGGCGCGACCCTGGGCTTCCTCACCCTCGTCTTCGTCGACGGCGTCGGCTCGGGCCTGCTCGGATTCACGCCCGGGCCGCTGATGAGCCCGGTGCTCGTCCTCATCATTGCGATTCTGTACGGGTTGTCCACCGACTACGAAGTGTTCCTGGTGTCGCGGATGGTGGAGGCGCGGCACAAGGGGGCGTCGACAAGCGATGCCGTGAAATATGGAACCGCGCACACGGGCTCCATCATTACCGCCGCGGCGCTGATCATGATTGTTGTGGCTGCGGCGTTCGCGCTGAGCGAGATCGTGATGATGAAGTACATCTCCTACGGCATGATCATTTCGCTGGCGCTCGACGCGACGCTGATCCGCTTGCTGCTTGTGCCTGCGGTGATGCACGAGCTGCGCGAGGACAACTGGTGGGCGCCGCGCTGGGTGAAGAAGGTCTACGAGTCCTTCGGCGAGGGTTCAGACCCCACCCCGACCGCGCACACGCACCCGTACACGGGCGACATTCCCGTTAGCGGAACCGTCGCCGCGAACCGTCACGTGCGCTCCGGTGTCACCGTCGACCAGGACGCGGACCTCATCCCCTTCGACGAGCTGATGCGGCGGTTGAATGGATAAGCGGTGGATCGGATGGATTGCGCCAGTCGTCGTGCTGGCGGTCCTTCTGTTCGCCTTCCGCAACGAGCTGGACTTCCTCGGCGACGCGTTCACCGCGCTGCGCCACGCCAACCCCGCCCCCATCTGCGCGGCGGTGGTCACCTCGTTGCTCGCGATCGTGGCCATGGCCGCCGTCATGCGCATTTTGCTTATCGACGATGGCGTCCGCTCCACCCTCCCCAACTGCACCGCCATCACCCTGGCCAGTAATGCTTGGTCCACCTCCATTCCCGGCGGGCCCGCACTGTCCGCATGGCTGACCTACCGGGTGCATAGGTCCTGGGGAGCTTCGACCGGACGGTGCGGATGGTTCTTCGTCATCTCCGGGGCACTGTCCACCGTGTGGATGGTGGTCATCGGCATCGCCGCCGTGATCTTCCTCGGCGCGCGATTGTCGGTGTGGGCGCTTGTCGGCTCGCTCGTGGTGGCGCTGGTGGCCATTGGTCTGGTGTTCTGGGCGGCGTTCAACCCGGGTGTGCTGACCCGGTGGGCGCGGGTCCTTCCGCCGGCTGTTGAATTGCGGGTTCTGACCGTGATCAACCAGCTCTCCGCGATCCGCATGACGGTGCCCGAGTTTGTCGCCGCCGCGACGTTCTCTCTGCTCAACCAGCTTTTCGACGTAGCCACCCTCTACTTCTCCGTCTGGGCCGTCACCGCCGCCAGCGGTTTGTCCGCCCCCGGTTTCACCGCCGGCCCGGGTGAGACCACGATCCAGGGCGTCGCGCTGGCGTTCATCATGACCAAGCTCGCCGGTGCCGCCCAGATCACCCCCGGCGGCGTGGGCACTGTCGAACCTGTCGCCACAGCCTCCCTGGTGGCCTCCGGATTGACCCTCGTCCACGCCACCGCCGCGACGCTGGTCTACCGGATCATCTCTTTCGCCTTCATCACGCTCATCGGCTGGGTAATCTACCTGGTGGTCTACGCCGGAAAAGGCTTCATGCTCGGCAGGCCGCAGGCGAACGGGCCCGATTGAGGCGTCGCGGTACTCCCGCTCCCGTCGTGAGCACCCTGTGGTTCCCTAGCCCCTCGTGCTTGCTGCGCACGACGTAAGGAAGGGGTCTACAGTGGCAACTATGAGTGCTACTCCGGGCTTGCTCAATCTAGCGGGGGTAATCACAAATGCCGCCGCAAACACAGCGACGAGAATTGCCGGCGCCCCACGCATGGACGGACGGCGCATTCAGCCGGTGGGGTGGAATGCGCATCAAGGAAGCGTCGATACGCTCACGAGCAGCTTCGTTGCCGTGCCCGGCGGGCAGCGTGTGCGCTTAGCCAAGCGCACGTCGAATCTCTTCCGTTCGCGCGCTGGCGGCGGGACCGGTCTCGACGTCAGCGGCCTCGGGGGTGTCATCGAGGTTGACCCCGTCGCAAAAACTGCCGATGTGCAAGGAATGTGCACCTACGAGGACCTCGTCGACGCAACACTGCCGTTCGGGCTGGCACCGCTTGTCGTGCCGCAGTTGAAGACCATTACCCTCGGGGGCGCGGTGTCTGGAATGGGCGTGGAATCAACTAGTTTCCGCAACGGTCTGCCGCACGAGTCCGTCCTGGAAATGGACGTCATCATCGGGACCGGAGAGATCCTCACGTGCTCGCGCGAACGCAACGTCGAATTGTTCCGTGCCTTCCCGAATTCCTACGGGTCTCTCGGTTACGCCGTGCGGCTGAAGATCGAACTGGAGGAGGTTGCCCCGTTCATTGAGCTAAAGCATGTTCGCTACAGCGACCTAGACACGTTCCAGGCGGCGCTGGCGCAGCTGGCCACGTCGGGGGAGTGGGGAGGCCGCGACCTGCACGGTCTCGATGCCGTTGCTTTCTCCCCCGAAGAGCAGTACCTGGTACTGGCGTTTCAGGTTGACACCGCTGCCGGCACCTCCGATTACACCCGGCAAGGGATCTACTACCGCTCGATCCAACACCCGGAAGGCACGAAACACGACTACCTGACCATCCGCGATTACATCTGGCGTTGGGACACCGACTGGTTCTGGTGCTCCCGAGCATTTGGTGCCCAACATCCGCAGGTACGCGCGGTGTGGCCGCGGGAGCTACGGCGCAGCTCCTTCTACTGGAAACTGGTGGGCGCGGACAAGAAGTACGACCTCGAATACCGGTTTCTGAAGAAGCCGAAAGGTCTGCCCCGCACTGAACGAGTAGTCCAAGACATCGAGGTCACAGATGACCACGTCGCCGAGTTCCTCTCCTGGTTCTTCAGCGCCAGCGATATCGAACCGGTGTGGCTATGCCCGATCCGCCTGCGCGCAGGCGTGGAGGAACTCTCCGGGGTCGGATTCAGCGAATCCGAACCGTGGCCGCTGTACCCGCTCAAACCGGGAACCACATGGGTCAACGTCGGGTTCTGGTCAGGCGTGCCCGCCGACCACGTGTCTGACAAACAGGCACCGGGCGCCTTCAACAAGATCATTGAAGCGAAAGTCACAGAGCTGGGCGGGCACAAATCACTGTATTCGGAGGCGTTCTACAGCCGCTCCCAGTTCAAGAACCTCTATGGCGGTGATCTGCCGGAGCAGATGAAGCAGCGCTACGACCCAGAGCTGAGGTTCCCGGGCCTGTACGAAAAGACAATTGACAACGCATAGGAGGACACCATGATCACTGACAATCTGCACAGCTCTTTCACCCCCATGACCGTCGCAGAGATCGTGGACACCCTCTTCCCCACCGGCAACCCCTTCCGCTGGGAAGCTTTCGACGGATCGGCCACCGGCCCCGAAAACGCCGATCACACCGTGTGCGTGAGCAGCCCCGAAGGGTTGTCCTATATTGCCACCGCCCCGGGCGACTTAGGTCTAGCACGGGCGTGGGTGACCGGTGGACTCACCGTCGAAGGCGAGCACCTCGCGCACCCCTACGGCATTTTCGATGACCTGCGCACCCTGTACGACACTTTCGAGCGCCCCGATGTCGCCACCGGCCTGCGCATCGCACGCTCGCTGCGCTCCATGGGTGCGATACAGATTCAGCCAATCCCCGAAGCTGAGCAGGCGTCATGGCTCGAGCGCCGCGTGCGCCAAGGGCTATCCCGCCACTCGAAAGAACGCGACGCGGATGTCATCTCCTCCCACTACGACGTCGGCAACGAGTTCTACGAACTCTTCCTCGGCGATTCCATGGCCTACACTTGCGCCTACTATCCGACGCCTGATGCGAGCCTGGATGATGCGCAGGAGAACAAATTCCGCCTCGTGTTTGAAAAACTGCACCTCTCACCGGGCGACCGCCACCTCGACATCGGCTGCGGCTGGGGCAGCATGGTGCGTTATGCTGCCCGCCGCGGCGTGAAATCACTCGGAGTAACCCTGTCCAAAGAACAGGCCGAGTGGGCACAGGCCACGATTGAGGAGGAGGGCCTCGCCGACCTCGCGGAGGTCCGCTACCTCGACTACCGCGACGTCGACGAGACCGATTTCGACGCGATCTCATCGATCGGCCTGCTCGAGCACATCGGCGTGGACAATTACCCCTCCTACTTCGAGTTCCTTTCAGGCAAGCTTCGCGACGGTGGCGTCCTAGTCAACCACTGCATCACCTACCCCGACAACCACAAGACAAAGAGCGGCGAGTTCATGGACCGCTACATCTTCCCCGACGGTGAACTCACTGGCTCCGGCACCGTGGTCAAAAACATGCAGAATCACGGATTCGAGGTCTTCCACGAAGAGAACATCCGCCTCGACTACATGCGCACCCTCCGCGATTGGTGCGAGAACCTCAAGGCCAACTGGGATCGGGCCGTCGAGCTCGTCGGGGAAAACACCGCCAAACTCTGGGGAATGTACATGGCCGGTTCTGAATGGGGCTTCGAGCATGATGTCGTCGAGCTGCACCAAATCGTGGGCATCAAACTAGCTCACGACGGCTCACGCGCCGGCACTCCCGAACGCCGCTGGTGGAACGACTCCGTCTTTTAGCCCGCCCGCCGCATCTGGCAAGCAGCCTAGCTCCCCCCACATGTTTCGAACCGTTTGCATCGAGCAACACTGTTCAGGCCCATATTTGCCAGGCACGCAAACCGAATGCATGCCTTCAGGGGGCTAGAGTCGAGAACATGAAGATCACTAAGCCGACCGCCGTCGCCCTGGATTTCCTCGCTATCGCCATCTTCGCTCTGCTCGCCCGGTTGGCCCACCAGTCAGACGACATGCCGTTCAACGTTGCCGGCTGGGCCTCCACTGTGTGGCCTTTCGCTATCGGAGTCGCCCTAGGCTGGGTCATCGTGGAGTTTGGCCTGCGCACAACCGAACCGTCCGCAGACACTGGGACTACCAAAGCCACCGGCCACGGCCCTTTGATCTGGTTGGTCACCGTCGTCACCGGACTGGCTATCTGGGGTATCCGGAACCAGGCACTGCCGCACTGGTCTTTCGTCATCGTGGCGTGCGTGATGTCGGCGCTACTGATGTTGGGGTGGCGCGGCATCTCTGGCGTGCTCGCCCGATAGTAAGAGCGAACTAGTCGGCGACCTACGGAGAGTCACCGACTTTTCTTTTACATCCAATCTGCCTCGGATCTGACGCTGAATCGAGGCACAACAACGGCCCACGAACCCTATCCGTCATCCCCCCAGTGACCTCACCGCTTTCGACAAAGGGAAACCCCGCCGGTCAACGCCTTGCTGCGAACCGACGGGGATATGGGAAACAGGCGGGGATTTACAACCCGATGTCGAACTTGCCCTGCTGGACGTTCCGGACAATCCAGTTCAAGTAGTTGGCAATTTCAGCGACGATGTCGATTGCGCTGCTCAGCATGGAAAAACCTCCTGAAAGAGTTTGGGTAAAAGCATTACTCAATCTGTATCTCCGAGCGTGACCAAAACGTTACAGTTTCGGCGAAAAAGGGAAAAGACGCAGCGCAGCGATCTACAGCGGCCGGATTGCGTGCTTCTTCGGCAGGTCGTTTTCGTACTTGGTGGACAGCTGGCGCAGGGCGCGGCGCAACGTCAGACGGGTCTCAGACGGCTGGATCATCGCGTCGAGGTAACCACGCTCGGTCGCGACGTACGGGGAGGTCATGTTCTCCTCGTAGAAGTCCATGAAGACCTTCTTCATGTAAGCACGCTGGTTCTCGTCGTCAATCGCGGCGAGCTGCTTGCCTTGAATCATCACGGCCGCAGCGGCCGAGCCCATGACGGCGATCTGCGCGGTCGGCCACGCGAAGTTCAAGTCACCCGTGAGGTTCTTCGACCCCATCACGGCATAGGCACCGCCGTAGGCCTTGCGGACGATCAGGGAGATCTTCGGCACGGTGGCCTCCACAACGGAGAACGCGAGCTTCGCGCCACGGTGGATCAAACCGACCTTCTCCTGATCCACACCGGGCAGGTAGCCAGGAGTGTCCACGACGAAGACCAGCGGGATGTTGTAAGCGTCGCAGGTCTGGATGAACCGAGCACCCTTGTCAGCGGCATCGGCATCAATGCAGCCGGCGAAGTGCATCGGGTTGTTGGCTACGAAGCCGACAGGCCTGCCGTCGATACGCCCAATGGCGCAGATCAAGTTGGGGGCGTAGTTCTCTTGGATCTCCAGGATCTCTTCGTCGTCACCAAGCTGGACCAGCAGGTCCATCATGTCGTAGCCGGCGTTGGTGTCGTCGGGCATGAAGTCGTCGAGTGCGGAGTCGTCAAGGTCCTCGTCCGCTGGGGCCCAGACAACGGGCGGCTCGTCGAACGTGCTTGTCGGCAGGTGGCCAAGCAAGTCGCGGACGAACTCGAAAGCCTCATCCTCGCTGGTCACCGTCACGGTGACGTTACCGTTCTGCTCCTGCTGGACGGCGCCGCCGAGCTCGGCAGACGAAATCGCCTCGCCCGTGACCTCCTTGATCACAGCCGGGCCGGTGACGTACATCTCGGCCTGGCCCTCAACGGCGACAATGAAGTCCGTGGTCACCGGCGCATAGACAGCACCGCCGGCGGACTTACCCAGCATGATGGAGATCTGCGGCGAACGGCCCGACAGCGGCAACTGGCGCCGCGCGATCTCGGAGTACATCGCCAGCGACGTCACCGCGTCCTGAATGCGCGCTCCGCCGGAGTCCTGAATGCCGATGACCGGGCAACCGATCTTGATGGCGAACTCCATGACGTCGACAACCTTGCGGCCGAACGTCACGCCGACCGACCCGCCGTAGACAGTCTTGTCGTGGGCGTAAATGGCCACCGGTCGGCCGTCGATCCGTCCGTACCCCGTCACAACTCCGTCAGAATAGACCGCGTCCTTATCGCCGGGAGTGCGGGCCAGCGCGCCGGTTTCCACGAAGGATCCCTCGTCGAGAAGCGCCTGGATGCGCTGGCGCGGGGTGGTTTGGCCAGCGTCATCACGCTTCTTGCGCGCACGCTCGGAGCCGGGGTCCTGCGCACGCTCCAGACGTTCGCGCAGTTCAGCGAGTTTTTCAGCGGTTGTCATCTATCCACTCCTGCATATGCTTGCCGACGATCCCCACCGCCGGCTCATCCACCACCGCCAAGTGATCACCCGGCAGCTGAACGATGGTCAAGTCGTCCACGATAGCGGCCCAGCCACCATCCGGATCAATCTCCGCGTAGGCCGGCTCCAGCATGATCGCGCCCTCATGCATGCCCTCAGAACGGAACAGCAGGACGGGAACGTCGACATCCTTCCAGCGCTGCATGTCCACCTTCGCAAGAATCTGGTTGTCCACGAAGGAGGCACGCTGGTGCTCAAGCACACCCGCCGCCAGACCGTGCTGGGAAGCATCGGTCGTGGCCAAGAACTCGCCGAGCATGTTCAACAGCGCATCCTCACCAGCGGTGTCGAGCAGCTCGTACGGCACCTCGAAGTCCAGCCCGTAGGTGTCCTTCGCGAACTCCGCGTAGCGGTCCCAGCGGGCACGCACATTCTCCGGCGTGTCCGGCGTCGGGTTCGACGGCTGGGTGGTGTCCAACAGGGAGATGAACTTTACCTGCACGTCCGCTTCGCCGCGTCGTTTCAGCTCGTCGAGCTGAAACGCGATTTCGTACGCCAACGCACCACCGAAGGACCAGCCGCTGAGCACAATCGGCAGGCCTGCGGACAGTTCACGGATGTCCTCGATGTAGGCGGCAGCGCGCTCCTCGAGCGAGCCTTCGAGTCGTTCCAGCCCGTAGACCGGCACGTTGTCCGCTAGACGACGCGTCAGCGGCTGGTACACCGCATTCGACCCCCCAGCCGGGTGGAAGACGAAGACGGAGGGGGTGGTGTCGTCGGTACGCTCGCGCAGCACGCGGACGTTACCTTCGACGGGAGTTTCCAAGCCCTCGCGGACGATATTGGCCAACGGCTCGAGAGTCTCAGCTTCCTTGACCTGCTCGGCGGTGACCTCGATGCCGGAACGATCACTCAGGTGAGTGGCGATATCTGCCGCCTGCTCGTCCGTGATCGGATCCAACTCACTGGTCACACCCGCGGCAGCCGCGCCGGCGTACTTGGCCCACGCGCCGAAGACCATGCGCTCGGACGCGTCACGCGGGGCAACGCCAACGCCCTTCGCCTTCGCGGCGGCCTGGCTCGGATCGCGGTTCGGATCATTCTCCGCCATCGGCTGGGGCTCTTCGGGGCGGCCTTCGACCGCGTCTTCGACCATCGTGATCACGTCGGCAACGGAGGCGTCGCGAAGCGCCTGGAGCTGCAGCGGCGGAATCTGAAAGTCATTCTCCACGCGGTTCTTAATGCGCATACCCATCAGCGAGTCAAGGCCCAGGTCAATGAGCGGCAGCTCGACCGGGAGATCGTCAACGTCATAACCCATCGACTCAGAGACGATGGAGCGCAGGCGCTGCTCAACGGTCTCGGTGGCCGGGTCCCAGCGCACGGCGTCGATCTCGGAATCAGCCTTCGCACCGGCGATCATCTTCTCGCGGGCGGCGGCCATCTCGGGGGCCTCCGGGGCGTTGGTCACGCCCGGCAGGCTCGTCTCCGCGAGGTTGAGCGTGGACGCGAATCCTTCCGCGACCAGCACTGCCCCGTTGTAGACATGCACGGTGAGACCACCGAGAGAACGGCGGACCATTGTGGTCAGCTCGCCCGAAGCCGGTAGCGGCGCGCGCTCCTCTGCAGCAACGACGTGGGCATCCGGGTCCACGTCGGCCGCGGCGAGCTCCACCAACTGGATAGAGGAGAAGATCTGGTCGGCTGGGGTGGCGTAGGCGTAAGTGGCGTCGGGAAGCGACACGCGCGCACCCAGCGGACCGGAACCGGAACTGGACGGCCGTGCGTCAGTCCACAGCTCGTTGCGGTGGAACGGAGTGTGCGGCACGTCCGCGCGTGGACCGTCGCCCGCAAGCGCCGCGAAATCGACCGGCATGCCGTTCACGTAGAGCTTCGCGGCGAGGTCCAGCAGCGTCGCAACCTCGTTCTCCTTGCGCTTGAGGGAGAACAGCAGCTGCGCGTCGGGCTTGCCCACGGAGAACGCCGTGTTCATCATGCCCATGATCGCCACCGGGTTCGGGGAAATCTCCACCAGCGTCGTGTGGCCGGCGGCGAATGCGGCCTCGGTGGCGTCCTGGAACATGACCGGCTGGCGCGTCATGCGGACCCAGTAGTCGACGTCATGAATCGTCTCGCCCGCGTGGTGCGTGCCATCGACGGAGCCGAAGTGCGTGATGCTCAGCGGACGCGGCTGGGTGCCGGCGATTTCCGCAGCGAGCTCACCCAGGATCGGGTCGAGCATGCTCGTGTGGCCCGCACCGCGCACCTGCAGCTTGCGGGCGAACTTCGACTCTTCTTCCAGCGCTGCGACCAGGTAGTCGACGGCCTTTCCGGGGCCACCGACCGTCGTCATGCCCGGCCCTGCGTACACAGCAGGCTCCACGCCCTGAGCCTCGGGGTGCTTATCGACGAATTCCGTCAACTGCTCCCGGCTCAACTCCACCACCGCCATGGCACCCTCACCGTCCGTGCCGGCAACCTGCTGCTCGCCTTCACCCATGAGGCGGGCGCGGGCGCAGGCAATGACGATGGCGTCCTCGGCGGACAGACCGCCAGCGGCGTATGCCGCGGCCATCTCACCCATGGACATGCCCATCGTGGCGGCCGGAGTAATGCCGTAGCTGGCTAGCAGATCCGTCAGCGCGATCTGGATGGCGGTGATGGTGACCTGGCCGGTCTCTGTGTCATAGGTCTGCTCATCGTCCATGATGAGGTCCACCATGGACCAGCCGGATTCAAAGCCGACGACCTTGTCCAGCTCCTCGATGCGCTGGCGGAAGAAGACCGAGTGCTCCATAAGCGGCTTAGCCATCTTGCGGTGCTGCGAACCAAAACCGGAGTACACGAACACGGGGCCGCTAGTCTGCGGGGCATCCGCAGAGGCAATGCCCGGCGCGTTCTTGCCTTCAGCAACCGCACTGAGCCGTTTGACTGCTTCCTCGACGGAGCTCGCTGTGACGACGGCGCGGGAGCGGCCGTGGTTGCGCCCACCCAGTGTGCGCTGAACGGCGCGCAGATCCGTTTTCGAACTCAGCGTCTCGGCGATCGTCGCAGCCATGTCGCGGCGGCGCGACGGCAATAACCCGGAGACAGGGAGCAGGACCAGGTTGGGATTCTCCGGGTCGACCAAGCCGCCCTCGGCCGGGGCCTCGGAAGAGTCTGCCGACGTCGGGTAGTCAGCCGGGTCGAAGTCCGTGACCACGACGTGCGCGTTCGTACCGCCGAAGCCGAAGCCGGACACACCGGCAACGCGGCGGCCGGAGTACTGCGGCCACTCGCGGGGGTCCTCAACGACCTCGATGCGCGTGGCATCAAAGTCGATGTACTGGTTGCCCTCGGTGAAGTTTGCGCTCGGCGGAACAGTGTCATGGGTGAGGGCCTCGAGCACCTTGATCATCGCCACCACACCAGCAGCTGATTCAGTGTGGCCGATGTTGGACTTGGCGGAGCCAAGCAGAATCGGCTCCGCGAGCGGGCGGTTCGCACCGAGCACCTCGCCCAGAGCGGACGCCTCGATCGGGTCGCCGAGCGCCGTACCCGTGCCGTGGGCTTCAACAAGGTCGACGGTGCCCGGATCGACACCAGCGTCGGCATACGCGCGCAACAGTACGTCCACCTGCGCCTCCGGGTTCGGGGCGGTCAGCCCGTTGGAGTGGCCGTCCGAGTTGGTGGCGGAGCCCTTGATCACGGCGAGGATCTCGTCGCCGTCGGCAATCGCGTCCTCGACGCGCTTGAGCACGATGAAGCCGGCTGCCTCAGCGCGGACGAAACCATCGGCGTCGTCGGAGAACGCGGCGATGCGGCCGGACGGGCTAATCACTCCTAGCTCAGCGAACGCAGTGGAGATGAACGGGGAGGCGAGAATGTTCACGCCGCCGGCCAGGGCGAGGTTCGTGTCCCCGTCGCGCAGCGCGCGCACAGCGTGGTGCACTGCCACAAGTGACGATGAGCAAGCCGTGTCCACATTCATGGACGGGCCGCGGAAATCGAACGCGTAGGAAATGCGGTTCGGGATGATGGAGCTGGCCGTGCCGGTGAGCGCGTACGGGTGCGCTGCTGCTGGGTCAGAAGACACGAGCATGCCGTAGTCGTTTGAGGACGAGCCGACAAAGACACCGACGGGCGTACCGCGCAGCTCATTGGCTGGCTGGTGAGCATCCTCGAGAGCCTCCCACGCCAGCTCCAGCATGATGCGCTGCTGCGGATCCATGTTGGTCGCCTCCAGCGGCGACAGCCCGAAGAACTCGTTGTCGAAGCTGCGGATATCATCCAGGTAGCCGCCCTGGACGTTCTGTTCGCGCATCTTCGCGCTCATCACCGGGTCGGTGGAGTACTCAGACCAGCGGCCCGCCGGCAGGTCACCGGTCACGCACTGGCCCGCAACCAACAGGTCCCAGAACTTGTCCACGTCCGCCGCACCGGGGAACCGCCCCGCGCGGCCGATGATGGCGACATCTCCAGAACCGGTCCCGGCACGGCGGGTGGCCGGCGCGGATGTCGTCGACAAGCGTGCTTTCGGCGCGAGCAAACCTTGCGCCAACGCTTCCACCGTCGGGTACTGGTACGCGATGGTGGGGTCGAGCTTGGTGTCCAGGAGCCGCTCGAGCTCGCCGGAGAGGATGACCGCGTCGCGCGAGGACAACCCCAGGTTCTCCAGAGGCAGGGTCGGGTCGACGTCCTCAGCTCCCGTCGCGCCAGCAATCCACTGCTGCAGCCACGCTACGAGTTCACTCTCCGTCATGGGCACCTTTCTGTTGTCGGACACGTCTACTTATCGTCGGCCGCGATGAATTTGTTGCGGTTCACCTGTCGCGCAATCTTTCCAGAGCTAGACCGGGTGATGTCATTCGGTGCGTAGAAGCGGATGACCTCGGGGCTAATGCCGTGGGTGTGGGAGATCGCGCCGCGGATCGCGTCCTCGGCGATAGGGTCTGCGGCAGCGTCGGCGTCCTCGGCACGCTCGACGAGCACGACGAGCTTTTCGACGTCCTCACCCGGCACCGCGAACGCCGCCACCGAATCCGCACGGACGTGGTCGGAAGCTTCCATGACGGTCGCCTCGATGTCCTGCGGGTAGTGGTTGCGGCCGGCGATGACAACGAGGTCCTTCACGCGGCCGGTGATGTAGAGGTGGCCCTTGTAGAAAGTAACCAGGTCACCGGTGGCCAGCCAACCCTCGGACGGAGCGTCCTCGGCGACGGTGGAGCCTTCTGCCAGACGTTCGCCGAGAGTGTTGCCGAAGGTTTGCTGGGTTTCTTCCTCGCGGCGTTCGTAGCCCACGGCCACATTGTCGCCGTGGATCCACAGCTCGCCGACGGTGCCCTCTGGCACCTCATTACGGGTCGACGGGTCCACGACCGCGTAGTGCATGTCCGGCACCGGCTGGCCGTTGGAGGCGAACGGAATGCCGTTCTCGGCCTCGACGGCGGTGCCTTCACCGATCTTCTCGCGGTCGAAGAGCACGAAGTGCGGGCGCTCCTCCGTCTGCGGGGTGGAGACGATGAGTGTCGCCTCTGCCAGACCGTAGGACGGGCGCAGCACCTTCGGGTCCAGGTTGGACGGCGTGAACGCCTCGACGAATGTCTCCACGGCCGCCTTGGTCACGGGCTCAGAGCCGACGATGATGCCGTCGACATTGGAGAAGTCGTAGTCGCCCGGGTTCTCCGGCGCTGCGTAGCGGGCGGCCAGGTCGAGGGCGAAGTTCGGCACGACGGTGTAGGTGAACTGCTCCTCGTCGCCCTCACGGTAGGTGAGCTGATCAGTCCACCGCTTCGGTTGCTGAATGAAGTCTTTCGGGCCCATGAGCTCGAACTCGATGCCCATGATTGCCACGAAGATGGTGAGGATGATGCCCATGTCGTGGTGCAGCGGAAGCCACGTCGACAAGCGCAGCGGCATCTTCAGCTCCACTGCGTCATAGATCTGCAGGACGTTGGTGAGGATCGCGCGGTTGGTCAGCACCACACCGGCCGGCAGACGCGTCGAACCGGAGGTGTACTGGAGGAACGCGACCTGGTCGACGGGGTCGATGCCCTCGGGTTCGTCCGGGGTGACCCAGGACTCGGCCAGGGAATCCGGTAGGGAGTCCACCACCATGATGCGGGGGCGCTGCGGCTTCGGGGTCTCCGCGAAGAACTCGCGCACGGCCTTCGCGCCGAGGTTGTTGGTCAGCACGGTCTTCGCGCCGCAGTCCGCCAGCACAGCGGTGAGCTGCTCGCCGTGGCCCGGCTCATTCGGGTCATACAGCGGCACCGGCACCTGGCCGGCGTAGACGGCACCCATGAAACCGAAGAGGTACTCCGGCGAGTTGTTCGCCATGATGGCCACACGGTCACCGGGCTGGCCGGTCTGCTGCAAGCGCGCACCGACAGCCTTGATGCGGGTGATCACATCCTCACGGGTGTAATCGACGGCCACACCTTCGCGGTCTTCCGAGTAGTCCCAGTAGCGCAGCTGGTGCAGGTCGCCCGTGCCCATTTCTGCGCTGCCTTGGTAGAGCATCTCGCACAACTGGAACAGGGACAGTTCCGGCGGCAGGTCGATCTTGTCGTCGTCGTAGAACTGGTAGAGCAGTTGCTCGAGGTCCATGGCTCTCCTTACATGTTGTCAATACTCTCGCGAATCCACTCTACGGTCCATTGACTGGTCGTGGTGCCGGGAATCACATCGGGATTGGACGCATACATCGCGTGCACGCCGTTAGCTTCGGCGAGTTCGCGGGCGCGTCCCAGCGCATCGCCCACATTCGGCGGGGCGTCGCAGATCGAGTCATCCGGCGCGCAAATCTCAATCGCCCGGTCATTAACGGCGCCGAAACCGCCATCGCGCACCCCACGCATCGTCGCGCCCGGCACGACTGCCTGGACCACGGAGTTGAGCGGGTGCAGCGCGATCTCCGCGCCGATGCCGTTCAGCGGTACGCCGGGGTTGATGCCCACCGCGTTTTCGCGGCGGCCGTCGGCAATCATCACCGCGCCGCGCAACCGCTCCGGCGGGATGACGCCGCGGTGGTTGCCGATGTCGCTGGCAATATCGCCGACAATCACCGCGCCCTGGGAGAACCCGGCGAGAATGAACTGCGTCGACGGGCACGTATCCGCCACGAACTTCAGCTCCGCATTGAGCCGCTCGGTGCCCTCATTGCGCGAGTCGTCGTAGCTCATCTCCTTGCGCGACTGGATCGACTTGAACTGCGCGGTGTACGGCAGCGTCCACACACGCACGTGGTTGATGTCGTATTGTTCCTGCAGCGGCTTCGAGATCGAGAGCATGAAGCTCATCGGGTTCGCCGTCGGGTTGAACGGGTCATCGCTTTTCGACGACTCCCACGTCCCCGGTGCCGAAATCACCTCCACCGCAGGACACCAACCAGGCTCCTCGGCCGACGGCGGCGCGGGATCCTTACCCGGTTCAAGGGGGCCCTCACCGGGTCCAAACCATTGCGCAGCCCCCACCGCAATGACGGCGAGGACTGCGATGACGGCAATCACCGTCAATACGTTGCGTGCTTTCATTAGCTGCAAATGTGGTCGTTGGCGGAGGCGTCGATAAGCTCTGCGACCTTATCGGCGTCGAGCTTCGTCTGTTCCTGCTCGACCAGCTGACCTGCGACAGCGTCACGCGTGATCATGCTGCCGTCGCAGATGGTGCGAGCAGTGGAGACGAGCTGTTCTTCATTGCCGTCGACATTGACGCCGCCTTCGCGCAGCGCCTCGAGGTACGCCTCCTCCTCGGCCGGGCGCATCGGCTCGTCCGCGGGCGCCTCGACCTCGCTGGCCGCACCCTCATTGCCCAGTGCCGGATCAGCTTCGTCCGACTTTTCCGAGGTGGAGGTCTCGGTCTGCGTCTCTGTGGTTGCTTCCGTTGCGGTTGTGGACGGTGCCGACTGAGTCGCAGTGACGTCGTCGCTGTCCACTGTCGTGCCGCCGCACGCAGCGAGCGTGAGCCCTGCCGCAGCGAGGACAGCCGGTAGGAGTTTCTTCATGGTTTACTTCCGTTCGCGCACCTTGCCGAAGACCTGCTCGACCGTGCCATTCTCAAAGGTGATGGTCAGTCCACCGGTGGGGATCTTCTTCATGTCGGAGGTGGGCCAGCCCAACTCACCCTGCTCCCAGCCCTTCTTGCCCCAGTGGTCGAAGATTTCGCCGTAGTAGATCACGTGGGCGCCGGTCTTCGGGGACCAGTAGATGTTGCCCTTCTCGAACTCCTGGAAGAAGCCGCCGTTGATCTTGCGCTCATTCGACTTCGGGAAGCCCAGGTCGGAGCGGGCAGCACCCATCTCGCCGTACTTCGCGCCGATAGCGCCGAAGACCTGGTAGTGGCCCTTGTTGTCCGGATTGCGGGTCAGGTAGCCCTTCTCGAACTTCTGCACGTACCCGCCGCCGACAGCCTGTGCCTCCTCGACCGGGTAGCCGAGGTGGCCGCGCTCGTAGCCGGACTTGCCCCACTCGGCGAACATGTCGCCCGGGATCGCCTGCGCGCCAGTCTGCGGGGTCCAGTAGATGGAGCCGCGTTCGAAGTGGACGAAGCGGCCCTTGCCGTCCGGCGTCTTCAGCTCGCCAGTCTTCGGGAAGCCGAGCCAACCTGCCGGGCCCGACAGTGCGTTGTACTTAGCCAGGATCGAGCCGAAGAGCACTTGCGCGCCGGTCTCCGGGGACCAGAACGCGGAACCGTTGCGGAACTCCTGAGCCTTGCCCTTGCCGCCGGCGACGTCGTATTCGTTGTTCACGCAGGAACCCACCGCTCCGTTCTTCGTCGCTTCAGCGATGGCGCCGACCGCGTTGCACTCCGCGCCGCGGTCGCCCTCGGGGACGTTCAGCGCGTTCGCCATGAACGGCCATGCCTGTGTCATCTCGTACTGCCAGTACTCCCAGGAGTGGACACCGGACGGGCGGTAGCGGGTAATGATCGGCACGTTCGCCTTCTTCGCGTAACGCTCGAAGGTCTGGGTAGACATGCGCGAGATGACCTCCAGGCCCACACCCGCTGGGACAGCCGGGCCCTTTGCCACCGAGTCCGGCTGGCCGTAGTCATCCTGGCCAGAACCTGCGGAGACGTAGACGGTCTTGCCGCGCAGGTTCTCAATGCCCAGCTTCGGGTCGTGGTCGATCCAGTCCTGGGAACCGATCGGGCCCCACATGGCCTCAGAGTTGTAGCCGCCGGCATCCATCTGCGAGGCCTTGATGGCCGTCGGCATACCGGTCGTGGTGGTGTCCAGGTAACCGGAGAAGGAGCCGACGAAGTTGAACAGGTGCGGGTTACGCTCCGCCAGGTTCATCGCGGCGGTACCGCCCATGGACAGGCCGACGACAGCGCGGGAGCCGTTGGAGCGGAACTCGTTGTCCAACACCGGGACGAGCTCCTTGGTCAGGAACGTCTCCCACTTGTAGTGCTTGCCGTTGTCCGCCTTCTGCCAGTCGGAGTAGAAGGAGGACTCGCCGCCCACCGGCAGGACCACGTTGACGTTCTTGTCGGCGTAGAACTGCTCGATGTTCGTTTCAATGGTCCAGCCGGACTCATCCTCGCGTGCACGCAGGCCATCGAGTGCCCACACCTCCGGGAACTTCGCCTGGGGGTTGGAGTGCCAGTCGCGGGCGAGCAGGATCTGCACCTGAATCGGCTTATCCGGCATCGCGGCGGACTTGATGTACACGGCCACGCGGCGCTGGGTGAGCCACTCGATGCGGTCCACGGACACCCCCTCCGGCAGGCCTTCAACCTGCGGGTTGTTGTCCACCTCAATGGGGGTGCGCGGCGGCGGGTCGGACGGACGGATGCCGTCGGAGATGCCGCGGCCCGACGACATGGCGGACGACAGGTCGGAGCCGTTCTGTGCTTCGGCAGGAACGACGGCGATTCCGGCAGCGATGACGGTTGGTGCAGCGATGGCCGCCAGGAGCTGGCCCTTAGAAAGCTTGCGCATGTGGTTGAACCCTTAAATCTCGGATGACGAAATGACCGGTTCAGCTCACCACCCCAGGAGTTTCCCCTCTCCCAGGCCGGGCCTCGGTTTCTGTGGCAAAGTTTAAGTTTAACTTGAGACTTTAGGTCAGTGACACGCCGGGTGCCCACGACCTAATCGTGATGCTACAACAAAGCCCCTGGGCGAGGATCTTCCCAGGGGCCATGTTGTGCCGGTGCCGTGATTACCAGGCGTTCATGTGGTTCAGCACACGACCCTTGGTCTTGTACAGCTGGCTACCGAACTGGTCCCAGTTGTGCAGACCGTTCGGCGGGTAATCCGAGGTGACGTTCAGGCCCTCGGCTCGAGCCTTCGCTTCCCACACGCGGGTGGTCACCATCGCACCGAACTCCAGGCCGGCACCCGCCAGCTTCTGGTCATTCGGGTACTTCGCGTCCTGCGGTCCCGGGATGCCCGGTCCGGCGGAGATGTAGATGTCCTTGCCGCGCAGACCGTTCATGTTCAAGAACGGGTCGTTGGCGAAGCGCTCCGGGTTGACCATGGAGCCGTGCATAGCGTTGAGGTTGTACCCGCCAGCGTCGAGCAGCGCCACACGCAGCATGGTCTGCATGCCCGGCAGCGTCGTGGTCAGGTAGCCGGAGAAGGACAGGACCTGGCGGAACTGCTGCGGGTTCTTCGCCGCAAGGTTCATCGCCGCGGTGCCACCCATGGACAGGCCGATGACGGAGTTGTTCGTCGGGGAGACACCGAAGTGGCGCTGCAGGTAGCCCGGCAGCTCACGGGTCAGGAAGGTCTCCCACTTGTAGGGCTTGCCGCCCCCGTACTTCGGGTCGTGCTGCCAGTCAGCGTAGAAGGAGCCTTCGCCGCCGATCGGCATGACCAGGGTGATGTTGGCGTTCTCGTAGACGGCCGCAGCGTTGACGTCGTGCACCCAAGCGTTCGTCTGCTCGGTGGCGCGCAGGCCGTCGAGCAGGTACAGGCCAGCGTTGCCGCCGCGGGCAGCCGGGCGGATCTGCACCGGGATGTTACGGCCCATGGCCGGGGAGTACACGTCGCAGCGCTGCACCCAGTACTTCACCGGGTCCCACGTGCAGTGGCCGGTTGCGTCGGGGCGCAGCCAACCGCGCGGGTTCGCGTCAGCCTCGGGGGTGGCAACGAGCAGCATCATCGCGGCAGCGAATGCCGTGACAAGCGCCACCACAGCGCGGCGCACGGAAAGAGTCGCGTTCATCGGTTCACCAATCACTAGAAAAAATCAGGATGACTCAATTGAGTTCATCGTTCATCGTGATCGATATGTTATCAACCGGTTACTTTCTGTTCCAGCCGTGCCGTTGGCCAGAAGATCCGCGGCCCCTGCAAACCCACGTCCTCACCTGCGGCGATGCGGTCCAGAGTTTCCTGATCCAGGTACACCTTCGGGTCATCGCTCACTTCCAGAGTGCGTCCGTTTCTTAAAGAATACGCCATATTCTTCAAAAAACGCTTTGGACTCATCGGTTCACGCGACGTCGCCAAGAGTTCATTGAGCTCAGGCGTCCGCAGCGCAGCTCGTGCCTGCATCACCGTTTGCTTATCGACGTAATCCGGCATCCCTTCTTCCCCCACAGCCGAATCCGCCAGCTGCCAGTGAAGAGGCAGGTTCTTGTCATGTCCGATGCGTCCGTCCGGGTCGCGCGGCTGGCGGGCGCCCAGCGGGGTGGCCAGGCCGACCGAGTCGAGCACACGCACGTCGAGCGGGGCATTCGCCGATATCATGCCCAGGTTGATCAGGTACGCCGTGGTCGGGATGTCCTGCAGGTCAGTGTCCGCTGTCGTGCGGGCGCGCGGCACCCACGTGTAGTGGCGGGAGTTGTCGTCGAAGCGGATGATGGTCAGCGCACCGGAGTTTTGCCGCCGCGACTCTTCCAGGCCTTCCGGCCAGCCGTTGAGCAAGTCCGCGACGAGGAAGTCCTCCGCATACCGCGGCGGATCACCGGATTCACGCATCATTGCGGCCGTCCAGAACTCGCGCTCGTCCACGACGACGAGGTTTTCCGGGCTCTCCACGAAAACTTCGAAGCCGAGGTCATGGCCGCGGTAGACGACAATGCCCGCCCAAACCACCAGGGCACCCAGCCCGATTCCACTGACCAAGGTGGCAGGCACTGCCATGACGGGCAGCAGCAACGCGAACAGGGGCAACAACACCATGCGCCCGTGCATGAAGTCGCCGCCGACGCGCATGACGTACAGCATGTGCAACAGCCCGCACACGAGAACAAGCCCGACTACGACGACCTCGCGCGACTGCAACCGCAGGCCGAACCACACGCCGAGCGCCACCGCACCGATCAGCGGCAGCCACAGCGCATATGGCTGCACCGTGTCCCACACGTACGCAGCACCGCTCCCCCACGCTGAGTCCGACGCTGACTTCGCCACCGCGGTATGCGGAGTGAGCAGACCGTAATAGCCCATGCGGAAGATCTGGTACGCAGCGGGCACCGGAAGGGCTGCCGCGAGAATGCCGCCAATGCGCCGCCAATCCCGCCAGGAGAAGAACAACAGCACCAGTCCGGTCAATCCGCCGTAGAGCGCGAGTTCCGGCCTGACCAACCACGACAGTCCCGCCCAGAAGGCCAGCCAGTACACCACACGGGAGTCAGGCTGTTTCGCCCATCCGACCAGCAGCGCCCACCACAGGCCGATCCACGCCACGGACAGCCCCCACTCCAAACCGGAGGTGGCAAAGTCTCGGGCCGGGGGCAACGCCAGGTAGATAATGATGCCGAACGGCAGCACTGTGTGCCCCCACAACCGGCCCGATGCCCACGTGGCACTCGCAGCAGCGATCACGGTGAAGATGAGGGCCAACCACATCGAGACGTCTTCGAGCCGCACGCCGGGGATCCAGCCGAAGGCGGCGATGAGGTACTGCCAGAGTGTTGAAGTGTTGGCCTCCACGCGTTCCCCGACGTTGAACACCGGTCCGTTGCCCGCCAGGATGTTGCGGACTGTGCGCAGGACGATCAGCCCGTCGTCGCTCATCCAGCGGCGGGTCCATCCGCCCCAGAATGCGAAAACGCCCGCTATCGCTGCGGAGATGAGCAGGGAGAGGCGGGCGCGATCATGCATGGCAGTGATCTTATCCTGCGGGTGGGGCTACGAGAACGCAGGCACGATATAGACCGCCATGGCGATTGTCAGGATCCACAGCACCCCCAGCGCCTGGAGGACGCGGTCCTCCAGCACGATCTCATCAGGTGCGCCGCCGTTGCCGCTGTCGACTTCCGCGGCGTAGCGCAGGATCGCGATGATGAACGGCACCATCGAGATCTGGTACCACAGGCCCTGCTCCGGCGGGACACCGTTGGAAAGGGTGAAGCCCCACAGAGCGTAGGACATGACCACCGCAGTGGCAGACAGCGTCCACACAAAGCGCAGGTACGTCTGGGTGTAGCCCTGCAGAGACTTGCGGATCTTGGCTCCAGTCTGCTCCGCAAGCAGAAGCTCCGCGTAGCGCTTACCGGACGCCATGAACAGCGAACCGAAGGCAGCGACCAGCAGGAACCACTGCGACAGGTCGATGCCAGCAGCCACACCTCCGGCCATGGCACGCAGCATGAATCCGGAGGACACCAGCGCGATGTCGATCACCGGGATGTGCTTCCATCCGAAGCAGTAGCCGAGCTGCAGCGCAATGTACACGCCGACCACAGCTGCCAGCGCATTGCCGTCGGTGGCCAGGAAGGACAGGCCAACGGCCAGCGCAATGAGCACGACTGACATGCCGTACGCGAGGCCGATCGGCAGCATGCCCGAGGCGATCGGGCGGTAGCGCTTCGTGGGGTGCTCGCGGTCAGACTCGACATCGCGGGCGTCGTTGACCAAGTAGATGGAGGATGCCGCGAAGCAGAACGTGATGAAGGCCAGCAGAATGTCGATGGCCGTCCGCGAGGTGAAAGAGTCCAGCCCCGCCGCCAGCGGCGCCGCCACGACAAGGACGTTCTTGACCCACTGCTTTGGACGCAGACCTTTGATCATCGCGTCCGGGAGGTTCTTCGGCGGATTCTTCTTCCGGTTGTAGTCCACGCCCTCGGTGTGGGGCTCGGACTTCAGGAACGGCTCATCAACTGGCTCAGTCACGGGTGTTCCTCTCAATGTTGATCGCGGCGCGGGCCACCCCGGTACCCAGCAGGGCACCCACCAGGGTGTCCGTGGGGTAATGCACCCCCAGAACCATGCGGGAGGCCATCATAACGGGAATTCCGGCATACGGAAGGTTTGAGCCTGTGATGTCTGCCAAGTGCACCATCGCAGCGCTTGTCGACGTCGTATGCGACGACGGGAAGCTCAACTTCGATGGCGTACCCACACCGATTTTGACCCGCGGATCGTGCGGACGTCGGCGGCGCACGATGCGCTTGAGGATGACCGAGGTGGCGTGCGCGGTGAACGCGCCGGCCCCCATCGCGATCCACTGGCGGGATTTCTCGTGGTCCGCCACGGCACCGACGGCCGCGACGCTCATCCAGCCCAAAGCGTGCTCGCCGAACAAGCTCAACCCGCGGGCGACCGGAAGGACACCGGGGGCGTCGTAAAGCGCGTTTTGAAGCTCGCGGAGGATGTCTACTTCCGTCGAGTTCAACGAGTTATTGCTCATCGAAGATCTTCTTCCAGTTCTCATGGCTGGTCAGGTCAGGTTGGGCCGCACGGTAGGCGCGGGTCAGCTCCGGCCAGCGTTCATCAATCTCCTCGCGGAGCTCGCGTTGCTGGTCAACGAGATCGTCCGCGAGCTTCTTATCGCGCTTGCGGAAGGCCACGCCCGTTCCTCCAGCGGTCGACACCGTCGCCGAATCAACACGGGACAGGGTGTACCAGCGGGCTTCCTCGGCCGTGAGGTTGAGCTGCGGGGCCCCCCAGTGGGCGCGATCCTCCGGCTTGCGCATGTGCAGCAGGCTCTTGACCGCCCACGGAATCTTCTTCACCTTGGCCAGGCGGCCGCCGATCTTGTTCGTCGGCACACCCGGCGCACCCGTCGGCCCCGGCAGATCCGATGCGGACTCAATGACCTGCGCGTCAGAGTAGTCCTTGCGGATCGACTGGATGCGCGGCAGCGAGGACTCGAGAATCTCGAAGAGCTGGTCCGGGCCCTTGAGGAAGTCCTTCATCGCCTCGTTCTGGATCGCAATGGTCGAGTACTCCATGCACATGTAGTGCTTGAACGTGGACTTCGCCATGGACTTGAGCACCCCATCCGGCTCACCCTCGTGGTACAACGCGGCGACGATCAGGCGGTTGCGCAGGTGGAAGTACGCCTGCCAGTCGATCGCGTCATCCTTGTCAGCCCACGCCATGTGCCAGATGGCGGCGCCGGGCCAGGTGACCGTGGGAAAGCCTGCGCGGCCAGCGCGCAGCGAGTACTCCGTGTCATCCCACTTGATGAACAGCGGCAGCGGCAAGCCCATCTGCTCAGCCACTACGCGGGGGAACAGGCACATCCACCAGCCGTTGAACTCGACGTCGATACGCCTGTGCAGCGGCCGTGACGTCGTCTTCCTCGGGTCGAGGTCCTCTTCCTCCGTGCCGACGTACCCCAGCGGGTACTTCGCAAAGTCGTGGTCGTACACCGCGTGCTCCGCCGCACCCCACATGAAGTCCGCGCGGTTGACGCGCTCGCCGGAGGTGCGCAGCTGACTGCGGTCCTGCAGGTTGAGCATCTGACCACCGACGAGAATCGGGCTCTTCGCGTACCGTGCCGCCTGCACCGCGCGCAGGATCGAGTCCGGCTCAATCGCAATGTCGTCGTCCATGTACAGGATGAACGGCGCGTCAGTCTGGTTGAGCGCCTCATACATAATGCGCGAGTAGCCGCCCGATCCACCAAGGTTGCCCTGCGGGAAGATCTTCAACCGGCCCTGCAGGTTCTGTTCCGCTTGGGCGAAGTCCGGCTCATCCGCCGGGTGCTGGTTGCCCTGGTCCGGCATGAGCACATCCGTGATCGCGCCGAGCACCAGCGGATCCTCCGCAAGCGCGTGCAGTGCATTGACGGCGTCGCGGGGGCGGTTGAACGTCGGGATGCCCACCGCCACCTTCTTCTCG
Organism: Corynebacterium sp. CCUG 69979; assembly: GCF_024454095.1. Lineage (NCBI taxonomy): Bacteria > Bacillati > Actinomycetota > Actinomycetes > Mycobacteriales > Corynebacteriaceae > Corynebacterium > Corynebacterium sp. CCUG 69979. The sequence goes on along the minus strand of NZ_JAGPZA010000006.1, from coordinate 12,811 downwards.
GAGGGGGCGATGGTGGTGCCGTCGGGAAGCGTCTGCTCCTGCGGTTCGCACGGCGCACACCAACCCGCGTTGCTTATCGACGCCTCCGACTCCGCGTTCACGTCAAACCACAACCATCCGCCATCTTCAAAGTTGGCGAGCTTCAGCGGAATCTCAACGCGCTCGTCCTGCGCCTCAACATTGACCACCGAGATGCGCGTGCCATCGTGCTTGGAGCGGTACACGGAAATTGTCGCCGCGCCCTCCACATCCATAGCCAAGACGACCTCGCTGAGCTGCGACCAGCGGCGCCAATAGCTCGCCGGGAACGCATTGAAGTACGTCTGGAACGAGACCTCTGCCCCCTCCGGCACAGCGACCCTGCTGCGATCCGGCCAGCTCACACGCTGCGTGTTGTGATCCGACTCGATCAGGTAGAGCATCCGCACATCATGCGGCTCACCCTTCCGCGGCAACAGGATGCGCTGCAGCACATCCACAGATTTGACGGATTTATCCTCGGGGTTTTCCACGGGACTCGCTTTCGTCTAGTTAACCAGTCGGCTTATCGACACCAGCGTAATCGTTCTGCCCGGTCGACTCCTCTCTTGGCGCGCGGTTGGCTGGGGGATTCCGTAAGGAATCTCAGGTTGAGGTGAGCTCGGCGCATAGCCGGTTCCTCAAACCCCAGAGGCGCCGCAGCGTGGACTTCCTCCGCAAAACCCCAGGGACTCCGCAATGCGGAGTGCAATCCGTCAGGCCCCGGAATACTGCTCGACCACATAAACCAAACCGCACGTTTTTGACCTGCATGTTTACTTGAGCAGTATTCCGGAAAACAGCGAGCAGTATTCTGGCCCCACTTGGCGTCACCGGACCCCGCAAAACCCAAGGGAGTTCGCAGCGCAGACTGGTCATGAGGATCCAGCGGGGGCCGCGTAGGGGCCAGGAACGCCCCCCACCCAGTGCGGTCCACCCTGAACAGGTAAGACACCTTTCAGGAAATGGAGCCTACCCCCGCCTAGAAATGCCGAATAGCCCCGCCGAAGCGGGGCCATTCGGGTGCTAACTCTTCGTTAGCTAGAGGGGGTTATGCGGCAAGCGCGGCGTCCGCGTACATAGCGGCGTCGAGGGTGCCGTCAGCGATTTTGGTGAGCTCCGCGATAGCGGCGCGCTCTGCGCGAACCGGGATCCACTTGGTCACCGTTGCACGGTCCATGTGCTCAGCCAGTGCCATTGCGAAGACTGCGTCGATGACGTCGGCGTCGACGGCACCGCCGAAGCGGGCGTGCAGGTCCTGGGAAATGTTCTTGATTGCGATCATGGCATCCTCCTTTCAAGTTTTTGCGATTGCCATGAAGTTGAATGTGTTCTGCCCGTGGAGGGGGACCTCCTCGGGCGAGGTTCAAAGTGAACTTCTCGTTCCCTCTGCGTTAACCTGCCGTTAACTTTAGCAGATAGTTGGTCGGAGTCAAGCTTTGGTCCATATCAACCTATTCTCACGCCGTTTACCAGCATAAAAGGCGCGACACGCCGACGCGCATTGTTGCCCCATCAACCGACTTCACCATGGGTTAACTTTGACGCGACCCAACAATCCGGTTTGTTAACCTGGCATTCGCATTTCAGGTCCCCGGCCCGGCGCAGTTGCCGTGTTAGTCTCCTTTTGTGTCGACAACGACCAGAAACCGCCTGGCCATAGCCCTGGAAGGCCCTCGTTGGGCCGTGCTTCTGTATGCAACCATGCTGTTCGCGCTCCTCCACGCGGCCGTGACCGTCCCCTTCCAAAATCCCGGCACTGACTTCACGCCGGTGTGGACTGCAGCACGCAAATATCTTGCTGGGCAGACGGTGTTCGCCTCGGACTACACGATCGACATGCCGCACTACCTGTACACGCCCGCCGGGACGGTGGTGATCGCCCCGATCGGCGTCTTCAGCGATGAGTCCACTGGCCGGTTAGTCATGCTGGCCCTTGGCGCACTGTGCATCATCGCGGCGCTGGCGTTAGCAACGTGGATGGTGGCCAAACGCCACTTCCATTACGTCTTCCCACTCATAGTGACGGTCGTGTTCTTCACCCCGGAACCGGTTCGCGCGACGTTGTCCCTGACAAACATCAATGGGTTCTTGCTGCTGCTCATGGTGGTGTTCGTCTGGTGCTCGTTGCGCCTGCGCGGGGCCAACTGGAAAGAGCATTTCGCCCGCCCGGAAGCGTACGTGGCGGGCATCGTCGCAGGCCTTGCGATCTCTGTGAAACCGCAGTTCGGCGTGCTCATGATCATCTCGGTTCTGCTGTTCCAAGCAGCGGTGGTCGTTGTCGCCGCGGTCACCTGCGCGGTCCTGTTCGCTATTGGCTGGTTCACCATTGCACAGCCAGAGCTGTTTTTCACCAACCTGGTGCCTTATCTATCGGAGCCCCGCCCCCGCTTCAACGGCTCCGTCGCTGGCCTGGGCATCATGTTCGGCTGGCCGGAGTGGGTAGTCACGCTGCTGACACTGTTAGTTGTTGCGGCCACGCTCGCAGCCGTCGTCAAGCTCTGGCGCTGGCGAGATGTCGACGAGGTCATGTGGGCCTTCGTCACGCTTGGTGTCTGCTTCGCCGGTGGCTTCATGGCCAGCGGCTTACTGCAGACCTACTACTCGATCTGGCTGCTGCCGATGGTTCTCACCGTGGCCAGACCGCAATCCCCCATGCATTGGCCGGCGATGTGGCTGCTCATGTCGGTCATCTTCGCCAATCCGACGTGGCCATCCGACAGCCTGATCCTGCACTCGCTGCCGCCGCTGATGTTCCTGGCTCTCCCCTTCGTCGTCACGGCGTGGGCTTTTGCCACGCGACCATCTGCCCCGGAGATGCCAGGGCATCACGCTCGCTAGCGATCACTAGCCGGTCGATCTCGTCGAGCACTGCGTCGACATCGGCAGGGTTGTAGCGTCGTTCGTCGCGCGCCTTCTGCAGCTCTTCACTCGCCGCTTGGAGAGCGATACGTTGCAATTCAGCTGCGGCTTTCCGCGCCCGAGCAAATGCTTGACGACGTTCCTTCGCCCCCTCCGGGTCCACGTGCCTCCGCTCCGCGAACTCGCCCAGCCATATCTGCACCATCTCGTAAGACTCGGGCGCGAGATCTGGGCCGTGTTCTTGGATTGCTCGTCGGGCGGCCGTGTAGGCGCGTTTGTTGAGCTCGGCGTTGACCCGGTCACCGTGCGCATCGGGACCATTCTCGAGGTCCATGTGGCCCACCAGCCACGGCAGGAGCAACCCTGGAATGACCATGGTGAAGGTCAACACGCTCAGGGCGATGACAGAGAACTCGTAGTGGTACTTGGTCGTGCCCGCTGGAATGGAGAGCACCAGCGCCAGGGTGACCAGTCCGCGCATGCCGGCCCAGGTCATGAGCAGCACTTCCTGCATGCGCAACGGTGCCACATCGGTTCGGTTCATCCGCTTTTTGAACTGGTACAGCACCCACATGCAGGCGAAACGCACAGCGAAGGCGACGATGGAGAGAACGAATCCAATCCAGATGGCCTCCACGACCATGGTTCCGGCATCATCAATGGCGTCGCGCACGCTCATACCGATGAGACCGAACGCGAGGCCGGTGAACAGCAACTCGATGGTCTCCCAGAATGCGTTGCCGGAGAGACGATCCTCGGCAGTGAACGAGGCGCGCGAGCTCATTTCCACTGCCGCGATCACGATGGCGATGACACCCGACGCATGAATTTCCTCCGCCGCAATGAAGATCGCGAACGGCAAGACCCACGTGAACGCTCTGCGGATCAGAGAATCGTGGACAGTATTGACGAACAACGCCGCCAAACGGCCGGCGATCAGGCCAACGACCACAGCCACGACAGCAGAGTAGAGGAACTTGAGCGCGCCCTCACTGAAATCCACGTCCCCACCAGCGACGAGCGCGGTGAGCGCGACATTGAACGCGACGATGGAGGCAGCGTCGTTGAACAGGCCCTCAGTTTCCAACGTGCCGGTGATGCGTTTGGGGATGCCCGCCGAACCTGCCACCGCGTCGACAGCCACCGGGTCCGGCGGGGCGATCGCCGCAGCCAGCACCATTGCCGCAGCGAGGCCGATGCCCGGCATGAGCCACATCGCTGTTGCTGTCAATGCCGCGATGGTGAGGAAGACCAACATCACCGACATCACAAGCACCACATGCACTTGTGCGCGGATCATGCCCCAGCTCGTCCGGCGAGCAAGCGACCAGAGCAGCGGTGGAATGAAGATCGGCAAAATGAGGTCTGTATCCAGGCTCACCGTCTGAATACCTGGGATGAACAGCACCGGCGCAACAACAATGGTCAACAGTGCAGACCACGGCAGCCCGGTGCGTTCACCGATCGCGGCGACAAGGGCAGTGGCGAGAAGGAGACCGATGATGGCAAGAAGGATGGTCACGCGCTCATGGTAGCGGAGGGGTGGGACATTCCTCTCAACCTTGATGAAGGTGCCTAAGGACCCAGAGCACCGATCGGCACTACCGCCACTCCGTCCTTTCGTCGAAGAGCCCGACCCCCCGAGGTAATAATCACCAGGGCTGGTTCTTCCTCCAAGTGGTCCGCAAATCGCTTCAACGAATCTGCGGCTTGCTCGATGACCTCCGGACTGTAACCCAACTTGACCTCCACGAGCACATCCCTACCTCGAACGTTGGCGATGGCATCGACTTCACGTCTGGTGTTCAACCTGGCGTGGTAAACCTCACGGCCTGTGAACGCTCGCAGTTCGTGAACGACTAAGGACTCAAAAAGTTGGCCGAAGTATGCCCTGTCACGAAGCAGATGCTCGGGCCCGCGATCTAAGGCGGCCATTGCGAATGACGGGTCCGCCAGATGCCGCTTCGGCGCTTTTCGCAGCGTTGCTTTGGAACGGAGATGCGTGAACCAAGCGGGCTGATCTACAGCAACGAAAATGCTCGCCAGCGCGTCCAGATACTCTCGCGTCGTCTCGCGGGAAGATGCAGCATCGGTCGCAATCGTCTGCAACTCCAACTCTGTCCCAATCCCGCGCGCCAACGAGCGGATAACCCTCTTGACCCGCTGGGGATCCCTGTTCGTTCCGTCGACGGTGCGGATGTCTACTTCTCCGACCGTGGTGACGTAATCCCTCACGTTTTCCAGCGCTTCATCCAGTCGCAGACCCACGTTGTACGGCAGACCTCCGCGGCACACCCGTTCCGCCAACTGTTGCAGGGTGAGCGTCGGTTGGACGAAAGGAATTGAATCACCGGTTGCGACAGCTTCCAAAGAGACGGATCCGTCGGACTCTCCGGATTCGAAAAGTGTCATCGTCGACATATTCAACCGCGCAAAACGCCCAGCCCCTGAGTGGCGGGTCGCACTAGCACCAGGATCCGTCGACCCAGTGAAGATGAACTGGCCCTTGGCCTGACGGTCGTCGATAGCGTGACGGGCGAAATCCCATAAGCGCGGCTCGATCTGCCACTCATCGATGAGACGCGGCGTTTCGCCCTCGAGAAGCAGACGAGGATCGGTTTCCATTGCCAAGAGCACCGCTGGGTCCGTCTCAACGTTGAGCGAGCTCATTGCTTGGCGCTTGGCAGTTTCAGTCTTTCCGCAGCCCTTAGGCCCCTGGATCAAAACCCCTCCTTGACGGCGGAGAGCCCGCTCCAACTCACCGTCAGCCAGACGGGGAAGATAATTGCCGCTCATGAGCACCATCGTAGCAGGTAGATTGGATCACTTGGCATTCTGAAACGGTTTCACTTGGCATTTCGAAACGGTTTCACTTGGCATTTCGAAATTTTGGACAGTTACACCTCGTCGAAGAACTCGACATTTGTGCCGTCGATGACCTTCGACGGCACACCGATCTTCCCCTGCTCAGTAATCTCTTCGTACCCCGCCAGGGTGTCGCGGTATCCGAGGAAGGTCTTGAAGATTGCGGATGTCGGTGATGTCGAGGAGAGCGGCATCCCCGAACTGAGCCGGGTCGGCGTTGAACTGCTCGATGACGCTGGCGCAATGAGGGCACTGGTGGTGGACGAAAATTTCAGTCTGCGGTTCCATGCACCCGACGATAGTTAAAGAGCTCTAGACGCCGAGGATCAAGCGCAGACCTTCGCGGAGGTCGCCGACAACACGATCCGCCTCCGCTTCGTCAGCCCCCAGGTTGTCAATCGTCAAGCCGTTCACCATCGCGGTAATGAGCCGTGCTTTGCGCTCGGCGTTGTCCTTGTCACCCAGCTCAGCCACGACTCCTTGCTGGAAATCACGAAGCACCTGACTGTAAAGGTCGGCTATCCAGTCGCGCGTTGCCGACGCTGAGCCGTAGGTGACCCAGATCGCCGCATCCTCGTGACGCTCACCATCGAGGGGGAGTAACTCAGAGAGTCGGACAACCCAGGCCTCGAATACATCGTTGGGGATCGGCGCCTCGTCCACGCGAGCCGTCTGCCGCTGAATGGAGCGAATGAACGCGTGCGCGAGCAGGATCTCCTTGTTCGGGGCGTGGTACTGCACGGAGCCCGCAGCGAGACCAGATTCTTTGGCTACTTCGCGCACGCTCACTGCGTCGAGGCCGCGGGAAGCGATGATCCTAATGGTCGCATCGGCGACGGCAGCGGACGATGCCGAGAACTGGTGGTCCAGCGAAAAATCATTCATGGTTGCACACAAGCTTAGTCTGTCGTACGTTCGTAAGGGATTAATACGTTCGTACGACAGAGAAGGTTCTCCATCATGCACTCCCTCATTCCGCTCGTTGGTTTGGCCCTGCTCGACAGCTTGAGCAGCGGCACACTCGTCATCCCGTTGGCACTCATCGTCATGTGGCGGTCGGTTCGCGTGCCGGCACTCGCCGCGTACCTGCTCACCGTCGCGGCGGTGTACTTCGCCCTCGGAGTCGCCATGTTGCTGGGGTTCACCGGCCTGAGCGCCTACGTAGAACGAATCACCGATTCCCCCGTCTTTCCGTGGATCACACTGATCCTCGGCGCGATTCTGGCCATCTACGGAACCTTCGGCCCCGACCCGGTCAAACCCGCGCCGGGCGAACTGCCGAAGCGGCTGAACAAGCCCATCCGGACCAGCCTGCCCAAAATGATCATCTTGGGTTTAGGAGCTTCACTGACGGAAGCGGCGACCATGCTTCCTTACATCGCAGCAATGGGAATCATCAGCGACTGGGATACGCCTATGGCTGGACAGCTATTAGCGATCGCCGCCTACTGCGGCGTCATGATCGCGCCGACGGTGATTCTGGCAATGATTGCCCTCGTGGCGGGGCAGAAGTTCTTCCCGCGCCTCGAGAAGGCCATCCCCCGCCTGCAATACGAAACCAAGGTGACTCTGCTGTGGATCGCGGCCATCGTCGGCATCTACATGGTCATCCACAGCGTGGGCGCTATCCGCTAGTGCCCGCGCGGCTGGTCGATCGCCTTGCCGTCCTCGAAGTAGGGGCGAACGTAGGTATTCCAGGACACGCTGTGGAAGGCTGCCTACAAACTGCGCGGTTCCATGGAGGCCTCCCAATATAAAGAGATCCTTCTTGGCCTTGTCTTCCTCAAGTACGTCACCGACGCTTTCGATGCACGCGCCACGAGGTCAGAAGCGAGCTCGAGGAGGAAGGCACCACTAAAGAGGAAATCCTTGAGGAGCTCGAGGACTGCGATGCCCACCTGGAAAAGAACGTGTTCTGGGTTGCGCGGAAAGCCCGTTGGGAGCATCAAGCTCAGACCTTGGCGGAGGTCTCCGGCAACACGATCTGCCTCTATCAGTCGTGTTTAGCGCTCAGCTTGCTCCGTGCAGCCAAGCACTTCTAGAACCGCGTTCTGGAAATCGTCGAGCACGCAAGTGCAGAGGTCAGCTATCACCGAAGGAGTTAAGCTCCTCCCGCCTATCACAAGCAGGACTGACCCCGAATTGATCAACTGATTGAACCCAGCACGAGAGGACGCCCCATGCTCTAGCGCACATACTCGCGCTAAAGCGTGGGGGCGTCGTGCAGCTCGACTTCTTGCTCGACGGCAAGCTGCGCCGGCTCGATGGCCGGCTCTTGCTGTTCGAGCGCATCGCTTGGGGATACGGTCGAGGTTCCTGCACCGGCTTCATACGCAGCGATAGCCTCCGGGTCGGCGTTGGTGATCTGCATATCCTCAATGACTTCTGAGGGCGGCAATGCCCCTGGCACGCGCCCGTCACCACCGAGGATGACCTCGTCAGACAGCAGCTCTCGCAGCTCAGGCATTCCTTAGAGCCAAGCCGATAAAGACCTTCGGCCAACAGACGTAAAGTGCGTGCGGCGCATCCTGCCACCTACCGCTCCACGGCACCGCCTGCCATACTTGTAGCTAAAACCACGACACGAGAAGGGTGCACCAATGATTTCCCGAGAGACGATTCGAGCGGCACACGAGGAACTTGGCCGACCTACAGATGACGCAACGATACAAGCAGCTTTCCAGGAAGCGCTTGAAGCAGTCGGAGAGCGATGCGACATTCACTTCTCGCGACTCATCGCGCAGTGGAGCAAGCAGAATGGCGACAACCATTGGGTACCTAGCGAGGCCACTGCACGCTGCCACTCCCAAGCCGTGCGCTTGGCGGAAGAGGAGATCTTGGAGGAGTGGTACAACGAGCCGATCCGCGCTCTGATCGACCGTAAGGTCGAAGCTGGGGAAGACGGCTGGTAGCTATTCACTCACACGACGATGTGGCTCCACGGTTCGCCGTGGAGCCACATCTCTTTCCTGCAGCGCCCCTATTCAGCACCGTCTCCTGAACCTAAAATATTCCAAAGTTTTTCGTAAGATAGTCGTTAGATTTTGTACCGATCGCACCGGTTTAGGAGATTCTCGTGGCCAAGAAACGCAAGCTGAAGCGAAACGACAATCAGATGCAGCTGTCCGAAATTCTCGCCGATTCTTCCGATGAGATTCCACGATCCACACCGCAGCAGCCGGCTGCATCTCCATCATTCCAAGCCAGGCCCGCTAGTTGAACAGGCGCACACGTGGTCGGAAAGCAAGGACAAATCGTGGACCCTACCTGGCCAACCTCCAACAAGCGACCGCGCCGAGGCCACCGGCAAAATGGTCTCTACCCTGCGGGATGTGCTGGCCTCTCACGACTCAACCACGCAAGTTCCGCTTGTCAGCATCGCCGGAATCGAGTTCCAGGCTACCTACACACCTTCGAACTCATCGGCGTCGATCACTCCGGCCAACCTGAAGGTTCCAACCGAAGCTCTGGCACAAAGACTGTCTATTTCCACCAGTGATCTCGGCCTACCCACCTTTGACGGCCCTCCCAATTCTGGCGAGTATGGCGCGATGAGGCGTGTCGAAAACTTCGTGAAAAACCTGCCTCATCTGGTAGATACAGTCGACGAGCAACTCACCAAGACCCGTATCAAGGCCAGCCAACTCGCATCCCCCGAAGACGAAGACACATTTCTTCACGCGGACCGGTTGCGAGAAATTACTGCACGGCGAGACCTGCTGGAAGACACGTTGTCCAAGATTGACCAATCGGCGGCAGCCCAGCAAGAGCGCCAGCAACGAGCCTCGCGTTACGCCGAACTAGGGCGGGAGGTTGGTTGGTCACTGCGGCTGAACCCGACCAAGGCGTATGCCGAGGAAGTCGAAGGCACCACCCCAAGTGAACTTGTGCGCAGTTGAAGCGTCCTGGTTTTCGTTCCGCTTATTGAACGCCCAACGGGTGGGCGTGTGATTGTTGATAGTAGGCGTCTTCCATCTCTTGTGGGGTGATGTATCCCAATGACTCGTGCAGGCGGTGGTTGTTCCACCAGTACACCCAGCGAAGGGTCGCGATCTCGACTTCCCCAACCGACGCCCACGGCCGGTGGGGATAGATCAGCTCGGTCTTGTAGAGACCGTTGACCGTTTCCGCCAACGCGTTGTCGTAGGAATCGCCGACGGTGCCAACGGACGGATCGATCCCAGCTTGAGCAAGTGCCTCACTGTAACGAATGGACACGTACTGCGAGCCGCGATCGCTGTGGTGGACAAGTCCTTCAGCACGAAGATCACCTGCGTGATAAACAGCGTGCTCAAAAGCCTCCAAAGGCAGCTCATCGGTGCGCATGCTCGCCCTGGTGGCAACCCCGACAATCTTGCGGGAGTACGCATCGGTGATGAACGCGGTGTACGCAAACCCGGACAGGGTACGCACGTAGGTGATGTCAGCGACCCACAGCCGGTGCGGCGCTGACGCGGTGAAGTCACGATTGACCAGATCAGGACGACAATCCGGGACATCAGTCCGAAGCGTTGTGATCGGAGTGCGGCCCCTTCTGCGGCCTTGGATGCCGGCGAGTTTCATCAACCGGGCGGTCTGATCACGACCGATGTCCCAGCCGGCGCGCTGCATGGCCTTCCACATCTTGCGTACCCCGTAGACGCTGAAGTTGTCCTCGAAGACTTTCACCAATTCGGGGATAAGCAGCGCGTCTGACAAGCTCCTGGCTGACGGGGCTCGTGTTTTCGCTGCTCGGTAGCCGCGAGAGGTGATAAACCCACACTCTGTCTCTTTCAATGTGCGACAGATGGCCTCGACCCCGAAGCGATCGCGATACGTGTCGATGTATTCGATCATCTTCTGGTGGGACGGTCGAGTTCCGCTGCGAAAAAAGCTGAAGCGGTCTTTAAGATCTCGTTTGACCTGCGCAGCTCTTTGTTCTCTTGCCGCAGACGCTTCAGTTCGTCGTCGACCGACTCGCCAGTGCTCCGCTGAACGTCGGGGGACGCTTTGACAGGTTTCAACCAGTTGTTGAGCGTGTGCGCCGAGACGCCGAGCTTCTCGCCGATCTCCTCCGCCGCCGCCCACTTCGAACACCCCTCAAGCTCAACGAGCTCCTCGGCTAACCGCACCGCCTTGTCCTTGAACTCGTCACTGAACTTCCTAGGCATGATCCAATCCTCCTCTAGAAACGATCGGAACTAAACCCAGGACACTTCATTTATGGTAAAATGTAAACTATAAAAGCAAGGCGTTAAGCATGAATTGAGGAACCGATTATGACTGTTGTTAACTACAGCACTTTGCGTGGTGTTGAGGGCTACAAGGCCGCGTTTCCTAACGCATTGCGCGGTCTGGAGGGCAAGCGTCTGCGCTCTGTCGTGGAGGCCGTGCACAGTGGTGTCCTCGAGGGCTGGCGACCTACTGAGGAGAACGTCGCGGACATCGTCGGGCCTCGAGAGCACGGTCAAATGACGTCTGAGCGAGCGCAGGCGATCTGCGATCGAGTGCGTGCTCGCCGCGCGCGCAGCAAGTAGATCCCCCGTGGCAGGAAATGCCGCGTGGGATCGTTTTTTCTATCCCGGCACACATGTTCTCCAGAACAAGTTCAACGAGCGTGATGAAGATGCACTCGCCGAGATTGAATACGAGATCACCGGTGAGATTTACGAAGACCTCATCTCTGGGGACATCCCGATTGAAGGTGCAACGGCGCAAGAAAAGCTCCAGTTCATCCACGGATCTCTCCTCGGAAGTATTTACGACTGGGCAGGCCAGTTCCGCGATGTGAACATGAGCAAAGGTGGCCACTCGTTTGGTGATCACGCCAGCATGGGCATGTACATGCGCCAGCTCCAGGGGAAGATCAACCGCACCCCCTGGAACAACCTTGATTATTCAGCAACAGTTGATCAGCTCGCAGCCATCCACACTGATCTGAACTTTGCCCACCCGTTCCGAGAAGGAAACGGGCGGGCATCTCGCGTGTTCATGACCGATCTGGCCGCTGAGCACGGTGTGGAATTGGACTTCTCTTTGGTCGGCGATAAGCAATGGAACCAAGCCTCGGCCGATACATTTCTCGATCCTGGCGGGCTCAACCTCACCGCGGAACCGCTCAAAGAGGTCTATAGAGAGATTGCATCCCCACAGGAAGAATCCAGCTCACTGGATCACCAACCTTCCGCTGACGTGATTGCCCTCGCGCAACATCTCGTCCAGTCAGGCACCCTGGTCGCATGTGGCGTCGGGCCGGCAGGTACCGGCAAGACACGGGATGTTGTCTGCCGGGCGATCGCGCGCGATAACCGGCAACGCTCTGCGACTGACATTCGCACCGAAGCTGAGCAGTACGCCACCAGCCGCGAACGGTTGGAGAAACTGTATCGCTATGGCCTGGACATGGCCACCGCGGATTTCATTGACCGTCAGCTCGACGGATGGTGGGACGCGCTTGACGCCGATGCCGCCGACACGCTTACTGATGAGGGCAGGCAGAAAGTGCGCGCCGCGTGGCGCGACGTTCTCGCACGCGGCGTCGACCCGCGTGATCTCATGCCGACCGCTGTGTTCAATCTCGGTGGCGTCGAAGAAGCTGGGGCGGTCATCGCCTGGCGGTTGCGCAACGAGGTCGACCTTACTGGGGCGAGGCCCGACGACGTTGGGCTACGGCCACCTGTCACGCGCGGAGCTGACCGTGAACTGATTGACTGGCTCGATGAGACGCGGCAGCGTCTGGTGGACTGGACTCGTGATGTCACCGAGCCTGCCACCGAAGACGGCCTGGATGAATTAACGGTTGAAGTGGAGCGGCTGCGCGGCGAACTTGCTGACGCGCAGGACCGCTACAACGACCTCGACCAGGCCCACAGCACCGCCAAGGGCCATCTTTACGACGCACAGCGCTCAGCGTCGGAGCGCAGCGGGTTGGCGCGGCTGCGCTCCAAGGCCCACGATGAAGAAAAGATCGCGCACTATCAGCGCGCGGTTGACCACGCCGAAGCAGACCTCACCGAGGCCAAGGGTCAGCGTGATGATGCCCGTCGCGCCTTTGAGCGCGCGCTGCAAGAGCGGCAGGACTATGCCG
>NZ_JAGPZA010000005.1:0-121829 GCF_024454095.1 Corynebacterium sp. CCUG 69979 | reverse complement strand
TTTGCGGATGTAGCGCAGTTGGTAGCGCATCACCTTGCCAAGGTGAGGGTCGCGAGTTCGAGTCTCGTCATCCGCTCCAAGTCCCAATTGGCAGCAATTGGTACTGTGAAAGAGGCGGAAATCGCCCACGGTGGAATGGCCGAGTGGTGAGGCAAAGGTCTGCAAAACCTTGTACACGGGTTCGATTCCCGTTTCCACCTCCATATTCATTTGAATATTGCGCGCGTTTAGCTCAGCGGGAGAGCGCTTCCCTGACACGGAAGAGGTCACTGGTTCAATCCCAGTATCGCGCACGAAGGGTCTGACCCCTTTGCGGATGTAGCGCAGTTGGTAGCGCATCACCTTGCCAAGGTGAGGGTCGCGAGTTCGAGTCTCGTCATCCGCTCCACTACCCCGGCGGCAATAGTCGCCGGGGTTTCTTCGTGTCTGGAGGCACCGCGGGAAAGGCTTGCGCGCGGGAAAACGGGCGCGTTTTCGTGCCGTCCACACGTCAACTAACTGGAGTCACTTTCGAAACATCTGACCTGGGCGTTCACGGACCGGTTTCAAACGGCACGAAAATAAGCCATTATTTATGGATGTAACAACAAAAGCGCGCCAAGACATCGGCATAGACGATCAGCTGCCCCCAGCGCCCACCCCACTACGATCGGCCTCATGCTCGACACGATCATCGGCCCGACAAGCGCCCGCGAAGAAATCCGCGCTGTCGCGGTCACCACGGTTTTCGGCTCGTTCACGGCTGGTGGCACCTCCGGGGAGCTGGGCAACGACACGGACTCACAGGTCCTGGCCGCCCTGCGTGAGTGGGCGGATGTCATCCTGGTCGGCTCCGGCACGATCAAAGCGGAGGATTACGGCCCGGCGGACACTCCGATAGCGGTGGTGTCGCGCTCACTCGACTTCGACACCTCCGCGAAACTGTTCGGCGGGGCTCCCCCGCTCATTCTCACGCCAGAGGCGTCGCTGACAGACGCCGCGCTCGCCGAGCGCCGCCAGGCGCTTACAAACGCGGGTTGCTCTTTGGTGTCTACGGGGCAAGGGGGTGCGGGTGAGATCGTCGATAAGCTGCGGGAGCTGGGGTACGGGCGAATCATTTGTGAAGGCGGCCCCTCGCTGTATGCGGACATGTTCGCGCATTCGCTTATCGACGTCCTCCATCTCACCATCGACCCCCGCACCAACGGCGAACCCGCCGGTTTGCAGGGCGATTTCACCGTGAATCTCGAGTTGGAGCAGGTGCAAACGGACGGGTCGTTCCTCTTCGCGCGCTATCGCCGCGTGTAGGTTGAGGGGGTGACTACCCGCCTGAGCCAGTTGACCCAGCTGTGGACCGCCCAGCCCCCTGAGCGTGCGCTGCGCTGGCAACAGGTGACAAACGGGGCACTGTGGCCGCTGGCAATCCTTCTGGTCATTCATCGCATTGTCGTGCTGGCGCTGCCGGGCACCGCGACGGATGATTTCACCACGGTCTGGTCCGCTGCACGCCGCTTCGTTGAGCGCGTGCCGGTCTACAGCGAGACCTACCACCACGTGGACCCGCACTATCTGTACAACCCTGGCGCAACGTTGCTGTTGTCGCCGCTGGGTGTGTTCCCGGACATGTCTGTTGTGCGGCCACTGTTCATCCTGTTCAACGCCGCGTGCATCATTGGCGCACTGGCATGGTTGACCCGTCTAGTTGGCCGCGGTCTGGCCCACCCTGTGTTCCCTGGCGCCATTGCCGCATGCTTTGCGACGGAAGCCGTCACCAACACCCTGATGTTCACCAACATCAACGGCGTTCTCTTGTTCGGTTTGACTGCCTTCCTGGCGCTGCTACTGCACGGGAGCAGGGGAAGCTCGTGGGCAGCCGGCATCGTCCTAGGCCTGTGCATCCTGGTCAAGCCGATGTTCGCCCCCTTGATTGTGCTGCCGCTGATGCGTCTCGAATGGCGAGCAGCCGCGTCCGCCGTGGCGGTGCCGGTTCTATTCAACCTTGTGGCGTGGCCGCTGACGCCAGGAGCACGCGATTACGTCGACATCGTCGTGCCGTATCTGGGCATCACGCGCGATTACGCGAACTCTTCGCTGGCCGGTGCCGCCGTGTACTTCGACATGCCGGGGTGGCTGCACGGGCTGCTGTTCGGGATCATCGCCGCCGCCGTCGCGGTGGCCGTGCTGGGACTTGCCCGCTACCGCTACTCCGACGAGTTCATGTGGGCGGCCACTTCCGCCACCGTACTGATTACGGGGGTGTGCCTGCTGTCATCGCTGGGCCAGGCGTACTACTCCATGATGGTCTTCCCCGCTGTATTCACTGTTCTGGGCCGCCACAGCGTCTTCCACACTCCCGCGGCATGGGTGGGAATATTCCTGTGCCTCTCACCGCTGACGTGGGTGACCGATGGCACCTACTTGGCAGGCCGTTGGGCGAACACGTTCTTGCCCACCGCAGGATGGATGATCTTCATCGTCGCCGTCGCGGCCTGGGTAGTGTCAGAAGCACTGATTCGGAGGGAGCCGAAACATGACCATGGACAAGCCGACGAACTACCGCGACTGGACCGAGGAGCAGTGGCGCGAGAAGCTCAGCCCTGAGGAGTACTACGTTCTGCGCGAGGCCGGAACTGAACCTCCCGGGGTCGGTGAGTACACCGACACCACCAATGAGGGTGTGTACCGTTGCCGCGCCTGTGGAGCGGAGCTGTTCCGCTCCACCGAGAAGTTCTCCTCCCACTGCGGCTGGCCGTCTTTCTTCACCCCACTGGCCGGCGACGCAGTGATTGAGCGCGAAGACCGCTCGCATGGCATGGTGCGCACAGAGGTGCTCTGCGCCACCTGCAACTCGCACCTGGGCCATGTCTTCGCCGGTGAGGGCTACCCCACCCCCACCGATCTGCGGTACTGCATCAACTCGATTTCGCTGACGCTGGAGGAAGGCGCCGCGGACAAGCGTTAAGGCAGCGCTTCAATGATCTCCGCGACGTCGTTGACGCGGCGGCCGGAGAAGAACGGCAGCTCTTCACGCACGTGCAGGCGCGCTTCGGTGTAGCGCATCTTGTGCATCAAGTCGGAGATGCGTTCCAGCGAGGGCGCCTCAAACGCCAGCATCCACTCATAGTCGCCGAGCGAGAACGCCGACATCGTGTTGGCGCGCACATCTTTGTAGTCCGCGGCGGCTTGGCCGTGCTTGATGAGCAGATCGCGGCGTTTAGCCGGATCCATGATGTACCAGTCGTAGGAGCGGGTGAACGGGTAGACAGTGATCCAGTCCTGCGGCTCCTCGCCCATGATGAATGCCGGCAGGTGGCCGCGGTTGAACTCCGCCGGGCGGTGCAGACCGACACCGATCCAGAACACCTCGAGGGCCTGGCCCAGCACCGTGGTGCGGCGGAAGGCGTTGTAGGCCTCCTGGATCTCATCGAAGTTCTCGGCGTGCCACCAGATCATCACATCAGCCTCAGCCCGGATGCCGGAAATGTCGTAGATCCCGCGGACGACAACTTTGCCTTCGTCCTCAAGGCCAGAGAAGAAACGCTGCGCTTCCGCGATGATCTCGCCGCGGTCCGCGCCGAGTGCGCCCGGAATCACCCGGAAGGTCGCCCACTGAGCGTATCGCTGGGTGTTGTTGAGCTTTTCAATATCTAGTTCCGCCATAGCGAAGACCTCCTGAAACAATCAAACCAAAGTATTATCTTTCACCCTACCCCCTCGCAGCGGCGCGCCTCCACGGAATCAGCGACAGGCTGGATAGCTTGGAACCCGTGACACATTCGGACCACCCTAAGCTCTCCGCCGCAACATCATCCGAGAGCGCCGAAACCACCCAGATCCCAGCGGAATTCACGGAAGCTGTCGAATCGATGCACCGCGCCCAGCTGCGCCCCGAGATCAGCCTGGGCACCATCCGTCCCCCGCAGCGCCCGGCCCCGTTCAGCCACGCAGTGGGCCTGGAAGTTCAGGGCAACGACGATGACGGTCCGATCCCGACCGACGCCCAAGGTGATGCCTTCGGCCGTCTCATCCTGCTGTACTCGCCGTCCGGGGAGGAGCAATGGGAAGGCTCCATGCGCCTTGTCGCCTACATCCAGGCGGATATGGACGATGCCGTTGCGTCCGATCCGCTGCTTCCCGACGTCGCATGGCAGTGGCTCGGCGAATCCCTGGCTGAGACGCACGCCGGGTATACGGATCTAGGCGGCACGGTGACGTCCACGTCATCGGTGCGCTTCGGCGACATCGGGGGCCCTCCGCGCGCCTACCAGATCGAGATGCGCGCCTCGTGGACGGCTGACACCACCGATCTCTCCCACCATGTTGAGGCTTTCTCTAAGGTGCTCGCCCATGTCGCCGGTCTCCCGCCGGAGGGCGTGGCGGGGCTCGACCGAAGGTGACCGTCTAAGCTGTGGGGGATGCACTACGAACTCGTTGACACCCCCGACGGGTTCGCGCGCGCTGCGAAACAACTCGCCGCAGGGCACGGACCTTTCGCCGTGGATACGGAGCGAGCGTCTGCGTACCGCTACGACGACCGCGCCTTTCTCATCCAGATTCACCGCCGCGGCGCAGGAACGTTCCTCTTCCAACCAGAGGGCCTACGCGAAGAACTGACGTCCGCCCTCGCGCCTGCTGTGAACGGCGAAGACTGGATCATTCACGCCGCCCCTGAGGACCTGCCGAGTCTCGCTGAGCTCGGTCTGCATCCCGGAACACTCTTCGACACTGCTCTCGCTGGCCGCATTGCCGGCTTCGAGAAACCGAACCTCGCCGCCATGGTCGCCGAGTTCTGCGGAGTCGAGCTGGAGAAGGGCCACGGCCGCGAAGACTGGTCGCTTCCGACCCTTCCGCGGGAGTGGCTGGACTACGCCGCCCTCGACGTGATTTACCTGCCCGATCTGGCAGAGGCTCAGGCGGAGTTGCTGGGTGGGCTGGGCAAGCTGGACTATGCGGAGCAAGAATTCGCGCACATCGTGGACACGTTCGCGGAGTGGACTGCCCCCACGCTGACATGGGAAGGGCTCAAAGGCGTGAACAACCTTCCCTCTGCCCTCTCCCGTGCCATCGCTCGCGCAGTCTGGGAGCAGCGCAACGCCGATGCTTTACGACGCGACATCTCCCCCTCCCACATCCTGCCGTCCAAACTGATCATCGCGATAGCGAAAGAACAGCCGCGCTCCCCCGCCGATCTCGCGGCCATGAAGGGCTTCCCTGCCCGCCGCACAGGCGCGAGCCACAAGTGGTTCCGGGTCCTGCGCGGGGTATATCAATCTGATCCCGCCACGTGGCCGGACAAACCGCGCAACAATGAGGGCACACCCGGGAAGTCTGCCTGGCAGCGCCACCACCCGGAGTCGTGGGACTACCTGCAAACGATGCGTTCCGCCATCGCAGAGGCCGCTGATGACATGGACCTGCCTGCCGAAGTGCTGCTAACCCCGGCAGTTCTCCGGGAAACCGCCTGGGCACTTTCCCAGGGCACGGTCTCATGGGACACACACGCTGTCGCCGGCCTTCTGGCCGAGCAGGGGGCACGTCCATGGCAGGTCGCAAACACAGCGGATCTGTTCACCGCGAACAGGCCAAGCGAAGAAGTTTAGGCCAGCCCTTCAATCCACTCGCGGATGGATTCGCGGGCGGAATCGGCGTCGAGTCCAACGTCGGCAAGCAACTCGGAGCGCGACGCATGCGGCGGGAAGATATCCGGGAAGGCCAGGCGTCGCAGCGGGGTGTCCACTTCGGCAGCGGACAGCGCCTCAGACAGTGCCGAGCCGATGCCTCCGCGCACAACACCGTCTTCGTACACGACCACCAGGTCCGCTTCGGCTGCCATGTCGATCAGCTCAGGGTTGATGGGAATGATCCACCGGGGGTCAACGACGGTGATGCGGGCACCGTCGTCATTCAGCTCGCGTGCAACCTGAACTGCGTTCTTGCTGAACTCACCGATTGCGACGAGAAGCACCTCGGGGATGTCCTCGTCGGCGTCTCCAGCGGGCTCGACGAGAATGTCGCTCCCACCGTCCGTGCGGCGAAGTTCCGTGACCGGGTCCCCCACGTCGCCCTTCGGGAAGCGGACGACGGTCGGGCCGGTCTCCAAAGCGATGGCTTCTTGGAACTCTTCGCGCAAACGGTCAGCATCGCGCGGGGCGGCGACACGAATACCCGGAACAATGGAGGTCAAGGCCATGTCCCAGACACCGTTGTGGCTCGCGCCGTCGCTGCCGGTCACGCCTGCTCGGTCGAGCACGAACGTCACCGGCTGATTGATCAGGGCTACGTCCATGAGCAACTGGTCAAAAGCGCGGTTGAGGAACGTCGAGTAGACCGCCACCACCGGGTGCAACCCGCCGAGAGCCATGCCCGCTGCCGACGTCACAGCGTGTTGCTCAGCGATGCCCACATCGAAGAACCGCGAGGGGAACTTCTCCGCGAACGGTGTCAACCCCGTTGGGCCCGCCATCGCTGCGGTGAGTGCCACGATGTCTTCACGCTCGTGCCCGGCGCGGAGCAGCTCCTCGGAGAAGACCGACGTCCACCCCGGACGCGCTTCACCCAGCGCCTCGCCAGTGACGGGGTCAATGACGCCCGTGGAGTGCATCTGGTCGGCAATATCGTTGACCGCCGGGGCGAAACCGTGGCCCTTCTCAGTTGCAACGTGAATAATCAGCGGTCCGTCGTATTGGTGCGCATAGGTAAAAGCACTCAAGAGCGACGGAATGTCGTGTCCTTCGATCGGGCCGACGTATTTCAAACCCAAATCTTGGAACATCTGCGTCGGCACCACCTGGTGCTTGATGCCATCCTTCACCATCTTCATAGCGCCGAATGCGCGCTCGCCGACCCAGCCCATGGACTTCAGGGTGCGCTTTCCCTGCTCCATCACTTCGTCGTAACCAGGCTGAATCCGGATGGAGGCGATCTGGGAACGGAGATTGTCCAGGTTGCGGGCGAACCCGCCGATGGTCGGTGAGTAGGACCGGCCGTTGTCGTTCACCACGATGGTGACGTTGCGCTCCCCTTCAGCGATGTTATTCAGCGCTTCCCAGCACATTCCGCCGGTCAGAGCACCATCACCCACCACTGCGACAACATTGCTGTCGGCGTGGCCCTGAAGCACCTTCGCCTTTGACAGCCCGTCCGCGTAGGACAACGCCGCGGAAGCGTGGGAGGACTCGGTCCAGTCATGATCGGACTCGCTGCGACTGGTGTACCCGGACAATCCATCCTTTTTGCGCAGTGTGTCGAACTGCCCGGAACGCCCCGTGAGGATCTTGTGCACGTAGGACTGGTGGGACGTGTCGAAGATGATAGGGTCGCTCGGCGAGTCAAAGACGGCGTGCAGGGCGACCGTCAGCTCGACGACCCCCAAGTTCGGTCCGAGGTGGCCGCCAGTAGCGGAGACCTTCTGGATGAGAAACTCGCGGATTTCCCGCGCGAGACGTTCGAGCTCGTCCGCCGACATGCCCTTCAGTTCGGCCGGGGATGTGAGGTGCTCAAGCCTGCTCACTGCTCGTCGTAGCTCCTTGGTCGAGGTTGTCGGACGGTTGGTGAAAGCGTCTCGAATGGTTGAAGGACAATTCTACACTTTCCCCGCTCTAACCCGGCATCGGCTTTTCAGGCCGGAACGAGGCTGGTGAGGACTTCGAAGTGGTGGGTGGCGGGAAAAGCGTCGATAAGCGCCATGCGTTCGACGACGTATCCTGCCGCGCCCCATGTGGCCAGATCGCGCGTGAATGTCGCCGGATCGCACCCGATGTGGATGACGCGTTGCGGGCGGCGCGCAGCGATGCCGGCGACGACGTTTTCCCCGGCCCCTGTGCGCGGAGGATCGAGCACCACGAGCCCTGGGTCCGGCAGCTCATCCAGCGCCGCTTCCACTTTCTGGTTGCGCATGTCCACGTTGAACGCGCTCAGTGCGGGCTGCGGCGTGCGCGTCGCGGCGGGAGAGTAGTCGACGCTGGCGATGCCCGGTGCCTTGTCCCCCTCCATGGCAGCGCTTATCGACGGCACAAACAACCCCACCCCGCCATACAAATCCCACCCTGCGCGCTCACCGTAGTCGTCCGCAGCCCAATCAAGGATGTAGGCCGAATAGGCCGCAGGAGCAGCGAGATGTGCCTGCCAAAACGCTGTCGGGGGAAAGCTGAAGTGGAATTCCTCCCCGGCGACCGGAACGATCTCGGTCGCGGCATCGCCACCCTCGATGCGCGTATCAATGTGCTCCACACGTTTACCGCGTTGCGCCCGCCGCGTTTCGACGACGTGACGCTGCCCTGCCCCGTCAACGACCACCACGAGCTCAGCACCGGGGGTGAATCTGGCATCACCGCCGACGATTCCATCGAGGGCCTCCGGGACCACCTGGGAGCACGGCTGCCCCGCAACGATCTCGCGGCTGCGTGCGCGGCGCATTCCAGCACGCCCCTGTTCATCGACGCCAAGACGGACACGGGTGCGCCACCCAAGGGTCGGTTCGAGCGATTCTTCCTCGAGGTCGATCGCTGCGTCAAAGCCCTCGAGCACACCACTGGGCCGGGCATGCTTTTCCAACTGCCCGACCAAGATCTCGCGCTTGAACCGCGTTTGCGCGGCGGGATCGATGTGGGAGTAGTTGCAGCACCCTGCGCCAGCTGCCGCTGCCGGGCAGGCGACCTCAGTCCGGTCCGGCGACGGTTCCACTACCTGGGTGAGCGCGGCACGAGCCCACCGCTTCTTCACAGTGGTCAGCTCGGCTTCCACCACATCACCGGGAAGTGCTCCTGCCACGAACACCACGCGACCGTCCGGGGCGTGCGCAATTGCCTCGCCCCCGTGCGCCATCGCGGTGGGTTCAAGCCTGACGTGATCGCCAGAAGTAAGCTCCATATTACTGCTGTTCGGGCTGGTCAGGCTGGCCGGTCTGCTCTCCCTGACCCTGTTGGTTCTGTTGGTTCTGCTGGTTCTGCTGCCGCAGCTGTTGCTGCTGCATAGCTTGCTGGATTTGCAGAGCGAGCTGTGCGGGCAACTCGACCGGCAGGGAGTTGCCTGCCAGCACGGGCGTGTTGCCGCGGTAGATGAAGGAGCGAGCGATGATTTCGCGGCCGAGATCCGCCAACCGGTCTTCCTTACCGTGCGGCGCTGCGAGGGTGACGCGGTACAGCCAGCGCGGGCCTTGCACACCGATGATGCGGATGATGCCGTTGTCGCCAGTGCCGACCACTTCGCGGCCCCATGGGCCCTCTTCATATTCGACCGGCATGCCTTCAGCGCGCATGCCCTCTGCGATCTCATCGGAGGACTCTTCCCACATGCCGCCGGAGTTCGGTGCGGCGAACGCCACCGGGGTGACACGGCCGAATTCGGTGATGACGTGGAGCATGCGCGGGCCCTGCTCACCCATCTCCACCTGGACCTGGGAGTTCTTCGGAAGCGCTAACTGGATCGAGCCGAGGTTGAGCAACCCTGCGGAGAAGTCGCTGAAGTCGAAGTCGTTGATGTCAACGTTGTCACCGTCAAAGGGGCCGGTCTTCCCGTTCACGGCGTCGTGCTCACGCTGGACAACGGCAGCCTCTTCGGCCTCTTTGACCTGCTCGGGATCAGGCGTGGTCTGGACGATTGTGCTGCCCTTGTCTTTCACCGGGTTCATGTATTGCACGTCGTGAAAGTCCCCGCTAGATGCACGGGGCCGCGTGGGGGTGGCGGGGGCCTCCGCGGGACGAGAAACAAACGGGTCTTCCCATTCCCGCCTGCGGTAATTGCCATATTCAGCGGAGTCGCTGTTCTTTTTCTTGCCGAAGGGCCACAGTGCCATGATTGTCTCTTTCGCTCGTTCCTTAAGTGCTAAGTTGCTGCTAATTCACGCCGGTGGAGCCGTATCCGCCCGAACCGCGGACAGTCTCATCGAGGTCGTCAACTTCGATGAAGTCCGGCAGTTCCACTCGTTGCACCACCAGTTGGGCGATGCGCATCCCGCGGGTGACCTCAAAGGGAGTGTCTTTGTCCGTGTTGAGCAGGCACACCTTGAGTTCCCCCCGGTAATCCGCATCGATCGTGCCGGGAGTGTTCACGATGGTCAGGCCGTGCTTGGCCGCCAGGCCCGAACGCGGGTGGATCAGGCCCACAGTGCCAAGCGGCAACGCGATAGCGACGCCGGTACTCACCAACACACGCTCACCGGGGCCGACCGTGAGGTCGTGAGCGGAATACAGGTCCACACCGGCATCGCCGCGGTGGGCGCGTTGCGGAATGGGTAGGTCCGGATCGAGCCGCTTGAGGGGGATCGGTCCGATCGAGTTCGTCTCTTTGGTCACGTCCCCACACTACGTGAGGTTGACGGGGCACGTATCTCCGCCATTCGCCAAACCATTTAAGGAATCATGGGGCACTTGCCTACCATGGACGGTGTGACTGAAAGCGCGAACACCCCGCCAACACCGCCTACTACCCCTTCCGCGGCGCCAGAAGTGCTGTACTCCGAACGCCAGTGGGTGCCGTTGTGGTGGTGGATCGCGGGGACTGCATTCGCGGCGCTGTTGGGTGCTCAAATGGGTGTCAACCGCGGGATGTGGTGGTTCGTCGCGACGTTCATTGTCATCGGCGCCCTGATCGCATGGTTCCTTATTCACTTGTCGTCGACTGTGGTGCGCGTGGAGCGCGACGGTGACGGAACGCGCTGGCTCGTCGTGGGTGACGCGAACTTGCCGTCGTCAGTGGTGTCGCGCTCTCTGGCTGTCCCCCGTTCGGCGAAGCAGAACGCGCTTGGCCGGCAGCTCGATCCCGCGGCGTATCTCGTCCACCGCGCATGGGTGAAAGAAATGGCCTTGTTCGTTCTCGACGACCCGGAGGACCCCACCCCTTACTGGCTCGTGTCCTCTAAGAATCCAGAGGAACTGCTTCGGGCCTACGTTCCGGAGCAGGCTGATACGGCCGCCGAGCCCCTCCACCGCACTGGCCAGTAGGCCAACGCGGGACGTCGGTTACTCGCAGTCGAGGCAAATCTTCGAACCGTCTGGCTCAACGTGGCCCAGGCGGTTGTGCTTCTGCACTAAGAAGCAGGATGCGCAGGTGAACTCGTTCTCCTGTTTCGGCACGACAGAGACATTGAGTTCTTCGCCGGACAGGTCGACGGTCGGCGGATCGAATGCGTCAACAACTTCCCCATCGTCGTCCATGCTGCTGCCGGCGACCTCTTCAGCCTTGAGACCTTCAAGGGAATCCGTCTCGATCTCATCATCGAGGCGGCGGCGAGGGGCGTCGTAATCGGTGGCCACGAGGTCTCCTTCTGAGCCTGAGAATGCTTTCAAAATGCTTACTGTCAGCGTGATATTAAAACAAGAATTTCTTTATGTCATGTTTGCCCCGCGCACAGACGTTTCGGCGTGTCGCACCTCGACTTCCCCTTTCTAAATCAGACCTGGTCAGAGAATGGTTTCAGGGGCTGATCTGCCCCCGCTTCCGCAAGGAGGGCGCGGAAGTTATTCCAAATCCCCGGAGCGGATGCCATTGTCACCGCCCCGTCATGGCCGCTGGCACCCAGGCCAGGATGCTCAACCTGTGCGCCAGCCTCGGTGGCAATCACGGCTCCGGCGGCGTAGTCCCACGGGTGGGTGGCGTGCTCGTAGTAGGCATCCACTACGCCGTCTGCAAGCATGCACAAGTCTAAAGCAGCACTGCCGGCGCGGCGGATGTCGCGCACACGCGGCAATACCGCGCGCAGAATGTCCGCTTGCTGGGCGCGCCACTGTGGCGTGTAGGAGAAACCGGTGGCCACAAGCGCGAGAGGCACATCGCTTATCGACGACACACCTAACCGCCGCCATTCCTCTTCCCCTCCCCCACGCGTGAAGGCCCCGCGACCTCTACCTGCCTGATAGGCGCGGCCAGTAGCAACATTGACTACCGCTCCAGCAAGCAGTTCCTCCCCGCGCGCGGCTGCGATCGACACCGCATACTGCGGGACCCCATAGAGAAAGTTCACCGTGCCATCAATCGGGTCGACGATCCACCGCACTCCGGAACGAGACGGAACGTCGGCGCCTTCTTCCCCCAGAATGCCGTCGTCTGGTCGACGCTCGAGAAGAGTGGACATGATCAACTGCTCCGACTCTTTATCTACGACAGTGACCGGGTCCACTGCCGAGGATTTTGTCTCCGCCGCAGTCAATGCGCTTTCCCCGATCAGTTCGGCCCGCCTATCGCGGACGTGACCTGCGGCCAGCAAGCAGGTGGAAAGGGCGACGTCGAGAAGCTCGTCGACAAGCAAATCTGCGGTACTCATGCTTGCCATCGTGCCTCAAAGTAGCCAGCGTCCGCGCGGGGTGCGGAAGTGCGTAGAATCGGCGGGTATGGATCACACCTCGGGCAACTACTGCTGCGGCATCGACATCGGAGGCTCTGGCGTTAAAGGCGCGATCGTCGACATGGACACCGGCGAGTTCGCCACCGACCGCATCAAGATCGCCACTCCCCAACCCGCGACCCCAGAGGCTGTGGCAGAAACCGTTACTGAGATTGTCCGCCAGCTCGAATGGGACGGACCCGTGGGCATCTGCCTACCCTCCGTGGTCAAGGAGCAGGTAGCAATGACCGCCGCGAACATCGATGACGCGTGGATCGGTACCGACGTTCATGAGCTGTTCAGCGAGCATGTGCCTGGCCGCGACATCGCGGTGCTGAATGACGCTGACGCAGCCGGCCTGGCCGAAGTCGCGTTCGGTGACGAGATCTGTCGCACCGGGGCTGTGATGTTCTTGACCTTCGGCACCGGAATCGGCTCGGCGCTGCTCATGGACGGCGATCTGTTCCCCAATACGGAACTTGGCCACATGTTTGTGGGCAAGAAGGAGGCCGAGCACCAGGCGTCTTCGGCTGTCCGCGACCGCGAAGAACTGAGTTACTCACAGTGGGCGAAGCGCGTCGACAAAGTCCTGACAGAGTACGCGCGGCTGTTCAATCCCATCGCCTTCGTCGTCGGTGGCGGCATCTCGCGCAAGGCAGATAAGTGGGTGCCGCTGCTTACCGTGGACACGCCCGTTATCCCGGCCAAACTGCGCAATCGCGCGGGAATCGTCGGTGCCGCGATGGCTGTGTGGAAGCACGTCGCGCCCTAAAACCCCCGCATTCGCGAAAATAATTCGCCGGAGGGGGTGGCGGGAACCGGGGAGCCGTGCCTATGCTGTAGGGTTACCGCAAAGGCCGCGTAGGAGCGGTCTACGTCATGGTGGGAGGAATAGCCTTCCGCTTTCCGCGGTTAACGTCATCGGAAATCAACCGGCTCACCCCGCTACCGACTTGATTATGCAGGTTTGCGTATCGTGGTGGGACACCAACGTAGTCAAGCGATGAGTGCACGAAAGGTCGTACGTGGCAGCTAGCACCCCATCCACCAATAACAGCCCTGATGCCGCTGTCGAGGAAGACGCGGGTCAGGCGTCTCAGCCTGCGCGGAAAAAGGCCGTGAAGAAGACGGCTAAGAAGGCCGCCAAGAAGACTGCGGCTAAGAAGACCACCAAGAAGGCTGCGAAGAAGACCACGAAGAAAGCCGCCAAGAAGACGGTGAAGAAGACGGCCGCGAAGAAGACCGTGCGCAAGTCCGCACAGGCAGCCTCTGCGGCCGACGCAGCTGAGAACGAGGACGAGTCCGCTGACGCCGACGACACCGATGACGTAGACGATGTCGACGACGTGGACGGTCTCGGCGACGACGACATGCTCGACGGCGACCTGGATGAGGATCTGGCCGACGAGGACATGGACGGCGACGACTTCGATCCGGAGCTCGAAGAAGACGAGGAGCTCGACAGCGAAGCTGTCGTCGATGCTGCCACTGCCACCGATGAGGAGGATGGCGAGGAGGACTCTGACGAGTTCGTGCCGGAACTCGGTGAAGAGGGTGAGGCCGCGGCCTCGGCTCCTGCAAGCGACGATGATGACGAAGATGATGCCGCTCCCCCGTCAGTGTGGGACATCGAAGAGTCTGCTGCTCTGCGCCAAGCACGCAAAGACGCCCAGCTCACCGCCTCTGCGGACTCGGTGCGTGCTTACCTCAAGCAGATCGGTAAGGTCGCGCTGCTTGACGCTGAGCAGGAAGTCTCTCTGGCCAAGCGCATCGAGGCCGGTCTCTACGCCCAGCACCGCCTGGATGAGATGCAGCGCGCCGCCGACGAAGGTGACAAGGACGCGAAGCTCACCCCGGCTGTGAAGCGTGATCTGCGCGCCGTCGCCCGCGACGGCCGCAAGGCGAAGAACCACTTGCTTGAGGCGAACCTGCGTCTCGTGGTGTCCCTGGCAAAGCGCTACACCGGCCGTGGCATGGCTTTCTTGGACTTGATCCAGGAAGGCAACTTGGGCCTGATTCGTGCAGTGGAGAAGTTCGACTACTCCAAGGGGTACAAGTTCTCCACTTACGCCACATGGTGGATCCGTCAGGCGATTACCCGTGCGATGGCAGACCAGGCCCGCACCATCCGTATCCCGGTGCACATGGTCGAGGTGATTAACAAGCTCGGCCGCATCCAGCGCGAGCTGCTGCAGGACCTCGGTCGCGAGCCGACTCCGCAGGAGCTGGCGAAGGAAATGGACATCACTGAGGAGAAGGTCCTTGAGATCCAGCAGTACGCGCGCGAGCCGATCTCCCTGGACCAGACCATCGGCGATGAGGGCGACAGCCAACTCGGTGACTTCATCGAAGACTCTGAGGCTGTAGTGGCCGTCGACGCTGTGTCCTTCACGCTTCTGCAGGACCAGCTCCAGGACGTGCTGCACACGCTGTCCGAGCGTGAGGCGGGCGTTGTGCGCCTGCGCTTCGGATTGACCGACGGCATGCCGCGCACCCTCGACGAGATCGGACAAGTCTACGGCGTCACGCGCGAGCGCATTCGGCAAATCGAATCGAAGACGATGTCGAAGCTGCGCCACCCGTCGCGTTCGCAGGTGCTGCGCGACTACTTGGACTAAAGCAGCGAGACCCCTCGTCACCACCTAGCCAGACAGCCCGGCTCAACCGGGAGTGTCTGGCTAGGTGTTTTCTTTATACGCCCGGTCGCGGTCCGCTGTGCGCTCGAGCACACTCTCGCTGCTGCTTTCCGGCCCTTTATTACTGCCAGTGCCAGAGTCCACCTCCTGCTCCAGCTCATAAATGGCAAGTGCCATGAATGCGAGAAAAGCAATGGCCATGAGGGTGCTGATGATGCTCGCTATCAGGCCGGTGATAGCCATTCCCATACCGTTGGAGCCGGGGAAGCGACGGCTGTTGGTGATCCCCATAATGCCGCAAATGATGCCGCAAATGCCGAGCAGCAGGGCGAACGGCCCAGCGATGAACACCATCGCGAACGAACAAAGGCCGACCACCAAAGCGGCGACGGCTGTTTGGTTCTTCTCTGCAGGTACCGGCGCGTAGGCGTGGGGCACGAACCCGGTCGCGTACGCGTTCGGCCCGTGCGGGTTGTAGCGCCCCCACTGGTCGACAGGACCAGCTTCAAATGGTTGACCGTAGCCGTCTAGCTGTCCCCGTTGCTCGTGGCTGTAACCGCCGTATGGTTCGTTCATCGGGTCCCTGGGGCTGCGGGGGTACTGCGGGCCGTAAGGATTGGGATGCACCATAATGCCCGCTAGCCTAGCAGCGTTTACCAGTCACGCAGATAGTCGATACGCGCCCGAAGTTGCTCCGCAGAGCACAGCGCCGTCGGCGGGCCGCCGCAGGCATTGCGGACCTCCGTATGGATTGCCCCGTGGGGCCGGCCCGTGCGCGACGCAACAATTGCCACGCGGGCGTTGAGCTCCTGGCGCAGTGCCGGGATGTCTTCGGAAGCCACGCCAGTGCCGGCACCTGCGGAGGGAGCATCGCTTATCGACACACCCATCTTCTCCTTCCGCACCTTTTCCTGTTCGGCTTTAGCCTTTTCGGCCTTCGCCTCGGCTTCCCGCGCGTCGAGCTGGTCAGACTGGCGCTTGCTCAGCAGCAGCTTCACCTGATCGGCGTCGAGGAGCCCCGGCAGGCCCAGAAAGTCCTGTTCCTCATCGGAGCCGGTGAGGGTCGGCGTTCCGTAGGTCGATCCGTCGAAAATGAGCGAATCGAGCTCTGCAGACGCACCGATGGACTGATACGCCGCTGCTTCATCAGGCTCGGTTTCCTTCCGGTTCGCCTGCTCGAGCAGTTCATCGGACCAGCCGGATTCACGGTGGGCTTTGCCGAGCACATGGTCACGGGAGACCTCCATCTCCTCGGCCAGACGCAGCAGCACAGGAACAGACGGCAAGAAGATCGATGCTGACTCTCCTGGCATGCGTGAGCGGACAAAGCGGCCGATTGCCTGGGCAAAGAACAGTGGCGTGGAGGCAGAGGTGGCGTACACGCCGACCGCGAGACGCGGCACGTCCACGCCCTCAGAGACCATGCGCACCGCCACCATCCATTCGTCCTGGGAGGCGGAGAATTCTTCGATGCGCTTGGAGGAACCGGGCTCGTCAGAAAGCACCACGGTGACAGGCGTGTTTGAGATCGTGCGCAGGATCTTGGCGTAGGCACGTGCGGTCGTGGTGTCGGTAGCGATGACCAGTCCGCCGGCATCCGGCATGTTGGCGCGGATCTTGGTCAGGCGGGTGTGGGCTGCTTGCAGAACAGCCGCGATCCAGTCGCCCTTCGGATCCAATGCGGTCTTCCAGGCGCGGGTCGTCTGCGCGGCGTCGAGGGGCTCACCCAAGCGCGCCGAGTACTCCTCCCCTGCTGAATCGCGCCACTGGGCCTCACCGGAATACGCGAGGAAGACCACGGGGCGGACAACGCCGTCGCGAAGCGCTTCGGCATACCCGTAGGTGTAATCCGCGCGGGAGACCAGATGCCCCTCACCGTCATCGTCGTAGGTGACAAAGGGGATCGCGGAATCATCGGAGCGGAACGGCGTACCGGTCAGCGCGAGACGGTGTTCGACGTCGTTGTACGCCTCGCGGACGCCGTCACCCCAGCTCTTCGCGTCGCCGGCGTGGTGGATCTCGTCAAGGATGACCATGGTTCTGCGTGCTGATGCCACAGCGTGGTGCTTGAACGGGTGCATGCCCACTTGCGCGTAGGTGACTACCACACCGTCATAGGCAGGATTGACCGCAGACGAGTTGGTGAAGGCGTGATCCAGCGACAGCCCGAAGCGCGCTGCCGCCTGAGCCCACTGGATCTTCAGGTGCTCCGTGGGAACGACGACAATGATGCGCTCGACAGTCTTATCTGCGTGCAGCGTCGACGCTAGGGTCAGCGCGAAGGTGGTCTTTCCTGCACCGGGGGTAGCCACGGCCATGAAGTCCTTCGGCTTGCGCTGGAGGAAAAGATCGAGGGCCTCCTGCTGCCACTGGCGGAGCGAAGGCCCTTTCGTTGTGCCTGGAACTGACGTCACCGCCGACGCAGCCCCTTGTAAATCCTCTCGCAATCCGGGCACACGGGTGAGCCGGGCTTCGCCTGCTTACGCACAGGGAACGTCTCGCCGCACAGGGCAACCACCATGTCACCGCTGACAGCGGAGTGCACGATCTGGTCTTTCTTGACGTAGTGGAAGAACTTCGGGGTGTCGTTGTCCTGCGACGTGTCTTCCCGGACGTCGGGGCGTTCGATCGTCTTCGTGGTGGTCTGGCTCATGTGCGTCACGCTCCCCATCATGCCTCAAGGTGCCTACCGGAATGCAATGTGCTCTACCCTAGAAGATCATGAGCACAGCGAGCAGTTTCGGTGACCACGAGACCGTGGACCAGGCCGAAGATGCGCGCGATTCACGGCCGAGCAGGAAGTTCTCCCGCAAGCGGGCTGAACTGATCACCTCCGCCCAGCGCTCCCCCGCCCAGAACCGCAAAGAGCGCGAGATCAAGTACTTGATTTTGCAGGGCATGCGCATCCCGTTCGTGCTGTTATCTATTGCCGCTGTGCTGTGGTGGGAGAACTGGTGGCTGGCGTTGATCTTCTTCTGCATCTCCATCCCGTTGCCGTGGATCTCCGTTGTCATTGCCAACGACAGCAATGAGGTCCGGGACAAACGCACCGCCAACGTGTACAAGCCGGCCGCCGCCCGGCAGGCCGCGCTGGCCTACCACCAGCAAGCCCAGCTGCAGTCTGCGCCTCGCCCAGACGCGGCGGGGCCGGGCACAATCGACCACGAAGAGTAAACGAGCAGGAGGAAGAGGATGAATCCGGCTGACATCGCACGAGAGTTGACCCGCGAGTTGGAGCGGACTGGCTTCACCGCCGACACCATCGCTGCCCACCTGGGCCCGGATGCGACGGAAGCCCTCCACCGCGGTGAGCCCGGCGCGGTGCTTGAAGCATGCGACGATTCTGTCCTCTCCGGGCTCATTCGCTTCTTCCTCCTGCGCCAGCCCATGAGCGCCGAAGAGCTGGCTAGGTTCCTCCCGGCGCGGCTCGTGCTTTCGCTTATCGACGCTTCTGTGGCCACCCGCACCCCCTCCGGCGACATCGAAGTCGCCCTGGATGTCCGTCCGCACATCATCGCTGGCGCAGACCGATTCATTTTCTCCGACATGGACGCATCGGTCACAGAGCACGTCCCTGGGCCAGACCACGTGCTCGGTGTGGGCGCGGCGAGCCTATCGCTGCTCTCCGCGACACCGCTGACACCGGTAGGGACTGTCCTGGATCTGGGCACCGGTTCAGGCGTGCAGGCGCTGGCGCAGGCGGGCACGGCACAACACGTCACCGCGACCGACGTTCATCCAAGAGCGCTCGACCTCGCCGCTGCCACCATGGCTGGCGCCGGAATCACAAACGTTGAGCTGCGGGAAGGACTGTGGTTCGACCCGGTGGCAGGGCAACGCTTCGACCGTATCGTCGCCAATCCCCCGTTCGTGGTTGGTCCGCCGGAGGTCGGCCACGTTTACCGTGATTCGGGGTTGGATCTGGACGGGGCGACGGAGCTCGTCGTCAAGCAAGCTCCTGAGCATCTCGCCGCGGACGGGACCGCGTACATTCTCGGGGCCTGGGTCCACACGGATGACCAGCCGTGGGAGCACCGCGTTGCAGCGTGGCTGCCTCCCAATGGAGTTTCTGCCTGGGTATGCCAGCGGGATGTCGTTGACCCGGCACTGTATGTGTCCACGTGGCTCAAGGACGAGTCGATCGATCCACGCTCGAAGGAGGGCGTGGAGCGCACGCGCCGTTGGCTGGACCACTTCCGTCAGGCCGGAGTGCGTGCCGTGGGCTTTGGCTGGATTTTCCTTCGCGACATCGGAGATGCCCCGACCGAAGCCACATTTGAAACGCTCGACCAACCGTTCACCGATCCTCTTGGCCCGGAGGTCGAAGAGTACTTCATACGCATGGACTGGCTGCGCACCGCAACCACCGATGACATCCTGGACTCCCGCTTCACCGTGCGGCCCGGTGTCGCGCTCGAAGATGTCGCTGTGGCTGACTCCGAAACAGGCATGGGCTTTGAAACGCAGGTGAAGCGACTCACGCGTACCGACGGCCCACGTTTCACCCACGAGATCGACGACGCAGTCGCGGCCATCGTCTCCGGCCTCAACCCAAACGGGCTTCCGCTGCTCGACATCGTGTCCATCTTCGCCGCGTCGCAAGGGCTTGAAGATGCCGCCGAAGAGACCCTGACCCAGCAAGCCGCCAGTGTGGTGGTGGACCTGATCCGCCACGGCCTAGTGCTCCCCCAGGAGGTGGTTCTGCCGTGAAAGCAGTATTGACTCGAGTAACCCGAGCATCTGTGACGGTTGACGGAGAGGTGGTCGGCGCGATCGACTGTCCCGACACAGGCGGAGTCCTAGCGCTCGTCGGTGTCGGCCGGGAGGATGCCGACGATGCTTGGGAAACCATGGCACGCAAGATTGCCGAACTGCGCCTGCTCGACGGCGAAGTGTCGGTCGAAGAAGCCGGAGCGCCGGTGCTTCTGGTCAGCCAGTTCACCCTCATGGGCAGGACCAAGAAAGGCCGCCGCCCATCGTGGTCCGATGCAGCCCCCGGGGATGAAGCAGAACCAATCATCGCAGCGATCGCTCAGGCGCTGCGCGAGCGTGGAATTCACGTCGAAGAAGGCCGCTTCGGAGCGATGATGGAGGTCAGCTCGGTCAACTCCGGCCCCTTTACGCTATTGGTTGAATGTTAGGCAGAAACTGCTAGAGTTCCATGCACGGCAACCGTGCATCCGCTCCCGTAAAGCAACGCCTCTGAACTGCACAAACTCTTCAGTCCGCGCTGACGTTTCACAGCGGGAACAATGTCGCTTTGTCCGGCGTTAGTAGGTTAGATTCGCGAGATTTGAAGGAGCACCATCTCATGACTCAACCCGATGTGGATCATGTCGATGAAAAAGAAGAGGTCGACCGCGGAAGCCGCCGGAACCAGACGAACGATAATCCGTCTGCTGACCTTGTCCGTGTGTATCTGAACGGCATCGGCAAGACCGCACTCCTCAACGCTGAGGAAGAGGTTGAACTGGCTCAGCAGATCGAGGTCGGTCTGTACGCGCAGCACCTGCTCGACGATCCTGACACCGAGTTGACCCGCGCGAAGTCGCGCGACCTGAAGATCTTGGCCAAGCAGGGCCGCAAAGCACGCGCTCACCTGCTGGAGGCGAACCTGCGTCTGGTGGTCTCCCTGGCCAAGCGCTACACCGGCCGCGGCATGCCGCTGCTGGATCTCATCCAGGAGGGCAACCTGGGCCTGATTCGCGCGATGGAGAAGTTCGACTACTCCAAGGGCTTCAAGTTCTCCACCTACGCCACCTGGTGGATCCGCCAAGCGATCACCCGCGGCATGGCTGACCAGTCGCGCACCATCCGCCTCCCAGTCCACCTCGTGGAGCAGGTGAACAAGCTCTCCCGCATCCGTCGCGAGATGTACCAGTCTCTTGGCCGCGAGCCTTCCAACGAGGAGTTGGCGGAAGAGTCTGGCATTGATGAGTCCAAGATCGAGATGCTGTTGCGCCAGTCCCGCGACCCGGTGAGCTTGGACATGCCGGTCGGTGCTGACGAGGAAGCACCGTTGGGCGACTTCATTGAAGATGCTGAGGCCGCGGACGCAGAAGATGCTGTTGTTTCTGTGCTGCGCCACGACGACATTCACGACATCATTAACGGTCTTGAGCAGCGTGAGCAGGATGTTATTCGTTTGCGCTACGGCCTGGATGACGGTGTGCCGCGCACGCTCGACCAAATCGGCCGCAAGTTCGGCCTTTCGCGTGAGCGTGTGCGCCAGATTGAGCGCGAAGTGATGAGCAAGCTGCGCGTCGGCGAGCGCGCAGATCGCCTCCGCGATTACGCCCAGTAATTCGAGTCCCGGCCATGGGCGCGTGAGTGCGCTACCATGGTCCCGAGTTTTGGGCATGTATCGGGCCACGCAGGCCGGGCCGACTGAGTTGGTCAAGTAGGTAAGGAATGCAGTTTTGAGAGACCTCGTCGACACCACCGAGATGTACCTGCGCACGGTGTATGAGCTGGAGGAAGAAGGCATTACTCCGCTGCGTGCGCGCATTGCGGAACGCCTCGACCAGTCCGGCCCGACCGTGTCCCAAACCGTCGCCCGTATGGAGCGCGACGGCCTCATCGTCGTCGAGCACGACCGTTCTCTCAGCCTGACCAAGCGCGGCCGTGAGTTGGCGACCTCGGTCATGCGCAAGCACCGCTTGGCGGAGCGTCTGCTGACTGACGTGCTCGACTTGGATATCAGCCAAGTCCATGCTGAAGCCTGCCGTTGGGAGCACGTGATGAGTGAAGAGGTGGAGCGCCGACTCATCCACGTGCTCGACGACCCAACCCGCTCCCCCTTCGGAAACCCGATCCCGGCGTTGGACGAATTGGGATACTCCGACGCTGTCGGAGAGACATTGGGAACCCGTGCCACCGAACTGGATCTCAGTGAACCGGTCACGGCTGAAGTCGTGCAGATCAATGAGATTCTGCAGCTCGACTCGGAGCAGTACTCTTCGATCTGCCGCTATGGTGTCGATCGCGGGTCAGTGGTCACTCTGGAGAAAAAGAGCAACGGAATCATCACGGTGATCACCAGTAACAATGGCCACGTGGATCTTGCCCCCGACTTGGCTCACGCGCTGCGCGTGAAGCCGCTGGAAGGTTAATCAATGGCTCGTCTCGTAGTCACCGGCGGCGCTGGATACGTCGGCAGCGTCTGTTCGAAGGTGCTTGTAGAAGCTGGCCATGATGTGACCATCATCGACGATTTCTCCACGGGTAACCGCGACGCAGTCGTCCCGGAAGCCACCTTGGTGGAAGGCACCATCACCGATGTGATCGACGATGTGCTGAGCGACCGCAGCGGCGGCCCCGTCGATGGTGTGCTCCACTTCGCGGCACGGTCCCTGGTGGGTGAGTCCGTGGAAAAACCGGATGAGTACTGGCGCGACAACTTTGTCACCTCTCTGGCGCTGCTCAACGCGATGCGCGACCACAATGTGAACTCGCTGGTATTCTCCTCCACCGCGGCGACCTACGGTGAACCGGAGCACGTGCCGATCACCGAGGACATGCCCACGGCACCGACAAACCCGTACGGCGCGTCGAAGCTGGCCATCGACTACGCAATGAGTTCCTACGCTGCGGCGTTCGGGCTCGGTGCGACCAGCCTGCGCTACTTCAATGTCGCTGGAGCCTACGCGGGCTACGGTGAACGCCACGCCACGGAGACTCACTTGATTCCGTTGGTGCTGCAGGTGGCTCAAGGAAAGCGCGAGAAGATTCTCATTTTCGGTGACGATTGGCCTACTGCGGACGGCACGTGCGTGCGCGACTACATCCACATCCGCGATTTGGCGGACGCGCACATGCTCGCCTTGGAGGCGAACACACCGGGCACCCACAAGATCTTCAACCTCGGTTCTGGCGACGGCTACTCCGTGAAAGAGGTCATTGAGACTTGCCGCAGCGTGACCGGGCACGACATCCCCGCCGAAGTAGCTCCGCGTCGCGCAGGCGACCCAGCCACCCTGATCGCCTCCTCGCAGCGCGCGAAAGACGAACTCGGTTGGAACCCCACCCGCACACAACTGGACCGCATTGTCACCGACGCGTGGGAATTCACCCAGGCAAGGGGTTAAGCGCTTTTCCTCATTGGCGGATCCGCTGGGCCGAGCAGCTTCTCGCAGGCGAGCTCGCACCCTTCGAGGATGGTAGTGACCAGCTTCTTCTGCTCCCCCAGCGCCAACACTTCCAGGCAAATCGCGGACATGGAGTGCTCGGGCATTTCCTCTTGAGCGCAATGCAGTGCCGCTGATGCCCACGACGACACACCCCGGGAGATGGCCACGAGCGCCCAGATGCTCAATGCGTTTGCTCGGATGACGCCCCGGAAGGACCGCGCGACGGCGAGGAGCGCACTGGCGGATTCCTGTGGGTGGCGGACCGCCTCCCCGATGACGCAATCGCGCAGCGTGGGACGCGCGAGAACGGTAGCGAGAGCAGCAAGACAGTTCTGATCCGGAACAGCTTCGGCGATGCTGAGCGGCTCGTCGGCCCCGATGATGGGCTGCGCTGGGGAATTGATCAAAGCTGTGCACGCCTGATGCACAACGCTCGCTGGGCGGGAGCTGCCCCGGGCAAGTTCCACCCGGAGTTGAGCAGAACGCGCAAGCGCCTGCTGGGTCAGCGAGGTGATGCGGTGCTCTTCCGCGCCGGACGGGACGACAGGCTCGAAGTAGGAAAAAGTGTCGTTGCGATCTAAGGCGGGCAGTGTGCCGTTGGCACGCATTGCTTCCATTGCGGGCGATGCCATGACAGAGCCCACGACCCCATGCTCCCAGGCCAGCTCGGACCAGAACATGCCCAACTCGGCAGGCTCGGGCCCGAAAACCATAGAGTACGGGGTGCCGTGGGCGATTTCGGAGACGTGCCACAACACGTCGATAAGCGGCTCGCCGTTGGTGCGCTCCAACTTCTCCAATTCTTCGACGGCGTTAAGCGCCACACCGGACCCCGGCACGCGCGTGACCAAAATGCCCAGGAACGCAATGCACGTGTCCACGGGCGCGCTGCCCAGATAGGCAGTCAGTTCGCGCACGCGGCCAAGGTCTGCGCGCAGAACGGGGCCGAGATACACACTGTCGGTGTCCTCGCTGGCGATGAGCCCGATGACGACGACTGATTCGTGCGGGTAGTAGCCCAGGGTGCCGGGCACCGTCGCAATGATGGTTGAAGGGTTGTCTACTGTCGCTTGATGGTGGTGATCTGAAGAATGCGTCATGCCCTTGTTAGTCTTCCCAAACCCCCAATACGGTTCCCTGCCCGTCGCGCACTGCAGTGCGCAACCGTGTGAGGCTGGCTGCGGCCTGACAGTTTCTGCAATTCACTGACAATCGCCGACGCAGTCCACACCCGAGAGGCAATCGGATCTAGAGTGGGAATTTAACTGAACCGACATTGTTGTGATTATTGTCGAACGCTAACAAGCTCACACGAAAGTGCGCATAGGTAAAGGAGGATGCGACATGACCTCGAACGAGAGGAAAATGTACGAATTGGAGTACCCCGCTCCAGCTGTCGACGGCACCTCCTCTGGCCCGACTCTCATTGTGGCCATGCAGGGTTACGCTGACGCGGGGCACGCAGTCGAAGGTGCCGCCGGGCACCTCAAGGCGGCACTGGATTCCCGCACGGTGGCGACATTCAATAACGACGAGCTCATCGATTACCGCTCCCGTCGCCCCATGATCACGATGAGCGAGCACGAAATCACCGACATCGAAGAAATCGACTTGGACATCCGCGTCATGCGCGATGCCAAGGGAGAATCCTTCCTGCTGCTCTCCGGCCCAGAGCCGGACCTGCGATGGGAGGCATTCTCCAAGGCGGTTGCAGATCTCGCAGACCGGTTCAACGTGGACAAGACAATCTGCCTGTACGCCGCTCCGATGGGTGCGCCGCACACGC
Organism: Corynebacterium sp. CCUG 69979; assembly: GCF_024454095.1. Lineage (NCBI taxonomy): Bacteria > Bacillati > Actinomycetota > Actinomycetes > Mycobacteriales > Corynebacteriaceae > Corynebacterium > Corynebacterium sp. CCUG 69979. The sequence continues at coordinate 96,980 of NZ_JAGPZA010000005.1, read as the reverse complement.
GTCCCCTGGTTGTCTCGGCGCACGGCAATGACCGCGATTTGGTCGGCCCGATGTTCACCTACGACGGGATGGTCTCCATGCCGGGTGCTGCCGCTGTGATGATTGAGCGTGAGCTGCACAACCGCGGTCGCCGGGTCGCTGGCTACACCGCCCACGTGCCGCACTATGTCGCAGCCTCCCCGTACCCACAGGCTGTCTACCAGCTCCTGCAGTCGGTGTCTGACACGTCCAAGCTGCAGTTCCCGCTGCGCTCCATCGAGCAGGACATCGCGCGCGTCCAGCAGCAGCTGGCGGAGCAGACGAACGAGTCGGAGGAAATCGCGCAAGTGGTCTCCCAGCTCGAGCAGCATTACGACTCTGAGATGGCGTCCTACCGCGACAAGAACCCGCAGAAGATGATGCCGGGTGAAGCTCAGATGCCGTCCGGCGACGAGATCGGTGAGGCGTTTGAGAACTTCCTCGCCGCTATCGACGACAGGGATCGCGGCCTGAACAAGGGCATTGGCTCTGGCCAGTCAGACCAGACCGGCCAGTCGGGTGAGTCCGGCATGTGGCAGGACAACGACCAGATCGATCTCACCGACGACGATGAGTGACGCCACGCTCGGTGACAGCCTTGCGGATCTGAGTGACGTCCCGCAGTCGCTTTTCGACGACGCCGTCTGGGACACCTTCATCCGCTGGACCACCGACCGTGGCATCTCCCTTTATCCGGCGCAGGAGGAGGCCTCTGTGGCCATTCTGGCCGGAGACAATGTCATTCTGGCTACCCCCACCGGGTCAGGAAAATCCATGGTGGCCAACGCCGCCCATTTCATCGCCATGGCCCGCGGCCAGCGTAGCTTCTACACCGCTCCGATCAAAGCGCTGGTGAGTGAGAAGTTCTTCGCGCTGTGCGAGATCTTCGGCCCGGAGAACGTCGGCATGATGACAGGCGATGCCACCGTGAACGGCAATGCACCCATCATTGCGGCCACTGCGGAAATCGTCGCCAACATCGCCTTGCGCGAGGGAAAGAACTCCGACATCCGCCAGGTGGTTATGGACGAGTTCCACTACTACTCGGACCCAGAGCGCGGCTGGGCGTGGCAGGTGCCGCTGTTGGAGCTTCCGAAAGCACAATTTCTGCTCATGTCCGCCACCCTCGGCGACACGGCCTGGCTGGAGGAGGACCTCACTCGCCGCACCGGCCGTGAGACGACCTTCGTTGGTGGTTCGCAGCGCCCGGTCCCGCTGGATTTCCACTACGTGTTCACCCCCGTTCACGAGACGATTGAGGAGTTGCTCGAAGACGGGAAAGCGCCGATCTACGTGGTGCATTTCTCGCAGCGGGAGGCGACAGAACGGGCGCAGGCTCTGACGTCGATAAGCGACATGCTCACGCGCGACGAGAAGGACGCGATCGCTGAAGCGATCGGAGACTTCCGCTTCACGACGACCTTCGGCAAGACGCTGTCAAAGCTGCTGCGCCGCGGCATCGGCATCCACCACGCTGGGATGCTGCCGAAGTACCGGCGTCTGGTCGAGCGACTGTCGCAGACTGGTCTGCTGAAGGTCATCTGCGGCACGGACACGCTCGGGGTGGGCATCAACGTCCCGATCCGCACGGTGCTCATGACGGGGCTGGCGAAGTATGACGGCACCCGGCAGCGCATCGTGAAATCCCGCGAATTCCACCAGATTGCGGGACGTGCGGGACGCGCTGGCTACGACACAGAAGGAACGGTGATCGTCGAAGCGCCCGAGCACGAGATCGAGAACGTCAAGCTGCGCCGCAAGGCCGGCGACGATCCGAAGAAGCTGAAGAAGATCCGCAAAAAGTCCGCGCGCGACGGTGAAGTGTCGTGGTCAGAAAAAACGTATTTGCGGCTGACCGAGGCAGAGCCGGAAGAGCTGCAGAGCCAGTTCACGGTGTCCAATTCGATGTTGCTCAACGTGGTCGCCCGCCCAGGCGACGGGTATGAGCACATGAAGCATCTGCTGCGCACCAACCACGACACCCGTGCAAAGCAGAACCGCGATATTCTCACCGCCCTTGACCTGTTCCGTGGCTTGATCAACGCCGGTGTGGTGGAACGTACCCCGGACTCGCCCGCGTTCCGCCCGTACACGTTGACGGCGGAGCTTGACCGCGATTTCGCGCTCAACCAGCCGCTGTCCCCCTTCGCTCTGGCTTTTCTCACCCTGCTTGACCCGGAGAGCGAGACGTACGACCTGGATGTCATCTCCGCGTTCGAGGCGATCCTGGATGATCCGCGTCAGCTTCTCCAGGCCCAGCAGTCGGCGGCTCGTGGTGAAGAGATCGCGGCGCTCAAGGCTGACGGTGTGGACTACACAGAACGCATGGCGCTCATCGAAGACGTCACCTACCCGCAGCCGCTGCGCGAGGAGCTGGAAGACGCCTACGAGACCTTCGTTCAGGGAAACCCGTGGGCCAAGGAGTTCGAGCTGCGCCCCAAGTCGGTCGTGCGCGACATGATTGAGCATGCGATGACCTTCTCCGATGTCATCGCGACTTACGGTCTCGCCCGCAGCGAAGGCGTGGTGCTGCGCTACCTCACCGACGCGTGGCGCACGCTGTCACACTCCATTCCAGAGGCGTACATGACACAGCGGCTGGACGACATCATCGTGTGGCTCGGTGAGCTCATCCGCCAGGTCGACTCCTCGCTGATCGACGAATGGGCCCACATGACCGACGAGACCACCCCGATCTCTCAATCCGACCTGGAACGAGAGCTGGCCTTCGGCGTGGAGGACCCGACAGCGCTGACGGCGAACCGCCGCGCGTTCACCATCATGGTGCGCAATTATTTCTTCCGCTTGGTTGAGCTCTTCGCCTACGAGAAGGAGAAACAGCTCGAGGAGATGCTCGATTATATGGACTTTGCGGACCAGCCTGACTGGCCGGCACTCATGGACGATTACTTTGACGAGTACGAGGACGTGGAACTGGACAACGATGCCCGCGGCCCGTCATACTTCAGCGTCTCCGGCGACGACACCCGAATGTGGGAAGTCGTGCAGATTCTCAAAGACCCAGAAGGCGACAATGCTTTCCAGCTGCATGGCACGGTGGGCCTCGACGCATCAGACGCCGCCGGTGAAGTGCGTTTGAGTTCGCTGGAAATGAAGCAGGTATAAGCCGCCTACCGAGACCTTCATCCTTAGGGCTGGAAAACAAGAATCCCAAATAGGCCATTTCTACCTATTGCCGGTTGTAGCCTAATAGGTATGAACAATAAGGAGTATCGTCCGACGCTTGCGCAGCTGCGCACGTTTGTCACGATCGCGGAGAACCGCCACTTTGGCTCTGCCGCGGCCAAGCTGAATATCTCCCAGCCGTCACTGTCCCAGGCGCTCGTCGCCTTGGAGTCGGGATTGGAGATCCAGTTGATTGAGCGCTCCACACGTAAAGTCATTGTCACCCCCAGCGGCGAAGAGCTGCTCCCCTACGCCAAAGCCACCTTGGAGGCTGCCGATGCGTTTGTGCATCGGGCACGCGGTGCACAGGGCATGCTGACGGGGTCGCTAGCAATCGGCATCATTCCCACCATCGCGCCGTACATTCTGCCGGAGCTGCTGCGCACTATTCACGAACGCTTCCCGGCACTGAACCCGAAGATCGTGGAGGAAACGACCCCTACGCTGCTGGACCAGCTGCGCGACGGGCGCCTCGACGTCGCTCTTATCGCGTTCCCCTCCAACGTGGCCGGATTGAGCGAAATCCCTTTGTACACCGAGAACTTCGCGGTAGCGGTCAAAGACGACCACCCGTTGGCGGGCAAGCACGACCTCGAGCTCAGCGTGCTCGACGACCTTGATCTGCTGCTGCTTGATGACGGCCACTGTCTCCGTGACCAAATCATGGACCTCTGCCGACTGGCCAAGATCAGCCTGACCGAGGTCACCGAGTCCGTCACCCGGGCATCGTCACTAACCACGATCATTCAGCTCGTCGCAGCCGGCTTCGGTTCCACACTGCTGCCGGTGTCAGCAGTCTCCGCCGAATGCTCCCGCCCCGGCGTGACAGTGGCTGAGTTCGATACCGCCGTGGCGGCAGAACGTAACGTGGGGTTGGTCTACCGTTCCTCCTCCACCCGCGCCGCAGAGTTCACCGCGCTGGGCGCTGCGATTACAAAGGCCTACGAGAACACTGTCGCCGAAGGCGAACCGCTGGGTCTCACTGTCTAGTCCCGTTCGCTCAGGTTGTTCACTCTCAGTAGCTTCTACCTTTACCTGCTGCGCGGGTAAGATCAGCCGTTGATTATGAGCACCCCCGAGTCTTCCCCGCCCATCACCCGCGACGCCCTCAAAGCGCGTCTCGACGAGCTGCCGATTGCCCAAGTCCGCCGCTTTGACAGGCGCCTGAAGAAGGCGAAGGCTCCGAACGCTTTAGCCGCGATCCACACCGACTTAGAAGAAGAAGTTGCAAAGGTCGCCGCGATTGACGCTCTGGTCCCGCGAATCACCTACCCGGAGCAGCTTCCTGTCTCCGCCCGACGCGAGGACATCAAAAACCTCATCCGGGACAACCAAGTCGTCGTCATTGCGGGCGAAACAGGATCTGGTAAAACTACCCAGATCCCGAAGATGCTGCTTGAACTGGGCCGTGGCCGGCGTGGGCTGATCGGCCACACCCAACCGCGGCGAATCGCTGCGCGCACTGTCGCTGAGCGCATCGCAGACGAACTCGGCCAGGACATTGGGCGCTCCGTCGGCTACGCCATCCGCTTCGATGACCGTGTGTCTGCCACGACCGCGGTCAAGCTCATGACGGACGGCATCCTGCTCGCCGAGATGCAGCGGGACCGCTACCTGAATGCCTACGACACGATCATCATCGATGAGGCCCACGAGCGCTCCCTCAACATCGACTTCTTGTTGGGCTACCTCAAGCGGCTTTTGCCGTACCGGCCGGACCTGAAGATCATCATTACCTCCGCCACCATCGACCCAGAGTCGTTCGCGGAGCACTTCGCCGACAGTGACGGTAACCCGGCGCCCATCATTGAAGTCTCGGGGCGCACCTACCCAGTGGAGATCCGCTACCGTCCGCTTGAGACGGAGGTGCCCACGAAAGACGGCGGCACGAAGGTCGTCGATACAGATATGCTCGACGGGCTGATTGAAGCCTTGAAGGAGCTCATGGCGGAAGGTGACGGCGATATCCTCTGCTTCTTCGCCTCCGAGCGTGACATCCGTGACGCAATGGAGCTCATTGAGAAGCAGCCCTGGCGCGGTGTGGAAGTCACTCCCCTGTTCGGTCGACTCTCCAACGCCGAACAGCACCGGGTATTCTCCCCGCACTCCGGGCGCCGCATTGTGCTAGCCACCAACATCGCGGAGACGTCGCTGACTGTCCCCGGCATCCACTACGTGGTGGACACCGGTCTCGCGCGCATCTCCCGCTACTCTACGCGCACCAAGGTGCAGCGCCTCCCCATCGAAGAGATCTCGCAAGCCAGCGCCAACCAGCGCTCGGGCCGCTCCGGCCGCATCGCAGACGGTATCGCGATTCGCCTTTATTCGGAGGACAATTTCAACGCCCGCCCTGAATTCACCGACCCGGAGATTCTGCGCACCAACCTGGCCAGCGTCATCCTCCAGATGACGAACCTGCGCTTGGGCGACATCGCGGAGTTCCCGTTCGTCCAGCCACCGGACAAGAAGGCTGTGCGCGACGGGCTGATGCTCCTCCACGAGCTCGGCGCCATCACCGATAAGGAAGACCGTGACATGCCGGTGCTCACAGGCATCGGCCGCGACATCGCGCGCATTCCTGTCGACCCGCGGATGGCCCGCATGCTGGTGGAGGCACACCGCCTCGGTGTACTGGACGATGTCACTGTCATTGTCGCCAGCATGACCATCCAGGATGTCCGCGAACGTCCGTTGGAGTTCCAGGCGCAAGCCGACCAGGCCCACGCGCGTTTCAAGGACAAGACCTCCGACTTTCTCGCTGCGCTGAATTTGTGGGATTACCTCAAAGACTCCCGGAATGAACTGTCCGGCAACGCCTTCCGCAAGCGCATGAAGAAGGAGTACCTCCACTACATGCGCATCCGCGAGTGGTTCGACCTTGTGCGCCAGCTCCGTGAGGCGGAGAGGCAGCTCGGCTGGGCCCGCACCGCCACCGCAACGGACGATCACGATGACTCGCGGGACCGCGACCCCAAGTCCATCCACCAGGCCTTGCTCACCGGCCTGTTGTCCAATATCGGTGCCCGCGACGGCAATTCGAAGGAGTTCAAGGGAGCACGCGGCACACGCTTCATGATCTTCCCCGGTTCGGTGCTGGCGAAGAAGCCGCCGGAGTTCGTGATGGCTGCCGAACTCGTCGAAACGTCTCGTCTGTGGGCGCGTGACGTCGCCTCTATCGATCCCGCTTGGGTGGAGAAAGTCGCCGGCGGCCTGCTCAAGCACAACTATTCCGAGCCGATCTGGTCCATCAAGCGGGCCGCACCGATGGTGCACCAGAAGTCCATGCTCTACGGAGTCATGGTTGTCGCTGATCGCCTGGTGCCGTACCACCGCGTGGACATGGATGCTGCGCGCACCATGTTCATCAGGCACGCGCTTATCGACGGCGAATGGAACGCCCACCACGCCTTTCTCAAACGCAACGCCAAGCTCCTCGAAGAGGCCGCCGAAGTCGAGGAGAAGGTGCGCCGCCGCGGTCTCGTTGTCGACGAGGAGGCGTTGTTCGACTTTTACGACGAGCGCCTGCCGGACAACATTGGGACCGGCCGCCACTTCGACGCATGGTGGAAGAAGAAAAAGCGTGAGGACGCCGCATTCCTCGACTTCGACCCGAGCGCACTTATCGACGATTCCGACGCTGACACCAGCGAAGACGCCTTCCCCGACAAGATCCGCCAGGGAAGCATTGACTACGACCTGCAATACAAGTTCGAACCGGGCGACCCCTTTGACGGCGTCACCGTCCTTGTCCCTGTTCCCCTGTTAGCGGGTCTGGAGGAGCGCGAATTCGACTGGCTCGTGCCCGGTTTGCGCGAAGAACTAGTCACAGAGCTCATCCGCTCCCTACCAAAGGCGTTGCGCAAGACAGTCGTTCCTGCACCAGAGTTTGCCGCGCGCGCCCTAGACAAGCTCGTTCCTTACGAATCTCCGTTGAACGAGCAGCTCGCCGAGGTGTTGCGCTCCCTCGGAGGGCACGGCATTAACGCATCCGATTTCCGGCCCGAAGCGTTGCCGCCTCACCTGAAGATCACCTTTGCCTCCATCGACCGTAAAGGGAAGATCACCGACCACGACACGTCGCTGGCCGCGCTGAAGAAGCGCCGCGCCGGCCAAATCACCTCGTCTGTAGCAAAGGCGACCAAGAAGGCTGAATCCGACTCAGTTACGAAGTGGACGGAAGACACCCTTGGTGATGTGCCGGAAACTGTGACAACAAAGATCGAAGGCAACAACGTCGATGCTTTCCCCGCCTTGGAGGCGACCAATGACGGCGTACGTGTGAAGGTGTTCCCGACAAAGGCCGCTGCTGATCAATCCATGGTGACGGCGACGTTGGCAATGCTCATGCGCCAAATCGACGTCTCGGTCTCCCAGATGGTGAAAGGCCTGCCGTTGCGGCAGCGTGTGGCCGTCGATAAGTATCCGCACGGTGGTGCCGCTGGGCTGGTCGAAGATGCGCGCGTCGCCGCGATCCGCGATCTCATGTTCGCCCACGGTGGACCCGTGCGTACACCTGCAGAATTCGATGCGCTACTGAACAAGGTCAAGCCCGAGGTGGCCGGCATGGTTCGGCGCACGGTCGTCGGCGTCGCCGGTGGTGTGGTCGAATACATCAACACTGCGGCGGAACTTCAGAACTGGGACGGCCCAGCTATCGATGACATCCGCCAGCAGATGAACTTCCTTCTACCGAAGAACGCCATCACAGTGCACGGGATGGAGAATCTTCAACACCTTCCGCGGTACATGTCGGCGATCCAGATTCGGCTCGAGGAGATGAACCGCGACCCCGACCGCGATGCAGACCGCCAATCGGTAGTCGACGACGTGAAGAAGTACCTCGATGCCAAACTGGCCCGGCTACCGCAGGCGGCCCGTAAATCCCGGGCAGTCAAGGACATTCTGTGGCGGATCCAAGAGCTGCGTGTGAGCTTATTCGCTCAACGGCTCGGTACGGCGAAACCGGTAAGCCCGAGGCGGATCGAGAAGATGGTGGATAAGCTCTAAATGCCTTCCATGCCGCGGTCTTTGCGGCGCATGAGCCTGATCTCGGATTCGAAGTCGTCGGCGCTTTCGAAGGACTTGTACACGGACGCGAAGCGCAGGTAGGCGACCTCGTCGAGTGCGCGCAGCGGCTCGAGGATGGCAAGGCCGATTTCGTTCGACGGAATCTGCGAGCTTCCCTGCGCGCGGACGATCTCTTCCACCTCTTGGGCGAGGCGCTTCAAAGCGTCATCGGAGACATCGCGTCCCTGGCACGCGCGGCGTACGCCGACAATGAGCTTGTCACGGTCGAAGGGTTCGCTGACTCCGTTGCGCTTGACCACGGTCAGGACAGCTTTCTCGACCGTAGTGAAACGACCACCGCACACGGTGCATTCGCGTCGGCGCCGAATGGCCGATCCTGCATCGACTAGGCGCGAGTCAGAAACCCGAGAGCTATCGTTCTGGCAAAAGGGGCAGTGCACCCCTCAAACTCTACTCCCCCCAGAGAAATCCTTAGCGGTAGTTCACTGTTGCAACGGCGTTCTGGAGATTCGCAGACTCGTTCACCTGCTCCGGGGCGAAACCGTCGTCCTCGAAAGAGAACGCGCCGCCGAAGATAGAACCCGCAACGAGACCGAGGCCGAGCAGTGCACCCATAAGCGTGGCCGCGCGCTTCTCGCGGCGAGTTTCGAGAGGGGTGTTCGGGCTGTCCGGATCCTCTGGGCGCGCTCGCAGGGGTGATTCATTCATTCGATTATGCTCATCGAGTGTTCGAACATGACGGTGCGAGGAACGAATCACCGGTGCACGGTCAAGGTCCCAAACATCCGCTGGCTCAACCTCAGCAGAACGGAGGTTATCGGTAGTATTAGCACTGTTAGGGCGGGCGAGAGAGATAGTCATCATTCTTCCTTTCTTGGTTCGGATTTGATTCTACGAACCGCACCGGACATGTTCGATTGCAATGATCGCTAAAATGTTCGATAGTTCCTGTGTTCGATTTATAGCAAGGGCCGTAGAGTTTGTCTAGACGTGGTCAAGAAATATCGAACAAATTTGCCTACGCATGGTAAAAGTGGACACAAGGGAACCGAACGGTGCCGCGTGTCGTCGAACATTGGTGAGGAATTCCAGCGCCGAGTTTCTCGCCACACCGATAGGAACAAGGCACCGAGGACAACCGATCAGAGGAGAACAGGAACATGCCCCAGAGCGCAGACAAGAAACCGGACATTAAGACCCTGACAGAGAGGCAGCGCCGCATTCTTGAAGTCATTCAGGATGCGGTGGTGCTCCGCGGCTACCCGCCGAGCATTCGGGAGATCGGCGATGCCGCCGGCCTTCAGTCGACGTCGTCTGTGGCCTACCAGCTCAAGGAATTGGAGAAGAAGGGCTTTCTTCGCCGCGACCCGAACAAGCCCCGCGCCGTTGATCTGCGTCACCTGCCGGAGAATGGCCGGAAGAAGCGCAAGGCTGATCCGAAACCAGACGATGCGGCACCGCCGCGCTACATCCCCGTCGTCGGGCAGATTGCTGCAGGCAACCCGATTCTCGCTGAAGAGAACGTTGACAGCTACTTCCCTCTGCCGGAAGAACTCGTCGGCGACGGTGATCTCTACCTGCTCCAAGTCGTGGGTGAGTCCATGCGCGACGCGGGCATCCTCGACGGCGATTGGGTTGCCGTGCGTACCCAGCCGGTAGCGGAGGAAGGTCAGTTCGTCGCGGCGCTTATTGAGGGGGAAGCAACGGTGAAGGAGTTCCACAGGGATTCCTCCGGTGTGTGGCTTCTCCCCCACAACGAAGCCTTCGCCCCGATCAAGGGGGATGATGCTGAAATCATGGGACTCGTTGTCTCCGTGTTCCGTAAGCTCTAGACGATGTTCCCTTTGAGCAGGTAAGGAAGACCCATGAACGCCGAAGCGCGATGCCAGCTCACCGCCTCCCACGGGCATGTGGAGTCTGCTGACCCGCGCTCGCAATCGGCCTCTCGGGCGAGCTCCTCTATCGCTCGAGCAGCTTTGGCGCACCTGCCAAACGATGGCGTCGTGTTCGTTGATTCCGGTGCAATGGCCGTGCATATGGCCCAATCGTTCGCAGCGGCAGTGACAGCAGGCGGCACCGGTAGCGCAGCGGCGTTGTCTTTTGTCACGCACTCCATTCCTGTCGCTCTGGAATTATCCAGCACAGCCGGTACAAATGTTCAGCTCCTGGGCGGCTCGGTGAGCTACGCGGCACAGTCCACCGCTGGTGACACGACCTTGCGTACGCTTGCGTTGATGCAGGCAAACGCCGCCGTAATCGATGCCGGCGCTCTCACCGTCAACCACGGCCTGTCTACGGATGATGCCCAACAAGCCGCAGTGAAGTCGGCAATGGTGACCAACGCTGAGAAGGTCGTGGTTCTTTGCAACTCCGCACGGTTCGGCCAGGAAGCGGTAGTCAGTTACGCCCCGCTCGACAGCATCGACGTGCTCATCACTGACGCGGACGCTTCGGATGAGGTGGTGCAGAAGCTGTCTGAACACGGCATCGACGTAGTCCGAACCGACCCAGACCACTAACTCGGTTCTACGCTACGACGAATTCTGCGTACTGCTCGGCGAGGACGCGGGGCAGGCGGACGTCGATAAGCGTGCCCTCTTCGTTGTACGCCTCGCTGCGCACAGTGCCCTCCTCATGGACGCGTGAGACAACATCGCCGCGGGTGAACGGGACGAGCAGCTTCACGTGGGCATCGAGAGTGTTCAAGAACATCTCGATCCGGCCCTCAAGCTCGTCAATCCCCTCGCCGGTCACGGCGGAGACGAAGACGACATTGTGCTTCGAATCCGCGAACGCGTGGCGTAGCTCGGCAAGCACGACGGGGTTTGCTTCGTCGATCTTGTTCACCACGATGATCTCCGGCGGAATCTCCTCGCCCGTGTCCCGGGTGATCTCCGCCAGGACATCGTTGACAGCCTTGATCTGCTTCAACGGGAACGGGTCGGAGCCGTCGACAACGTGGAGCATGAGGTCAGCGCCGACCACCTCTTCCAGGGTGGACTTGAACGCCTCGACAAGCTGCGTGGGCAGGTGGCGGACGAAGCCGACAGTGTCGGTCAGGACGACGGTGCGGCCGTCGGCAAGCTCGGCGCGTCGCGTGGAGGGATCCAGGGTGGCAAACAGTGCGTCTTCGACGAGCACCCCAGCGTCGGTCATCGCGTTGATTAGCGAGGACTTGCCGGCGTTCGTATACCCGGCGATGGCGATCTTCGGCAGCGTCGAGCGCTGGCGCTGAGCGCGCTTGATGTCGCGGGCGGTCTTCATCCCGGAAAGGTCGCGGCGTAGCTTAGCCATGTCAGTGCGCAGACGGCGACGGTCGGCCTCAATACGCGTCTCACCAGGACCACGCAGACCCACACCACCGTTGGAGCCTGCCCGGCCGCCAGCCTGACGCGACAGGTTGCCACCCCAACCACGGGTACGGGTGTAGAGGTATTCCATCTGCGCCAAGGACACTTGCGCTTTACCCTCTTTGGACTTCGCGTGCTGGGCGAAGATATCCAGAATGAGCATGGTGCGGTCGATGACTTTGATCTTCAGGGCTTCCTCAAGCGCCACCAACTGGCCCGGCGAGAGACCACCATCGCACACGACGGTGTCGGCGCCGGTGGCGTGCACAATGTCACGTAGTTCGCTCACCTTTCCGGAACCGACGTAGGTGCCCGGGTCCGGCTTGTCGCGCTTTTGGTAGATCATCTCCACCACTTCAGCGCCGGCGGTTTCAGCCAGAGCCGCGAGCTCGGTCATGCTTGCCTCGACTTCGGCCGTCGTCCCTTCCGTCCACACGCCGACGAGGATGACCTGCTCCAGCTGGAGCTTTCGGTACTCAACCTCGTAGACATCCTTGTGCTCTTCGGAGCGGATTTCGGTCTCGCGGGTGACACGCCGAAAAGCATTGCGTTCGGCCAAGTCCAGCGTGCCGACAGACGGCTCATGGGCCTCGTCGCGGCCCCGATCGGTCGGTTGCGGCGCATTGTGGCGGAAAGCCTGGGCGAGCAGCTCGTCATGGCTGGGTTGAGAACTTGCGTGCGAAGAAGTGGTCATTGAGTCCTTATTGTTGCACAGTAGTTTTCTACCTCAACAACCCAGCCATCCAGCTTGTTCCCTCCGTATGCGGGATTCTTTGACGGCAGTTGTAGGATCTGGAGACATGACTCAAGCGATCAGCACGGATCTTTCCAGCATCGGCATGAACTATGCGCGATGGCAGGACGCGGTGGAGGCGGCGATCGCCTCGAATCAGCTTGCCGTTACCGGCGAGGTCCGCGGGGGCCAGCTCATCCAGTTCGCCGACATCTCCGGAGCGCAGCTGAACATCCTGGCAGTCGAGCCGTTCGCAACATTCGCCGGCTTCGACTCCACCGCCCGCACGTACGCGAACGTCACCATGGTCACGGATGTCGTCGGGTTCTGCGAGATCATCGATCCCACCGGCACGGTGCTCACCTCCGTCACGGCCAACATCGCCCAGGGCCCGCTGCTTGTCGACGAATCCACCCTCACCTGGCAGGAAATGGGCTTCACCATCCTCGGGATGGACGTGGCACGGTACGACAGTGTTGATCACTACCTGTCCGAGACCGGCGGGGTGATGGGAACCATCACCTCGAAGGGCGCAGAGATCGTCTCCACGGGAGTCCCGGCCAGCCCGGATGCAGGTGCCCAGTTCTCTGCCCGCGTGCTGGAATCCGAGTACCGCACCAACATGCTCACCGGAGAGCAGTTCATCCACGTCTCTGTCGACGGCGCGTTCCCCTTCGATGTGGTCCTCCCCAACGCGGACACGCTGCCCGAGCGCAACACCGTCATCGCCGGCACCGGTGTCCTATCCGGCTCCGTCATGATGGCCACCGGCGGCGGCTGCGGTGGCGGCGCTTGCGCATGCGGCTCTGGAGGCTGCGGCGGCCACTAGTCCCCCTAAAAAAGAACCCGGCCAGTGACATTGTGATGGCGCAGAACCACAAACCGCGACGCAGCGTCGAGGCAGCCATATGGCTCACCCTCGCGCTGGTTGTGGCGATCCTGCTCGGAGCACGCTTCGGCTGGCTAGGGCTGATCCTCGGTGGTGTCGTCGCGGCCGTCGCGTTCATCGGTTTCTGCAACAGCACCACCGACCCGGAGATTGAATCCCTCCGGGCATCGCTGCGGGTCGCGCGCGACGACATCGAGCAGGTCCTGGGCGAGTACGACGACCTGCTCCAAGGCCCCTCCACAGACGCTCTCGCCGACCGCACCCTGCACTACCCCGAGCTGGCCAACCCGCATTCGCGGCTCGCGGAGGTGCAAGATTTCCACTTGCGGCGCAGCTCTGCGAAGCGTTTCCTCGCGCGCGTCGACGCGCATTTGCTGAGCGACGATCTCGACCGCACCGCCCTCGAACGCATGCTCTCCATCGCCGACCAGCGGGCAGCGGACTTAGCCGAGTCGTGGACGGATGCCCGCCGCGCCGCGCGCAACCACGGCCCTGCATAGAACTCCTGCACAGCGCTGCTGTGGCAGGCGGGCATGTTGTATCTTTGAGCAATGCCCAAGCTATTCCGGGCCGGAATGTGGCTCATTGCCGCCGGATTCTTCATCGCGCCGCTGTACCTCGTGGTGGGCCTTGCTCTGGGCGGAAACCAGATCCCCGTCCTCATTGAATCAGGTCTTGGCCGGGCGGCCTGGAACTCCTTCTACTCGACGCTGCTGTCGGCTTTGTTCGCGGTGGTCGTGGGAACCCTGGCCGCCGTCATCGTGGAGCGCACCACCATCGCCGGTGCCCACGTGGCGCGGTTGCTGCTGCTGTCCCCGCTGCTTGTGCCGCCGTTTGTCGGCGCGATCGCGTGGCTGCAGCTCTTCGGCCGCAACCAGGGCTTCAACGCCATCTTCGATCGACCGATCTGGAACATCTACGGTGCTGACGGCGTCATTTTTCTGCTCACGCTGCACGCCTACCCGATCGTCTACGTCATCATGGCCGCTGCGCTGCGCAAAATCCCGCGCGATCTAGAGCTCGCTGCGCGCCTGTCAGGTTCTGATACCTGGACCACCCTGCGCACCATCACCTTGCCGCTGGTCCGCCCAGCCTTGCTCAGCGCGTTCACCTTGACGTTCGTGTCCAACCTGGGGGACTTCGGCATTCCGGCCCTGGTCGGCTCGCCCGCACGCTTCGAAACGTTGGCCACGATGGTGTACCGCTTCGCCGAATCAGGAACAGTGCCTAACCCGTTACAGGTGGTCTCCACCATCGGCGTCGTGCTGCTAGTGATGGGCATTTTGGCAGTCATCGCGGACTACATCGTCGCCGAGCGCGCCGCCAGCTCCGGCACGAACGCGGGGGCGCCACTGCGTTTCGATCTCGGCGCCGCCACGTGGCCGGTGACTGCGGCCACCTGGGCCACTGGCCTCGCCGTGACCCTGCTACCCGTCGGCGGGTTGATCTACCGCGCTCTCCTGCCCGCTCCGGGCGTGCCGCTGACGTGGGAAACGCTGACATGGCGCAACTTCGAACGCACCCTACAGAACCCGCGCGTCATCGACGGCTTCACTAACTCCCTGTGGATGTCGCTCACCGCGGCGGTGCTGTGCGGCGTGCTCGGCTGGCTCATCGGCATCCTCGTCACCCGTACCGTTAGCCGCGACAACACCCTGCTGACCTTGGTCACGCTGCTGCCGACGGCACTTCCGGGCCTGATCATCGGTGTCGGCTGGCTCATCATCAGCCGCTACACCGGCACCTACAACACCCCATGGATCATTCTCGCCGCCTACCTGTGCGCCTACACCGCCACGGTGCTCCAGGCAGTCCGCGCGCCGTTGAAAAGCACTCCACTCGCCATGGAAGAGGCCGCGCGTATCTCCGGGGCGGGGCCACTGCGCGCCATCTTCAACACCTCGGGTGCCATGGCGATCCCCGCCGCGGTCTCGGGTGCCGTCCTTGTCGCCGTTACCGCGATCCGCGAGTTGACGGTCTCGGTCCTGCTCATCGCTCCCGGCACCACCACGCTCGGTGTGCAACTGTTCAACCTGCAGCAAGCCGGAAATTACAACCAAGCCTCCGCGCTGGCGTTCATGTTCACGCTCGCCGGGCTTATCGTTCTCGTCCTCGCCAGCGCGGGCATTTCCCGTGGCTCGGCATCCGCTAGGAGGTAGACCGTGGAAGACATCCGTTTCGACACCGTCAGCGTCACGTTCCCGGGTGGCACGCAGGGCCTGCGCGATGTGACCCTCGACATCGAAGCCGGCGAATTCCTCGCGCTCGTCGGCCCGTCCGGCTCGGGCAAGACAACGCTATTGCGGGCCCTCGCAGGGTTCGTCGAGCCGAGCTCCGGTTCCATCTACGTGGGCGGCAAGGACATGACCGGCATTCCGCCGGAGGACCGCCACATGGGCATGGTCTTCCAGCAGCACGCGGTGTGGCCCCATATGACTGTCGCCCAGAATGTGGAGTACCCGCTGGTGCGGGCGGGCGTCGATAAGCGTGAGCGCGCAAGCCGCGTCAACGAAGCACTTGAACTGGTGGGACTCGACGGCCTCCAGGAACGCAAACCGGACGCCCTGTCCGGCGGCCAGCGTCAGCGCGTCTCGCTCGCTCGCGCCATTGTGGGCGATCCGCGCGTTTTGCTTCTCGACGAAGCCCTCTCCGCCCTCGACGAACCCTTACGCGACGTGCTGCGGCGTGAACTTGTGGCTCTGACTCGCACCCACGGACTGACCACGCTGCATGTCACGCACGACCGCGGCGAAGCCCTGGCCATGGCCGATCGCATCGCAGTGCTTGCCGATGCGCAACTTCAACAGGTCGCCACCCCCGATGAGCTCTACTCCGCACCCGCCACGGCCTGGGTCGCACAGTTCTTCTCCGACGCGACCGTGCTGCGCGCCCGCCGCAACGGATTCGAATACGTCAGCCAGGACCCGGCTATGAGCTTCCATAAATCCAATCTGGTAACCGTCGGCGGCCGAATGGAGGATCTCGGCGAGGTCATCGACATCGCGGTCCTGCCAGCTGCCGTGCGCGTCGTCGACTCCTCCGACCCGTATGCCGCGCGCGGCACGATCGAATCCGCTCTGTTCGAGCTCGACGGGCACTCCGTCACCCTCGATGTCGACGGCACAACCTTCCGTGCCAAGGTCCGCGGCCGACGCCCGCGCATTGGCGAGACCGTCGGTGTGCGCACAGAACGTGTACTCGCCTACCCGGTGGATGACAGGACCGCCGCCGACGAGAGGACCGCACCGTGACCTTTTCTGCAAACCTCGCCCGCAGCCGCACCTCGCTCGTGTCAGCCGTTCTCGCAACGTCACTGGCGTTCCTGTCCTCCTGCGCCGAACCGCCCGCGGAGGGCGAACGCTCGCCAAACATGCGCAACGGCGTCACCACCATCACCCTGTACACCTCCGAGCCGGAAGCGAAGGCGGACATCGCCATCCGCGAGTTCGAGGAACTCAACCCCGACATCAAGGTGAAGATGTACCGTGCCGGCACCGGCGAGCTTGTCGCCCGCGTCGCCTCCGAGAAAGCCACCGGCGGGATCGAGGGCGACGTGCTGTGGTGCGCCGACGCCCCCACCTTCGAGGTGTACAAGCAGGAGGGCGACCTGGCGGAGTTGACCAATATCGACCTCACCGCGATCCTGCCGGAGGCGATCGACGACGACGGCTATTACGTAGGAACCCGCATGATGCCCACCATCATCGCCTACAACTCCAACCGGATCCCGGAGAACGAGGCTCCCACATCCTGGGGCGACCTGACCAACCCGAAGTACAAGGGCGAGATCGTGCTCGGCGACCCAGCAGTGTCCGGCGCCACCGCGTTCAATGCGGCGGTGTGGCTGCAGACTCCCGAGCTCGGCGAAGACTGGGTGAACAAGCTGGGCGAAAACCGCCCGATGATTGCGCAGTCCGCTGGCCCTGTCGCAGAAGAGGTCGCTGCTGGCGGCCACCCTATCGGCATCGTCACTGATTACCGTGTGCGCGACTTGGCCGACGAGGGCTCCCCCATCAAGGCCGTTTATCCCGCCGACGGCGCCCCGTACATCACCCAGCCCGCGGCGGTCTTTGCGGCATCGCCGTCACGCGAGGCTGCCCAGCGGCTCGTGTCTTATCTTGTCTCCCGCCAAGGGCAGACCACCGCCGCGGAGCTGAACTACCTGCCGGTGCGCACCGACGTCGACAGTCCGCCAGGCGCGCCCACGCTGGAGGACATCGCGCTGCTCGAAGCCGACTTAACCAACATCACGCAGGAGAAGACGGACGCTGTCGCGTTCTTCCAGCGCGCAATGCGCTAATTACGTGAAGTCCTTGCGCAGCGATTTCAGCGAGACCTCGCCGCGCGCGACAATGACAGACGGCCCCGTCATCGTCGCCTCGCCGTCATTGATCGCGATGGTGAGTGTGCCGCCCGGAACGTCAACGGTAATGGTGCCGTTCTCCACGCCGGCATCGGCAAGCGCTGCCCGCGCCGCAGCGACCGTGCCCGTGCCGCACGACCGGGTCTCGCCGACGCCGCGCTCCCACACACGCATCCCGACGCGCATTTCACCGCCGGCGGTTTCAGGGTCGGTGACGATCTCCACGTTCACGCCCTCGGGGAAGAACTCGTGGTCGAAGGCCGGCTGCTCAAAGGCCAGCTCCGCCAGCTGCACAGGTGTCAAACCCGGGATGACGGCAGCGAGGTGCGGGTTGCCCACATCCACGCCTAGTCCAGCGAATTCGAAGTCCCCCATGCGGCCTGTGGATACCCCGGTCACGCCGACGGGGCCCATGCCCACGTCCACGACTGCGTGCGTCGAGCCGTTCGGGTCCTCCCCCGTCAGGGAGTGGATGGTGATGTGCTTGACCCCGGCGCGGGTGTCCACGTCGAACTGGCGAGCCTGCTCCAAGCCCTGGGCGACGAGGACGTGGGCGAACACGCGGATGCCGTTTCCGCACATTTCCGCGATGGAGCCGTCGGCGTTACGGTAATCCATGAACCAGCGGTTGCCGTTCGCACCCTGCGCATCGTGAGCGTCCGAGCTCACTATGCGCAGGAATCCGTCGCCTCCTACGCCGGCACGCCGGTCGCACAGCGAGGCGACAAGGTCATCATCGAGGATGCCGAGTTGTTCTAGTTGGTCGTCGACGTCGATAAGCACCACGAAGTCGTTCTCTGTTCCGTGCGCCTTGATGAACGGCAGGGTGGACAGGTTCTCCGGTGCCTGGGTCGTCTGCGGCTGCGGGGTGTTCTCGTTCACGCCAGCGAGTCTAGCGCGGCGGTGAGGATCGCCTCGCGGCCCTTGTCGGCTGTGGAGGCGTCGAGCCAGGTGATGCGCTTGTCGCGATTGAGCCAGGAACGTTGCCGGCGCACGTAGCGGCGGGTCCCCGTGACGGTCCGCTCCTGAGCTTCCTCGAGGGTGATCGCGCCGGCAAGGTAGCCGAGAACCTGCGAGTAGCCAATCGCGCGGCCGGCGGTGGACTCCGCGACCAGTCCCTCGGCGATCAACCCTCGCACCTCGTCGACGAACCCGGCAGCGAACATCAACTCGGTGCGCTTATCGATGCGCGGGTTGAGCCACTCCGCGTCCGTCCGCAACCCCAGAATCCGCGTGGCCCACCGTGGCGCCGCATCCTTTGGCGGCTGCGAGGCTTGGAACGGTTTGCCCGTCAGTTCAATGACCTCCAGCGCACGCACCGTTCGGCGCGGATCGTTGTCCTCAATGATGGCCGCGGCCTCTGGATCAACTTCAGCCAATTCTGCGTGGAGCGCGTGCACACCAACGTCTTCCAGCCGTTGCTCGTATTTATTGCGGACGGCGGGATCGGTCGGCGGGAACTGCCAGTCGTCGATCAGCGATTGGACGTACATCATCGAACCGCCGACGAGGATGGGAACCCTGCCCCGCGCAGCGATGGCGTCGACAACCTCAATCGCGCGTGCCTGATACTCGGCAACGGATGCGGTCTGCGTGACATCCCAGATGTCCAGCAAGTGGTGCGGGATCCCTTCACGTTCAGCCAGTGGCAGCTTCGCCGTGCCGATGTCCATGCCACGGTAGAGCTGCATGGAATCGACGTTGACCACTTCCCCACCGAGCTCATGCGCGAGCGCCAGCCCGAGATCAGATTTCCCGGACGCGGTGGGGCCGACGACAGAGATAGGCCTGATCATGCGTAAACCTCCCACGCCGCAAGGAAGCGCCCGACGCCGAGTGTGTCATCGCTTAGAAGCACGCTTTTCGACGCTTCCAGTTCCCCCAACTCTTCCCACAACCCCGGCTCTATCACTCCGGGCAGATCGGTGGGGAGTTCACCGGTGCCGTCAAGGAAGGCGGTCATGGCGTCGTGGGTGTCGGTGGCGCCGTCGATAAGCGCAAGGGGTGCGCGGGGAGTGAGTCCGGCGGAGCCATCGACGACCACCACGGTGAGCGCGTCGGGGTTGAGCGGCTGGATGTGCTCGCGGGAATCCCCAATGGTGCGGCCCGGCAGGATGTAGCGTGCGATGAGTTCCGGCAGGTAGTTGCCGCCTCCGACGTGCACATCAGCGCCCCACGCACGGAAGCTGCCGGCGTGCTCGGTGCGCCACCGCGGATCGCGCGAACCGACGATCTCGATCGGGCGGGTATCTCCCTCGGTCAGCTCGCGAGCTTTGGCTACGATCGCGCGCCCCGCCGCATCCTGCGGAGACAGCTCAGCGACTACTGCTGGGGACCCCGGAACGACAAGCAGATTGAAACCGCGCATGAACCTCACCCTATAGAAGAGTGCGTGTGCGCCGAACCGTTACATTGCGCTCCCCGTCGCGGTATTGTTTTGGGGCATAACGGCAGCCGCGACGCGCGGCACAGGATGAAAGGACGGCCCACTATGACGCAGCCCCCCACCCCTGAGAACAACCGGCCCTCGCCGGTTCCCTCCCCCGGCGCAATGCCTTCTCGGGCACCGAAGCCCGGCCCGCGCCCTGGTGCACGTCCCGCTGCTCCCGCTGGTGCCCCGTCCACGCCGAGCCCTGTGCCCGCTTCTGCCGCTGACACCGCGAAGGCCGCTGAGTTCGGTCGCGTGGATGAAGACGGCACTGTCTACGTCATCCGCGGCGGTGCTGAACGCGCCGTCGGTTCTTGGCAGGCTGGCAGCCCCGAGGAGGGCCTAAAGCACTTTGCCCAGCGCTTCGCTGATCTGTCCACGGAGGTCGGCGTGCTGGAAAACCGCCTGCGCACCCGCCCGGAAGACGCGAACTCGGTGCGCACCCAGGCGCAGCAGCTCATCGGCTCCCTCGATGAGCAGGCTGTCGTCGGTGACTTGGACGCGATTGAAACACGTTTGAAAACCCTCCTGGAGGAGGCCGACACCGCCGGCGAGAAGGCTAAAGAAGCCAAAGAGGCTCGCCGCGCCGAGGCTATTCAGCGCAAGGAAGCCCTCGCCGCGGAGGCCGAAGACTTGGCCGAGAACTCCACTGAGTGGAAGGCAGCCGGCGACCGTATCCGCGACATCCTCGAGGAATGGAAGACCGTCCGCGGCATCGACCGCAAAACCGATGACGGGCTGTGGAAGCGCTACTCCAAGGCCCGCGATTCCTTCAACCGCCGCCGCGGGGCCCACTTCGCCGAACTTGACCGCGGCCGCGCCGCCGCGAAGGCGAAGAAGGAGGAGCTCATCGCGCGCGCCGAGAAGCTCAAGGACTCCACCGACTGGAACGACACCGCCCGCGCCTACCGCGACTTAATGACGGAATGGAAAGCCGCCGGCCGCGCCCCGCGCGACGTCGACGACAAGCTGTGGAACCGCTTCCGCGCCGCTCAGGACCACTTCTTCGCGGCCCGCAACGCTGTCAACGACGAGCGCGACCGCGAGTACGAAGCCAACGCGCAGGCCAAGGATGCACTCATCGCTGAGTACGACTCACTGATTGACCCGGAGAAGGGCCTCGGTGCCGCCAAGTCCAAACTGCGTGAGCTGCAGGAGAAATGGGACGCGATCGGTTACGTCCCGCGCAATAAGATGCGCGAATACGAGGACAAGATCGGCGACATCGAGCAGCGCGTGTCCGACGCCGAGGAAGCCCAGTGGCGCAAGTCCAACCCGGTCCAGCAGGACAAGGCCAACCAGTTCCAGGTCAAGGCGGACGATTTCCGCGCCAAGGCCGACGCCGCCGAAGCCAAGGGCAATGCAAAGCAGGCCGCGGAGCTGCGCGCGCAGGCGGAGCAGTGGCAGGAGTTCGCTGATGTCGCCGCGAAGGCGTTGAACGACTAGCTTGCTCACTCCCCTCATCTACGCCCACGGCGGCCGCGACTCCGGCGACGTCGTGGGCGCGTATGTGTTCTCAGCGACCCTCGCCATCCAGGACATCACCGGCAGCCCCTACTCCGGCGTGAGCGCCGCCCACATGGCGAAGCGCCTCGAGGGCTCCGCGGAGTCCGAGGCTTTTTTGTTCGCGCTAACTGACCTGCAGGCACCGCGTCCGCTCGGCCCGCTCGGATATCCGGAGGTGCATGTCGACGACCTCGCCGACATCGCCGCGTGGGTCTTCATCTCCCTGCCCCTACTCGAGGACACACGCGTGATCGAAGCGACCGTCACTCTCGACGCCGCCGTCGCGCCCGTCCCCGGGTCCGGAGAGCCCGTTCCGCGTGAGCCGTGGGTCGCCGCCCTTTCGCTTATCGACGCCCTTTCCGCCTCCTTCGACCGCCCCATCCGGCAAGTGTGGGTCACGCACTCGGGCGAGCCTCTAGTTGAACCCGAACTGAGTCTCACCAGTCACGGATATTCAGCTGCGTACCACGAGGCGCAGGCGACGTTCTCGCTGGGCGCGGTTGCGGCGGAGGCAGCAGGCCCGGGCATCTCCGTTGTCCGCAACATGGGCTTCAACCCTGATGACCTACCATCGCTGCGGGCATTGTTGTCCGGTTCTTCGCGGGATTATCCGCGCGGTGACCTCATCCTCGACTCGATCAATTGGACTGAGCAGCGTCTCCGTGACGCGAGCGCCCGCTTGATGGACCGGGGCGGGACCCAACTCACCGCGGTCGCCCACGCCCCTGATGGCAAAGTGATCGGGATGGCAGAAGCCGTCCACTACGATGTCGACGACGACCGACTCATGGAGCTCGGGCTCATCTACGTGCTTCCCGAGTATCGGGGCCAGGGCGCCGCAAAGCGGATGCTTGAAAATCTCCTCGCCGCCGCGAAGACTGAATGGCCGAAGGTCGAGACAGCGTATGCCTCCTACCCTGCCGACAGCGAACCTGCTGCACGGCTTCTCGGGCCGTTGTCTCCCGACATCATCTCGTATGCGACCGCGTGGCAGAAGCACGTGCGGAAAAGTTGACAAACTGGATTCTTGTTTACCCACCCTCAGCCCTCTGACCTGTACGAACTTTCAAAGCGCGGATCGGGTCTGTCAACTTTTCCGCAGACCTCTTTCCTAGGCGAGGGAATTGCTCCTCAGACAGCGCAGCGGCGAATAGGTACGTTGGTGAGCGGAACAATCCCGTGATCATTGAAGGTGATGGCTAGTGGGTAAGCGATTTTCGTCGATAAGCAAACTTGTAGGCAGCAACCCGGTCAAAACAGTGGCTGGTGCTGTGGCAGCCGCGACCGCGGGCCTGGCTGCGAACGATTTGATCCAGCCGAAAAACAATATTCTGCGCAATTACCCTGTGCTGGGGCACGCGCGCTACCTGGCAAAGGAGATCCGCCCGGAGATCCATCAGTACTTCATCGAGGGCGAAGCCGACGGCAAACCGTTCGACGCGCAAACCCGTGAAGTGATCAACCAGCGCGCCGACGGCACCGATGGGGAACGGTCCTTCGGCACCGAGAGGGAAGTGTCGCAGGCGGGTTATGAGTACCTTGTGCACTCGGTGGTCCCGGCGGAGGTGCCGGAGGACCCGCCGCGGGTGAACATCGGTGGTGCGGAGTGCTCGCAACCATACGACATGGCGCTGATGAACATCTCTGGCATGTCCTTCGGCGCACTGTCCGCCAATGCCATCCGCGCGCTGAACAAGGGTGCTGAGCTCGGCGGATTCGCCCATAACACCGGCGAAGGTGGCCTGAGCGAATACCACCTGGAGAACAACGGTGACATCGTGTGGCAGCTGGGCACCGGCTACTTCGGCTGCCGCACCGAAGACGGCGGCTTCGACGAGGCGAAGTTCAAGGACATCGCGCAGATCGACCAGGTGAAGATGATCGAGCTGAAGCTGTCGCAGGGTGCCAAACCCGGCCTCGGCGGCATGCTGCCCGGCCCGAAAGTGACCGAGGAGATCGCCCGCGTGCGCGACATCCCCGTCGGCGAGGACTGCCTCTCCCCCAGCCGCCACCGTGTCTTTTCTACCCCGGTCGAGCTGATCGAGTTCATCGCCCACATCCGGGAGGTCTCCGGCGGCAAGCCGATCGGCTTCAAGATGTGCGTCGGCTCCATGATCGACGTGCTGTCAATCTGCAAAGCAATTGAGCAGGTGGGGACCGCGCCAGACTTCATCACTATCGATGGCGCGGAAGGCGGTACCGCCGCCGCCCCGCTCGAGTTTGAGGACCACATGGGGCTCCCGCTGACCGAGGGCTTGCAGATGATGCACAATGCGCTCGTCGGCACGAATCTGCGCGACAAGGTCAAGCTCGGCGCGTCGGGCAAGGTGGCGGCGTCGAACGACATCGTCAAACGACTTATCCAGGGTGCGGACTACACCAACTCAGCCCGCGCAATGATGATGGCCGTCGGCTGCATCCAAGCCCAGAAGTGCCAGACCGGCAAGTGCCCTTCCGGCGTGGCCACCCAGAGCAACTGGCGCCAGCGCGCCATCGACGTCGACCTCAAAGCCCAACGCGTGCAGCGTTTCCAGCAGGCCACCGTACGCCAAGCCACCACCATGATGGCGGCGTGCGGCGCATCCCACCCGGACGACCTCACCCCAGCGATGCTGCGCAAAGTCATCGAGCCCGGAGTCACGCTTTCCTACGAGGCACTGTTCGACTGGCTCGAGCCCGGGCAATTGCTTGACGACGCCCCCGACCAATGGTCCGAAGCCTGGCGCCACGCCTCCCCCGACGAGTTCCGCCTGCCAGTGAAGACGCAGCACCGGTAAAACTATCCAACGGCACCTTCGGCGGCTTCAATCGCTTCCATTTCTTCGACCTCTTCGACACACTCGACACCGCTTGCAGTTATTACACTTACACTGTTATCGTGTACTTCAGTTACAGATACTACAGTTACGTACAAGTACTGAATTAGGAGGTTGAGTGATAATGGCTGCAATTCTCGATCGAATCGAAGCTGACGAGCTCACAAAATATGAGGTTCAGCAAGTTCGCGACTTCATCAAAGCCAACGAAGACTCAACGATAGCCATTCTTCTTCGTCGCATCCTCACTGCGACTGAAGACGGCAAGAACATCAATGTGTTCGCGGACGACGCCGAACTCAGCCCCAACGAAGCAGCCAAACTACTCAAGATGAGCCGCCCACACCTGACATCATTCATGGACACGGGTCACCTTCCCTACCACATGGTCGGTACTCACAAGCGCATTAAGATGTCGGATCTCAAAGCGTTTATGAAATCACGCGAGGAGGGCGCAGAGATCATGGTCAATGCGCTCCACAATTCTTCTCCGAAAGTTCACGCTACGGATCTCGACGATGCTGCGCTCGACGAACTGAACGATCTCTAGATCGCTCGTTCTTACCACGAGCCGTTTGCTCTAGCCCCTCAGAAAATCCCTGAAGGCTTGGGCGAACGGCTCTTCTCTTTGACAGTCAGGACATACAGGCAATCCAGCATGGGTCGCTTCATCCCCAGTCGGGATCCACCACACCCCGCACACAGCTTGGGCGGCTTTCCCCGTGACCATGGACTCGACCATCGACACCTTATCTAGGTAATGAAAAACCTTAGGCTCCTCAGGTTCGTACCGCTTTGTCAGCAATTCCTGGTTTGGTACGTCCAACAAACTCAGCAAGTGAGCCCGAGTCACCGCGCAATGAATGACGTAGGGGTTACCACCAAGTGACTCAACCATCGACCCAACTGGTTGCAGGTAGCGGCCGAAGATTGAAATGTAGCGCTGGAAGAGCTCCCAGTCATCCCCTTTCCTCACACTGACCATGACCATATCGATGTCCTCAGCTGCCTGCCCGAGCTCCCATTCCTCGAAATTTGTTGATTGCACGCCCAATTCAATCTGGAGTCCACCTCGAGGCGACTCTCCCTCAATGTCGAAATCGACGACACGTTCTCTTAGGGTGGCATTCTTAATTGCCGACAGCGTCGAATGGAGCATCGCTTTTTCTTGCTCTTCAAGCTGTGTAAGCTCCAGTTCTTTGCTCAGAAGCACGAGATCGAGTTTGCTGGGGCCGATCTTTTCCTGAGCCTTCATATCCGATAGGACCTTGGCAGCAGTGGAATGAAATCGGTCGTGCCGGTCAACGTGCAACAACCAGGCAATGTCGTCACGCTCGGAGATCACAACAGCTCCACGCCAAGCTGCTCCTACGCCCCGCTCCCGACATTCGAAAACAGGCAATCCTGCAAGGGCCGAGGACTGCTTGTGTTTCTCAAACAAGCCCCTATCGAATTGTCGTTGGGCATCTCTGACCAGTTCCACCCCCTCCATCGACCGTTCGATTGCCATTAATAGGTATCTCAATTTTGTATCAGGATCGTCCGAACCTTGGGCGATCTTGAACGGTTCAGCAACTTCACTCGGAAGATTCCTCGCATCAGCGAGTTGCTTGAGTACTTTTACAGTCGGGCGAACCAAAACCATAGGTTCAATGTACATCTCGCACCGAACACTGACTTTTAGTTTCTTTGCCGGGGTTCAGTCACAAAACCCCAGCCACTCCGTCTGCATTCAACGATTCTTCTCGCGGACAAGGCATCATTACCATCATGCCCACCGACGAGCTGCTCATGCCAGACATTGAATCCACCGTCACCCTTCCGCCGCTGGCGAATATCAACCACGCCCTCGGCGCGAACCACGGCCTAGAGACGGGCATCGATGAGCTGATCGATAACGCCATCGATGCTGGCGCGACCCGCGTTACCATCGTGTTCCACAACGGCAATACCAGGCTGGAACATATTGCGATTCACGATGATGGCTCCGGCATGAGCCCCGAAAAAATGGAAGGGGTTCTCCGCCTCGGCGGGCATGAAGCCCACTCGGAGAAAAACATCGGTCGCTACGGCATGGGTTTGAAGGAAGGCTCTTTCGCGAACGCTAACCAGACCGTCATCGTTTCTAAGCCGGAGGGGGCACAAGGGCACGGCATCCAGCTCCTGAAAGAGACATTCGATGCTGGGCGGTTAAGCGCTGAGTCCGCGGAGAAGTACTGGAACTCGCGGGAAGCGCTTGGCCTTGCGGACCACGGCACCACAATCGTGTGGAGCGACCTGATCAATGTGTACAAGGGCGATGACCTGGAGAAGGCGGAAGAGAACCTTTCTTCCGAGCTAGAGGCCGTGCGGAAGCATGTGAGCATCCGCTACCACCGCTTCCTGGAAGACGGCCGGATTGCTATCGAGCTGTACACCTCTTGGCTTGGTGTTTCACCGATGAAAACGCCGTCCCCGAAGCCCATCAATCCTCTCGGTTACACCAAGTCCGGCAGCGCCAAGTACCCGCGCGAGCTGACCTACAAGGGCATCCCGGGCGCACCCGGCATCACTGCCCACATCTGGACTCCGCGTTCACAGAAGGAAGAATTCCATCTGGACAAAAAGAGTCCCACTGGCCACCAGGGTTTCTACATCTACGACGCTGACCGTCTGATTACCGCCGGCGGGTGGGGAAAGTTCCGCTCTGAGGTAAAGGACCTGCAGCTGCTCCGCATCGAGATTTCGGACCCACGCCTCATCGAGGAATACATCACGATCAGCCCCCAAAAAGGATCGGTCCTGTTCAAAGAGTCCTTCCACAGGTTCGCTAAGGAACTCTATGACCTAAACGATCCAAAGGTGGATTTGAATCGGGTTTATGAGGATGCAAAAGGTGTCGTCAAGCTTGCAAATAAGCGCTCGGGAAACGCGAAACCTCTTGCTGACCCAGGAAAGGGCATCGCCCGTTCGATCAAGCGCACCGTTGAGCAAAACGCGAAGAGCAAGGCATCAGACCCCATTGATGTGGTGTGGACGACCATGGCTCCAAGCGACTTTGTCAACGTCGAGCCCGTGAAAAAGACGATCTACATCAACGAGCTTTACCGCCAGCACTTCAACCCGGGCCGTGGCCGTCTCAATGATGCTCCGCTTCTTAAAACTTTGCTCTACCTGCTGTTCAACGAGACTGTGTCTGCTGGGCGCATTTCCCAGTCGAGCCAGGCGAATATTGAGCTGTGGGTGAGCATCATCAACGCGGCTGCCAAGGAGATGTTCAACCAGGCGGAAACTTTCGGGCACGAGGAGTAGGCAGACGCAATTATGTTCGACAACTGCGTCACGAGTGGCCGCTGGGGGCGGTAACCTCATCCTTGTGAATGAAAAATTTGATCAGATCCGCGACGAAATCGCATACGCACTAAACCCTTCTGAGCTGCGCCTGAACCGCTCCCTCCAGGACCGGTTGTCCACCGAGGGGCTCGAGCTGACCACTGCCGAACTTGCTCAGTTCCTTGTCGAGGGCAGCGGTAGCCACGTCCAGCCGCTCATCAACTTCATCCTTGAAGCACAGCAAGCCGAGCCCCAAGCTCTGCGCCCGCGCACAGAAACCACCGCGGACACTCCGGAGCGGCTCGAGTGGATCATTGCACAGCTTGGGCTTATCGACGTTGCGGAGCAGGTCAAGTCCCGCCTCCCTGACCCCGAACCTGCCGTCATCGTCGATGAACGCTTTGAGCCGTGGTACACCCCAGAACGGGAACACGCCGTTAACCACTACTGGAACGACTACCGCCGCGTCCTCGAGCGTAACGGGTGGAACGCCGAATCCATCGCGACCGTCCAGGATCAAGCCCGTGAGGTGATGAAGCGCATCGAGGACCCAACGGCTGAACACTACGTTTCCACCCGCGGTTTGGTCGTCGGCTACGTCCAAAGTGGTAAGACTGCGAACTTCACTGCAGTCGCAGCCAAGGCTATCGATGCTGGATACCGACTCATTATTGTTCTCGCCGGCACCCTGGACAACCTGCGCAATCAAACCCAGCGCCGCCTGGACAAGGAGCTGTTCGGCCGTGAAGCCGTTCTGGCTGGCCGCACTGAAGACGAGATGACGGAGCGCGAGCGCCGCGCCGAGGCGTACTTCAACGGTGACGAGGAATGGGACCGAGCCTGGCACGAGGATGGCGGCGCATTCGTGCACCACGGCACCCGCTACGGCCTCACCGGCTTCCCGCGCATCAAACGCCTCACCACTTCCGTCGACGATTATCGCGGACGCGGCACGAACCCCCTCGAGGTGACCGTTCCCGATCAGAACAAGCCGGTCCACCACCCAGACAACCTCGACAACATGCCGTGCATGGTCGCTGTGGTGAAGAAGAATGCGACCGTGCTCAAGCAGCTCAACTCGGATCTCAAGCGCGCCAACGGTATCAACGGAGCCATCGCTGATCTGCCGGCACTGATCATCGACGATGAGTCCGACCAGGCATCCATCAACACGAAGAACAACAGCAAGAAGGATGCAAACGAAGAGCGCGAGCGCACCGCTGTCAACGCTGAGATCACCAATCTGATGAAGAACTGTCCACGGGCGCAGTACGTCGGCTATACCGCAACCCCGTTTGCGAATGTTTTCGTGGACCCGTCGGATCCTGAAGACCTCTACCCCCGCCACTACGTCCTCATGCTCAACCAGCCGCCGGCTTACCGTGGCGCACGGTGGTTCCATGACCGTGCGGACTATCAGGACAACCCGAGCGAAGCGACCATCGAGAACTCCAACAGTAAGGCGTTCATCCGCGACATTGCCGAGGAGGCTGAGACGGACCCCGACGCATTCCGTGATGTCCGCCGCGACGAGCTGCAGCAAGCACTCGACATGTTCGTGCTCACCGGTGCCATCAAGAAGTACCGCGAGGCTCACGCCCCGGGCTTGAAGTTCAAGCACCACACCATGCTGGTCCATGAGCGTGTGGGAACGGACGCGCACGCCGACGCGAAAGACACCCTCGATGACCTTTGGAACAGCAGGAAATACAACCTCGGCCGCCCAATCCTTGAGCTGCAGCGTCTGTTCGAACACGACCTCCTCCCAGTGATGGAGATCGACTACTACAACGCTGGAACCCCCTACCCGAAAACTTACGCAGAGCTGCATCCTTACATCAACGAGGCGTACGAGGCGATCACCCGGAACCTGAGCAAGGACAAAACACCGTTCCTCCAAGTCGACACACAGGGTGGAGACACGCCTGATTTTGAGACTGGCAAGGTGTGGAAGGTACTCGTCGGCGGAGCCAAGTTGTCCCGCGGCTACACCGTCGAAGGGCTCACCATCAGCTACTTCCGCCGTCGTGCTGGCGGCGCGGATACCCTCATGCAGACTGGTCGCTGGTTCGGTTTCCGCAAGGGCTACCAGGACCTCGTTCGCCTCTACGCACCGCCGAGCTTGGTGGAGATGTTCGAGGCGGCGATGAACGACGAGGATGTATTCCGCCGAAACATCAAGTCGTACAAGGAGCTTGATGACACTGATCGTCCGAAGCTCACCCCGATGCAACTGGCTCCGCTGGTGCGTCAGTCTCTGTCCGATCTCAAGCCCACGAGCAAGAACAAGATGTTCAATGCCGTGATGCTCAAGTCGGCCTCGGCGCCGGAGGTGGTCGACCTTGTCACCATTCCAGACAGGGACCGACCAGAAGATCTGACAGCGAACTTCCGCGATGTTGCCATTCCGCTTCTGCAAACAGTGTCTGGCGGTCCACGCGAACTTCCTTGGTTGAAGATTGTCGATGCTGGCCTTGAGGAAGAGCGCATCCACAGCATGGGTACAACAGATCTTCTGGTGGGCAAAGTGAGCGCCGAAGAATTTGTAGACCTCTTGGACAAGATGCGCTGGTACGACGGCGCAGCGTTCAAAGAGAACGTGGTCAATCCACGCATCGCGTACATGAAGGATCTGCTCGGTACAGGTAAGCACGTCGACCCAGCAACGAGCGATTTTTCTGAAGTCGCGGTGTACGTCCCCACGGTGAAGCAAGCCGCAGCCGATTTGGAGGCGTATCCGTACGCTTTGGATATCGACGGGTTGAATGTCCGTGTTCCTCTGGTTGAACGCTCCCGCCGCCCTGGCCGTCACGATGTTTCCGGTACTCCGCACCGCTTCCGATACGTCATCGAAAACACAGCGGACGGAAATCTTGCCTCCGCTTTGAAGCCGGAGGACGTAATCAAATTCAACCTGCGCGACGTCGAGGAGAAGAAGTTCGGTCACTTGGAGGAACCGGAAATCCTCCTCGAAGGTAACGAGCGCGCTCGTGGCGCAGTGCTGGTCACCATCTTCGACGACCGTGAGCGGGACGTGGTCCGCAAAATGAAGCAAACCAATACCTGGACACCCCCGCGCTGGGAAGACGGTGAGGTCGGCGTCGCGTTGACAATCAATTCCCCTCACGCTCCCACTTCCGCAGGCAAGAACGTGATCGAATGGGGAGTCTTGATCCCAGAGAAAGACGGTTCCGTCCCCGTCACCGTGGATTCCACCGAGGTCCCGGACACCGCCCAGCACATCAACTAACTCTAGGCCGATATATATGTCCCGTTTGCACGATCTCATCGAAGAAGCCAAGCGCTCTAACCCTGTCCTCGGCAACGCTCTTGCCGAGGAAGTGGCTCATCTTGAAAACCAACCGACCTTCGGTCTCGTTTTCGAACGCCACGCCCCCGAAGCCACCGAGCTTTACAACCGCCCAGTTACGCGAGGCGACAAAGTACACATCCTCAACGCGCGTGGCGACGCCTCCAAAGCCGACCAAACCCTCTGGCGAGTGCTAGACATCCTGCAAGATAGCACTGGCGCCACTGTATCCCTCCAGGAAACCCTCCCCGGTGACCAAGAATGGAACGCGGACACAGTCGGCCGTGAACCCCGCGCAACAACGGCACTCGTCGATGATCTCGTCGTGGTCGCCGAGCACACTGACACGATCTACCCCGGACTGACTGAGACTGGGCGGGTCGACAACGGCCCCGAGGATGCGCCCGCGCACACAGTCATCAATGCTGAGAATTACCATGCTCTCCAAGCATTGACGTACACCCACCGACACTCCGTCGACTGCATCTACATCGACCCGCCGTACAACACCGGCGCGAGGGATTGGAAGTACAACAATGACTACGTCGAAGCCGATGACGACTACCGTCACTCGAAGTGGCTTAGCTTCATGGAGAAGCGCTTGAAGCTCTGTAAAGAGCTTTTGGATCCTCAAGACTCTGTCTTAATTGTCACCATCGATGAGAAAGAGTACCTGCGGCTGGGGTTGCTTCTTGAGCAAATTTTTCCCGATGCCGGAATCCAAATGGTGAGCGTAAACATTTCGAATGGAGTTGCCCGTAGCGCCTTCAGCCGAAGCGATGAATACTATTACTTTGTAACTTTCGGTACTGGAGTCCCCAAGCCGATCACGTTAGGGGATCACTGGTCGGCAAACGGTATGAAGCGCCAAACCTCGGTTCGCTGGGAATCGTTACTACGTTCAGGCAATAACAGTCGACGTATGGATCGCCCAAACATGTTTTATCCCATATTGCTGGATGAAATTAGCGGAAAACTGGTCGGTTTCGGGGCACCACTGGGCCCACAGGAAGACCGGAGCAGTTATGTGAGCCCGCCAGGATCCATTGCCGTATTTCCGCTTTCATCGAGGGGGGAAGAAGCGCGCTGGCGTGTGTCTGCTGACCGCGCAAGAAAATTGCTCGAACTCGGAGCTTTCAAGGTCGGTCCCTTCAAAGGAAGTAAAACTTCATTCTCCTACTTGAAGGAGGGTGAGCTTTCTAAAGTCACGGAAGGGATCTACTCAGTTGCCGGTTACGACGAGAACGGCACAATGATTATCGATTCGTCGTCGTACATCCCTAGCTATCTGCCCACAACCCAATGGAACGTGCAAGCTCACAATGCCGGTACGGGTGGCACAACGCTAATTGCATCTCTTCTCGGTGCGAAGGTTTTCGACTTCCCCAAATCCCTCTACGCAGTCGAAGACGCAATCCGCTTCTTCGTGAAGGACAAGCCTGATGCCGTCGTACTCGACTTCTTCGCAGGCTCTGGCACCACTGCGCATGCGGTGATGCGGTTGAACAAACAGGACGGTGGGCGCCGTCGCTCGATCATGGTAACTAACAACGAGGTCAGCGCGGACGAGCAGAAGGAACTGCAGGAGAAGGGCTTGCGGCCGGGTGATCCGGAATGGGAAGCGCTCGGCATCGCGGATTACGTGACCAAGCCGCGTGTGACGGCGGCGATCACGGGAAAGACGCCGGCGGGCGACCCCATCAAGGGGGACTACAAGTTCACCGATGAGTTCCCTATGGCTGACGGGTTCAAGGCGAACGCTCGGTATTTTTCCTTGGAGTACTTGAACCCGACGATGGTGGAATACGGCTACGCCTTCTCCCGCATCGCGCCGATGCTGTGGCTGCGGGCGGGCCAGGTCGGCGAGGTAATCACGTCGATTCCGGAGCGCGGTTGGGAGCTCACCGACCACTACGCTGTCATCGAGAACTGCGATGACTCGGGTGCATTCACGGCTGAGGTGGATGCACGCCCGGGAATCACCCACGTCTACATCATCACCAACAGTGCGAGCGTGTACCAGCGCGTCGCCAAGGGGCTCGACGACCACATCCAGGCGATTCAGCTCTATGAGTCCTACTTGACCAACTTTGCTATCAACGCTTCGAGGGTGTTCGACTAATGCGCTACATATTGAAGAATTACCAGGAGACTGCCGTCGATAAGCTTGCGGCGGAGCTGTCGAAAGCAGGCGACCGCTATCGCGCAACGCGCGGCGTCGGCCACCCCACACGCAGCGCCGTGTCCCTCGCCGCAGTCACGGGCGCGGGTAAAACGGTCATGGCCGCAGCGACAATTGAAACGGTGCTCAAGGGCACTGCGACGATCCCCGCAGACCCCACCGCCGTCTTCCTCTGGGTGTCTGACTCCCCCGACCTGAACAAGCAGTCCAAGCACCGAATCGAAGCAGCTCTCGGACCGGGTTCGAGCATCCCCACGGTGACCGTGGAAAGCGACTTCCGTGAACGGAAACTCTCCCCCGGTTCGCTGTACTTCATCAACGTGCAGAAACTGACACGCACCTCCACCATCGCGCGGCGCCATTACCTGTACGACGAGCAACTCGATCTCGAGCTCGCCGGCACACAGCCAGCGCTCGACCTTCCTGTGCCAGACGCGGGCGACTACGACTTCTTCCAGACGCTCAAGCGCACGCTGGAAGACGAGAACATCACGCTGTACCTCATCATCGACGAGGCTCACCGCGGCATGAAACGCCGCACCTCACGCACGGAGGCGGACCGCTCCACCATCATCCAGCGCGTCATCCAAGGCAGCGGCGACGTCCCGCCCGTGCCTGTGGTGTGGGGAATCTCGGCGACGCCGGAGCGCTTCAAAGACTTCGTCTCCGCTGCGAGCGGACTGCATTTCGAAAGAGAAATCACGGTCGACCCGGAGCAGGTACAGGAATCAGGCCTGCTCAAAGACACCATCGTCCTGTACATCCCCAACGAGGAGGGCGATTACGACCACGAGCTGCTCGCTCAAGGCACAAGAAAGCTCGACGAAATGACCGGCGCATGGGCACAGTACGCGCGCCAAGAAAAGCTCCCGGAGCCGGTGGTTCCGCTCATGGTGGTGCAAGTTCCGGACAAAGCATCGGACGAACTTATCGGCGACTACGTGACCACCATCCAAAGCACCGACCCCTCCCTCGGAATTAACGCCTTCGCCCACGTCTTCGGCGACGACAAACCGATCCTGGCTGCAGGCACAGTGATCGACAAGGTTCCGGCGGAGCGCGTCCAGGACATGCGCAGCATCCGCGTCCTCTTTGCCAAAGAAGCGATCTCTACGGGATGGGACTGCCCGCGCGCGGAGGTGCTCGTGTCCTTCCGCGCGGCGCGCGACCACACGCACGTCACGCAGTTAATGGGCCGCATGGTTCGCACTCCCCTGGCACGGCGCGTTCAAGCCAACGATGTGTTGAGTTCAGTGACCTGCATCCTGCCCAAGTTCGACCGCAACGTGGCCAAGATGGTTGCCGAGCGTATCTCCCGCGGCGGCACCGACGACACCGACGGCGGCGGCAAAGAACTGCGCCGAGTGGTCTTCGATCCTGAGCTGGTCCTGCCCATCAAGAGTGAAGAAGGCAGCATCGAGGAGCAGCTGTGGGAGTGCTTCGAGTCTCTACCTAATGAAACAGTGCCGTCCGGAGTGACGGACCCCATCAAGCAGCTCGCCGACTTGGCCGCGGAACTCTCGCGCGACCTCATCTACCCCAACGCGATCCGCAAGACTGACGAGGCCATGTTCCGCTCTATGGACGCAGCAGCCGTCGAGTACAGCGAGGACTTCGAGGCCGCCATCGTCGACGTGGAGAACGTCAATCTCCGTGAACTGCGCACCGACATGCATTCAGGCCAGACGACTGAGCTCGATGGCATTCACGTTGCCGCATCGGAACGCTCCATTCAGGTGGCTATGCGCGACGCGGAGCGGACTTTCGGCCCCAGCCTTGCACGCGGTTACGTGCGCTGGCAGGCGGACAAGCAGGACTTGTCCGATGCCGAGATGCACGTCGTCTTCGAGGCCTTGCGCGTCGCACGTGTACGCACCGCGGCGCTCGCCCGCGTGCCACAAGCGGTCGATCGTGTGGTCAGCAGGGCTATCCAGCTGAGCACAGAGCTGCGGGATCAGCACCGCGTTGAGGCACTCTCGCGTGGCGACGCCCGCGCCGCCGTCTACCGAGCCATCTTCGAACACTCTGACTCCCCGACCCGAGTCCCGATGATGCGGCCGGCCAACTGGCAGGTCCCCACCAGGATCGGCATGGAAAACGTCGCCGGTGAGATCACCGAGACCAAACCCATCGACCGCTACGAAAAGCACATGATGGTTTGGCCCGTGGACAAGAAGTTCCCCGCGGTGCTCAACGCATGGGAGCAGCACGTGCTCGGCGTCGAGTTTGATCGCCCAAACTTCCTGCGGTGGTTCCGCAACGCCGGTTCGGCGGACTCCTCGCTCAACATCGCCTACCCGCTTCCCGAAGATGCAGAGTCCGACGCCCAATGGGGCCGCCTCCGCCCCGACTTCATTTTCTTCGAAGAAGTCGACGGCGAGGTCCGCGGTTCCATCGTCGACCCCCACAGCTACCACCTCGCGGACGCGAAACCGAAGCTGGTCGGCCTCTGCCGGTTCGTGGAAGCCTACCCGGGTGAATACCACCGGGTCGAAGCGGTGGCCAAGGTCGACAAGGACTTCCGTGTGCTCAACATTAACGACGCCGCAGTGCGCGAGGCGATCC
Source organism: Corynebacterium sp. CCUG 69979 (assembly GCF_024454095.1). Lineage (NCBI taxonomy): Bacteria > Bacillati > Actinomycetota > Actinomycetes > Mycobacteriales > Corynebacteriaceae > Corynebacterium > Corynebacterium sp. CCUG 69979. The sequence continues at coordinate 61,294 of NZ_JAGPZA010000005.1, read as the reverse complement.
GCCAGGCCGACGACGCGGAGGAGGTGTTCCGGAACTCAGCCGTCTCCAACGCTTACCTCTAGCGCACGAGCTCGCAGGCGAAAGCCCTGATCCATTCGCCAGCGGTCCGCGCGGGAAAGGTTAGCGCTCCCCCGCTTGCGGGTGGCGCTGGGCTGCCCGCTGGCGGCGGTCGTCGACAATGGAGCCCGCGCCGTCTGTGCGCCGCACGGCCTGCGTCGCCGCATCCGTCTGCAGATCAGCGACGGGGTTGAACTCCGTCTGCTCGCGCCGCTGCTCCTCCAGGCGTTTTTGCTCGGGGGTGCGGCGCATCCAGGCGACCGACAGCACCGGAATAGCCACGATGACCGCGAGGATTGCCACGTAAATACCGGCCCCAGATGTCACCCCCGCGGCGGCTGCCGAGCTGGTCTGGCGCAGCCACAAGCCCAGCAGCGCCATGACTAACGCGACGCAACCGGCCATCCACGCCAGCAAGGCTAACGACGTGCGCCGCAGGATCACCGTCAGCAGCGTGAAGACGATCAAGCAGAGGAACGATAACATGGTGAATAGCCGCTCCGTGACCGCGATCGACATGCCGTCCGCCTCGGTGAACGTGAGCATCTGCAGGCCCGTGGTGTCGCCAGCGAAGGGTAGGAACAGAGACACCACGTAAACAACGATCGCACCGACCAGCAGCCAGCGGTGCCAGCCTAGGTCGAGCGTGTCAGCGGAGTGCTTCTCCTGCTGGGCGAGTTCGGTCTGCGTCGGGTTGCTCATGATCCTCCTATCCGCAGCTCCCGCATGCCCCGCCCGCGCCGGCCGCGCCAGCTGCAGCGGGCGCAGCCACCGGCGCACCGATCTTCGGCATGCCTAACCCCACGCCGACAGGCGCGGTCGTGGGCACCTGGCCGGCCTCAGAGTTGTCGCCGGCCAGCGTGCGGCGGTGCGCCGTCACGCGGGAGTCCGCGATCAGATAGAAGGGACGGGCGTCAGTGATGGTGGTGTGGACGATGTCGCCGGGGCGGACGGCGTCGATAAGCGAACCGGCGTCGAAGTGCACCAACCGTCCGTCGCGTGCGCGCCCGGACAGTCGCGTGCTCTGCGCGCGGTCCGCCTTCTTCTCGTTCGTCTCCTGGACGAGCAACTCTTGGGATGTGCCGATGAGCTTGAGGTTCTCTTCGTAACTGATCCGCTCCTGCAGGGCGAGCAGGCGCTCGAAACGCTCCTGAACGACCTCTTTGGGAACCTGGCCGTCCATTTCCGCGGCGGGCGTGCCGGGGCGCGGCGAGTACTGGAAGGTGTACGCCGAGGTGAACCGTGCCTTTTCGACAACGTCGAGCGTCGCTTGGAAATCCTCCTCCGTCTCACCCGGGAAACCCACGATGATGTCCGTGGTGATGGACGCGTGCGGCAGCTTCGCGCGAACTTCGTCCAAAATGCGCAGGAATTTCGCAGAACGGTACGACCGGCGCATATCCTTGAGCACCTTGTCGGAGCCGGATTGCAGCGGCATGTGCAGCTGCGGGCAGATGTTCGGCGTCTCGGCCATTGCGTCGATGACATCGGAGGTGAATTCCGCCGGGTGCGGGGAGGTGAACCGCAGCCGCTCCAGGCCCTCGATCTCGCCGCACGCGCGCAGGAGCTTCGAAAACGCCGAGCGGTCGCGCGGCATGTCCGGGTCGACGAAGTTCACGCCGTACGCGTTGACGTTCTGGCCCAGGAGAGTCACCTCGGACACGCCCTGGTCAACGAGCGCCTGCACTTCAGCGAGGATGTCGCCCGGGCGGCGGTCCTGCTCCTTGCCGCGCAACGACGGCACGATGCAGAACGTGCACGTGTTGTTGCACCCTACCGACACCGATACCCAGCCGGCGTAGGAGGACTCTCGCTTTGCGGGCAGCACCGAGGGGAAGACTTCGAGGGATTCGACGACCTCGACTTGCGCCTCCTCCTCAACCCGGGCGCGGTCAAGCAGTGCCGGCAGGGCCGACATGTTGTGCGTGCCAAAGACCGCGTCGACCCAGGGCGCTTTCTCCACCACCGTGTCGCGGTCCTTCTGCGCAAGACAGCCACCGACGGCGATTTGCATGCCCGGGTGGTGCCGCTTCTTGTCGCGCAGCGCACCCAGCGTGCCGTAAAGGCGCTTGTCAGCGTTTTCGCGGACGGCGCAGGTGTTGAAGACGATCAGGTCGGCGTTGTCGTCAGTCGCCGCGACGTATCCAGCGTCTTCCAGCAGGCCAGACAGCCGTTCGGAATCGTGCACGTTCATCTGGCAGCCGAACGTGCGCACCTCGTAGGTGCGGGGGTGCTGGCTGGTTCCGTTTACGGTGCTCGTCGCTAGTGTCACGGTGACACAGTGTATTCCGCGCACCGAGAGAGTCCTAACCGCGTAACGTTGGTCTCATGCGCTCGATCCACCTTGCTGCCGCGCTCGTCTCGGTTCTCGGAGTCAGTGGACTCAGTGCGTGCGGTTCGCCGGATGATCAGGATCTTCTGTCCCAGATCGAATCCGGCCGCGTCGTTGTGGGCTCCGCGTTCACAAATCCAGGTTTGAGCATGATGCGTGACGACGGCTCCCCTGCCGGCCTCGACATCGACATCGCCACCTACGTGATCAACTCGATCGCCGACGACAACGGGTGGGGCCACCCCGAGATCGAATGGCGCGAAACCCCGCCCGGCCAACGTGCGTCACTGCTGGACAACGGGTACGTCGACATGGTCGCCTCGAACTATTCCATCGACGCCAAGCGCGCTGAGGAGGTCTCCTTCGCCGGGCCGTACCTGCTGACCCACCAGGCGCTACTCACGGTGGACGGGTCCGACATCACGGGGCTGGAGTCGCTCGACGGCAAGAACCTGTGCTTTGTCACCGGCACGACGGCCGCGAAAACACTGCGCGAGGACATTCCGGGCGTGGTCCTTGCCGAATACGACAGCTACACCGCGTGCCTCGACGCTCTGCGCGCCGGCACGGTCGACGCCCTGTCCACAGACGCGGCGATTCTCTCCGGGTTCTCCGCGCACGAGCCAGGGGTGTTCCAGCTCGTCCCGTTGGAGCGCAATGGCGCACCGCTTAACGACGAGCACTACGGCCTCGGCCTCCCCCGCGACAATGATGCCAGCGTCTCAGCCGTCAATGAGGCGCTGGAGAAAATGCACGAAGACGGTTCCTTCGACCGCTTCGTCGACGAGCACCTCGCCTCCGACGCCGCCGTGCAGGCGGACACCCCGGGCGACATGTCCTTCCTGAACTAGCGCTGCCGACGTCGCCCGGGCTCAGCCCACCTCAGCGATGCGCGCGTCGAGCGTTTCCCGCGCAACGCGCATGGTCAGCTCCGAGTTATACCCACGACGAGCCAGCACGCCGACGACGCGGCGGAGCACCTTGTCGTACTCGGCGCGGTCTTCCGGCGGCACCTTCACTTCGCGGACTTTCTTTTCCGCGACGACCCGCGCCTGAGCTTCCTCATCCTCGGCCGTGATCTGCGCAAGCGCTTCGGCACGCACCGGCTCGGCAACACCCTTGTTCCGCAGCTCGAGGTCTAAGGCGCGGGCGGATTTGCCCCGGGCAGTAGCGCGCTGGCGGACCCATTCGTGGGCGAAGGATGCGTCGTCGATAAGCCCGCTCGACTCTAAGGCGTCGAGTACTTCGTCGATGAGGTCCGGCTCGAACTGCGGCTCTGGCCCCGTGCCCACCAGCCGCTCGCGCAGCTCGTGGCGCGACCGGGAGCGCTGGTCCAACAACCGCAGTGCTTTCTCGCGGATGCGCGAGGTTTCCTTCTCGTGGGCTTCGTCGATAAGCGGGGCGTGTTGGCCCGCCGCATACTCGTCGAGCGCTTCCTGCAGCTTGCGCAGCTTCTCCGGGTCAGGCGCGGGATAGTCCGGCACTACTCTTGAGCGGCGCCGGCGAGCTCGTCGGCTTCATTGTCGTCGAAGTCGATGTTGGGCACCATGTCCACCGGGTCGTCGGACAGCTGGTCCTGACCAGCGAACTCGCCCACCCCGAGCTTCTCGAAGATCTTGCGCTCCAACTCATTCGCCAGCTCCGGATTCTCCTTCAAGAAAATGCGGGCCTTTTCCTTGCCCTGGCCCAGCTGATCGCCCTCGTAGGTGAACCACGAACCGGACTTCTTGATGATCCCGTTGTCCACACCCATGTCGATGATCGACGACTCGCGCGAGATGCCTTCGCCGTACATGATGTCGAACTCGGCGACCTTGAACGGCGGGGAAACCTTGTTCTTCACGATCTTCAGGCGCGTGCGGTTACCGATCGAGTCCTGGCCGTCCTTGAGCGTCTGGATGCGGCGGACATCGCACCGCACGGACGCGTAGAACTTCAGGGCCTTACCACCGGTGGTGGTCTCCGGCGAGCCGAACATGACGCCAATCTTCTCACGCAGCTGGTTAATGAAGATGGCGGTGGTGCCAGAGTTGTACAGCGCACCCGCCATCTTGCGCAGCGCCTGGGACATCAAGCGGGCCTGAAGGCCGACGTGGCTGTCGCCCATTTCGCCTTCGATCTCAGCCTTCGGGGTCAGGGCGGCGACGGAGTCGATGACGATCATGTCGATCGCGCCGGAACGCACCAGCATGTCCGCAATCTCCAGCGCCTGCTCACCGGTGTCCGGCTGGGAAACCAGCAAGTTGTCGGTGTCCACGCCGAGCTTCTTAGCGTACTCCGGGTCCAGCGCGTGCTCCGCGTCGATGAACGCTGCGATGCCGCCCGCGCGCTGCGCCTCTGCGATCGCGTGCAGCGCCACCGTGGTCTTACCGGACGACTCCGGGCCGTAGATCTCGACAATGCGGCCGCGCGGCCACCCGCCAATGCCCAGCGCCACATCGACGGCAGTGTTGCCGGAGGAAATCGCCTGGATCGGCGGGCGGTTATCGTCGCCCAGGCGCATAATGGCGCCCTTGCCGAAGTCCTTCTCAATCATGGCCATCGCCGCATCGAGCGCGTTTTGGCGGTCGTTGCCTGTGTTGCTTGCCTTCTTCTTCGTCGCCATCGCGTGGTCAGTCCTTTCGCTAATAACTTTGCTGTCTGTGCTGTTATCTGGGTCGGTTACGGTCTGCATATTTCGTTAGACCGCCGAAGACCCGTTTCCGGTTCCCCGTTGTCAGAAACTCAATCTACTTCGGCAACGGACATTGTTTCGAATATACACGCACGAATGTTCGAAAAGAAAGTTTCCGTCGCGTCACTCCCCTGGCTTATCCACGCCCCACCTGCGCTCTTCCGGCACGTCAAACGCCTCGCACAGCCCCTCCCACACGTAGCGCGGATCGACTCCACTTTCGATCAGCTCCTCCGCCGTCTTACCCACCCCGGGAAAGACGTGGGATGACACGACCCACTGGCCTTTCGCGTCACCGAACTCGTCGTGGATTAGCTGCTGGAATTCCGTCAAGCGCATGCGGCCAAGGATACGCGCACCGCCGTTCGCTTATCGACGGCCATTGCCCAACCCCTTATAAGACTGCCCGGCAACGGAACACGTTCCTTGAGTTTGCTCACTGTAGTGCGCAAACATCCCTTGCCAGCCATGGTGAGGCCCACTTAGCGTGAGGGCGTGAACTTACTTGACTTCCTCACCAGCATCGGGGTGGACGACCTCGCGGGTTTCGACCGCGATGCCTTCCTCGCGGCCGGCCTTGCACCAGCCCGGGTAGCCGAGCTGACCTTGGTGCATGCGGCCTACTACGGGCCAGCACGGTCGTCGTCGTTAGCCGTGGCGCAGCGCGACGCCGCCGACGCCGCCCGGTCGGGCGGGGTGTGCGTCGACATGCTCGCCCAGATCGAACGCTCCATCAAGCACGTCACCTCCGACGTCGAGCGCGCCGGGTTCCGGGCAAAGCTCATCGCTGCGGCTGCCAGCACCGTAACAACGTGTGCGGGGCTGGCGCGCTACGCCAAGGCGATTCTTCCGGCGAAAGAAGTCAACCCGCGCAAGGGCGTGTCATTCGGCGCATCGGTCAAGGGGATGCGCACGGCAGTCATCACCGCCTGCGAGCACGTCATGGCGGCGCTCGAAGCGACGCTGCGCTCGAACATTTCTCGCGATTTGCCGGCCGCGCCGCAGATGGCCGACGCCTTCGAAGAGCTGATGCGCTCAGGCGCAGGAGTCCCCGAGGCGGCACCGCGGCCGACCATCATCGTCCCCGCCCCTGACCTGGCGCAGATTCACGCCGGCAAGGGTGATGACGTCCTCCTAGGCTTGACCGACGGCACCACCATCACTGGCAAGGACTTCCTGGCACAGTACTTCCAGAATCCCGCCTACGGCCTTGAGGCCGCCCTGTTCCACCCAACCGAGGGCCCGCTCAACCATTACCGGGACCTGCGTTTCGCGTCGGAGAAGCAGCGCACCCTGGCCAAAATCACTCAGCCTATCTGCGCGAACCCGGATTGCCGGATGCCCGCCGACCTCTGCCAGGTCCACCACGTCGACCCGTGGAAGAACGGCGGTGTCACCAACATGGACAACTTGGCCATCGTCTGCGAGTACCACAACCGCGTCAACGACGATGACGCCCACATCAGCAGACGCGGCCGCATCGAGATCCGCGCGGGCCGCCCAGTGTACGTCTCGCCGAGGGGCTACCCGCGCACGAACACGAAGCATCCGTACGGAGCGATGGACGCGCTCTTCGGAACCGTGCGGCACGCCGTAGCGAGCTGACGCAGCACGCCGCGCGCGACACCTCTTGAACGGTGTTCAATTGGGTCCGCTATTGTGTTGTCCATGACGACAACGACTGACACCACTGCCCGCGGCAACGGCAGCTCTAGTACCGCGCTCGATATCGCCTACGTCGCAGTCTTCGCCGCCCTGATCGCCGTGCTCGGTTTCTTGGCCATCCCGGTCGGCGCTGCCGGTGTGCCGATTGTCTTGCAGAACGCCGCCACCATCCTCGCCGGCCTCGTCCTCGGTGCCCGTCGGGGGTTCCTTGCCACCGGCCTGTTCCTTCTCGTGGGACTTTTTCTTCCGGTTCTCGCCGGCGGCCGCACCGTCATTCAAGCTTTCGCGGGCGTGACATTCGGCTATCTGATCGGTTACCTCATCAGTGCCTTCGTCGCCGGCCTGATCGCCTACCGCTCCCCCTGGGCAAAGAAGGGGGCGACCGTGGCCATATTCATTCTCGCCGGCGTGGTCGCCCTCGCTTTGCAGTACCTCTTCGGTTCGCTGGGCATGATGTGGCGCGCGGACATGAGCTTCGGCGCGGCGATCGCCGCCCAGGGCGCGTTCGTTCTCCCCGATTTGGGCAAGCTCGCCGTCATGATCGCCATCGCGCTTGCTGTCCACGCGGCATTCCCGCAACTGCGCCGCAGCTAGGCGTGCACCGTGCCCACAATCACGTTCGACCGCGCGTGCGTCGCCTACGACGGCTCGGTCATTCTCCAGCCGCTGTCCTTCGAGCTGTCTGAGCAGCGCATCGGCATCATCGGCTCCAACGGTTCAGGCAAGTCGACGTTGGTGCGCATGGTCAACGGTCTCATTGAGCCGACGTCGGGCGCCGTGCTTTACGACGGACTAGCCACCCACTCCCACGGCAAAGACATCCGCCGCCGGGTAGGGTTCATCTTCTCCGACGCCGAAGCCCAGATTGTCATGCCGCGGGTCCGCGACGACATCGCCTTCTCTCTGCGCCGGTTCAAACTGCCCAAACAGGAGGTCAACGCCCGAGTCGACGAGATGCTGGAACGTTTCCAGCTCGGCGACCGCGCCGAAAACTCGCCCCACACCCTCTCCGGCGGCGAAAAACAGATGCTCGCGCTGGCTGCGGTGCTCGTCATCGAACCGGAGACGATCATTGCGGACGAACCAACCACCCTTCTGGACCTGCGTAACCGGCGCCGGATTGTTCAGGAGTTGGAGGGGTTGGACCAGCAGTTGATCGTCGTCACGCATGACCTGGAGATGCTCGACAACTTCGACCGCGTGCTGTGCATCAACGACAGTGAGCTCGTCTACGACGGCCCTCCCGCTGACGCGGTCGCGTTCTACCGCGATTTGATGAAGCGCACGCCATGAGACTGCGAGAACTCCCGCTCGGTGTTTACGTGCCCGGCGACACACTGCTGCACCGCGCGTCCCCAACTGCGAAGTTCGTCGCGCTCGTCGTGTTCATCATCCTCGTGGTGTGGCTGCCCACCCAGCCGTGGCATGCGCTGGGTGTCCTTGCTGGGATCTTCGGCTTCTACGCCATTGCCGGCATTCCGGTGGACACAGCATGGCGGCAAGTCGCCCCGGTCCTGCCGATCATGGCGTTCCTCGGCGCATTCATGTGGTGGCAGAACGGGTGGATGAACATGCTCACCACCTTGGTCGGGCTGATTGCCACCTTCATGGCGGCCACGTTGCTGACCCTGACGACCACCATCGAGGAACTCATGGAGGCCCTCGAGTCGAACATGGCGCCGCTCGCACGCATCGGGGTGCCGGTGGACACGATCAGCCTGGCTATCGCCCTGACCATCCGTCAGATCCCGCTGCTGTTCAACACCGCCAATGAGTCCCTAGACGCGCGAAAAGCCAGGGGCGCGAATACGTCGCTCCTGACTTTCGGGACTCCGCTGGTGATCCGCAGCGTTCGCCGCGCTCAGCTCACGGGTGAGGCGCTCATGGCGCGAGGAGCCGTCGATTAGCGGCTTCCCCGCAGGGGTTTTTAGTGATCGCCGCGCAGCTCACGCATGCGCTCTGCGACAGCGTCGCTAGACACGTCCGGCGCATCGGTGTTGGACTGGTAGCCGCCCTGAATCTGCGGCTGCTGGCTCGGCGCCTGGTTGGCCTGCGGCAGAGCCTGCTGCTGACCGGACTCGAGAGCGCCACCGCCCATTTCTGCGCGGATCTGCTCGAGACGGGAGTGGCCGGCCATCTGGATGCCTGCCTGCTCCACCTCAGCCATGCGGCCCTGGACGGAGTTCTGTGCCAGTTCAGCCTGGCCGAGTGCGTTGGAGTAGCGGCGCTCGATCTTCTCGCGGACCTGGTCCAGGTTCGGCTGGTTGCCGCCGGTGATGGAATTCATGGACTGCAGGGACTCGGCGACCTTCTCCTGCATCTTGGCCTGCTCCAGCTGGGACAGAAGCTTGGAGCGCTCAGCGACCTGCTGCTGGAGCTGCATGGAGTTGCGCTCGACGGCCTGCTTAGCCTGCTGTGCCTGCTGCAGCGCCTGATCGTGCAGAACCTTGGTGTCCTCCACGCCCTGCTCCGCAGTGACCAGCTGGGCGGCGAAAGCCTCGGCCGCGTTTTCGTACTCGGTGGCCTTCTGCATGTCGCCCTCGGACCGTGCCTTGTCGGACAGCTGCAGCGCCTGCTTGGTGTTCGCCTGCAGCTTCTCGACATCTGCCAGACGGCGGTTGAGCTGCATCTCCAGCTGGCGCTGGTTGCCGATCACGGCAGCTGCCTGCTGGCTCAGGGCCTGGTGCTGGCGCTGGGCTTGGCCAATCGCCTGCTCGATCTGGATCTTCGGGTCTGCGTTCTCCTCGATCTTGTTATCGAAGAGGGCCATGAGGTAGTTCCAGAACTTGGTGAACGGGTTAGCCATGAGTGTTCGAGCCTTTCTGCGGCGATGTCTAAAGAATCTTTAACGCCTACATGGTAGCCGAGTGGTGCCAGCCGTGCGCGGGAGAACGCGGCGAACAGGCAGCGCTTAGACCTCGGCGGCTGCCGGCGGGGTGTGAGCCAGTTCGTCGGCCATCGCCTGCAGCGACAGGTTCGCTGCTGCCTCGAGCAGCAGATCGGACACGGTGGTATCAAGCGCCAGGCACACGGAGGCGAGCAGCTCGGAGGAGACTTCCTTCCGGCCGCGTTCGAGCTCGGAGAGGTAGCCCGGCGACACGCGCGCCTGCGCGGCCAGTTCGCGCAGAGTCACTCCCTTATCTGCACGGAAAGCGCGCAGGGACATGCCGAGCGCCTCACGCAGCAGCGGTTCACGAATGCGTGTCGACGTCGCCGGCTGCTCCACCGGAGCAGCATGTGCGGGCTGGTACTTGAGCGTTGTTGTAGTTGCCATCGTGTTATTCAACGGTTGGTCGGCAGATATTGTTCCCGTCGTGTTCCCGACAGTCTAGCGCCTGCTCACACCCTCGATTTCATAGCGCAGGGCGAACATGGCGGCGAGCACAGCGTTCTCGCGAATCTGTTGACGGTTGCCTGCCACGACCCGCTGCGGGGTCGCGGACCACGGGACGAGCGAGTACCGCACCGCGTTCGGGTAGTCGAGCGCGAGAATGCCGGCGGCTCTCGTCGCTGCGGTACGCCGCGGCCCCGACACCCCGACGTACACCTCTCCCACGGGGTGGTCGTCTTGGCTATCGGGTCCTGCGACTCCGGTCAGCCCAACTCCCCAGTCGGCGCCGCATGCCGTTCTCGCGCCGCGCGCCATGTGGCGTGCCGTGGCCGAGTGGATCGGGCCATGCAGATCGAGCACCTCTTCGGGCACACCCGCAAGAGATTCCTTCAGGTCGGTCGCGTAGGTGACCAGTCCCCCGCGCAACACGTCGGATGCTCCCGGCACGGAGGCAATGGTCGCGGTGGCCAGCCCGGCTGTGAGGGATTCGCACAGCGCAAGGGTCTCTTTCCGCCGGCGCAGCGCGTCGATAATGTCGGCTGCGAGTGCCTCCGCGACACGAATCTGGACGCTGCGCTCGACATCGACCTGTTCGATCCGGGGGACTAGGGAGCGGGTCATGCGGAGGCCTTACCTGCTGCGTTGGCCCGCGCGCCATCGACAAGGTATTGCACGCCCGTGACCACGGTGACCGCGACCGCGATGAGCATGACCGCCAGCGTCGGGATGTCCATCCAGCCAGGCAGCGGGCACAGGTACATCGCCACACCGACAGTCTGCAGGACAGTCTTGAGCTTTCCGCCTTTCGACGCCGGAACCACCTTGCCCTGGCGCAACATCCACATCCGCCAGAACGTGATACCCAGCTCACGTACCACGATGACCACCGTGATCCACACCGGCAGGTTGCTGGCAATGTTCAGCGTGACCAGCGCCGTGATCATCAATGCTTTGTCGGCGATCGGGTCGGCGATCTTGCCGAAGTCCGTGATCAGCCCGCGCGAGCGCGCAATGTCGCCGTCGAGCTTGTCGGTGATCATGAGTGCAACGAACACCCCGAACGCCCACCACCACTGCTGGGAAAGCACCAGCCACGCGAAAACGGGCGTGAACAGGATACGCAGCGAGGTCAGAATGTTGGGCAGGTTCCAGTTGGACTGTCTGGGTGCTGGTTCGGTCACACTTCTAACCCTACATCCCTAGACTCGGGGTCCATGAAGTACTACGCAGTGACCTACACCTATGGTGAGCGCTCGCTCATCAGCGCCACCCGCCCACGCCACCGCGACTACATGACCGCCCTGAAGGACGACGGCATCGTGGTCGCGGCCGGGCCGTTCGAGGGCGACGCCCAGTCGCTTATTCTCTTCCGCGTGGCGGACCGGGCGGCTCTCGAGGAGATTCTCGCCGCGGACCCCTACACCGAGGCGGGAGCGCTCGCAGACCGGGAAATCCGCGAGTGGAACCCGGTGATCAACGCGTTCTAGCTCCGCCTGCGACGGTTACGCTTGCTGGCCGCCGCGTGAGACGTCGAGGTGGCCGGTGTCGCGCGATCCAGTGGCGGTGTGGTCGCCCTTGCCGGACGTCGCAGGGTCATCAATCCACTCGAGGTGGTTGCCGTCCGGGTCGACCTTGCGGCGGTTGCCGTGGTCGTCGTAATCGATGTGGAACTGCGGGCCGTTCGGGTCCTTTTCGCCGTTCTTGACCATCTGGCGTTCTTTGATCAGAGAAGCGATGGCGGTAATGGCCAGCACGCCGACAATCACAACGAGCGAGGTGACCGTGCCAATCTCAGGCACTGCAAAGCCTTCGCCGCCGTTGATGAACGGCAGGTTGTTCTCATGCAGGGCGTGGAGCAAAAGCTTGATTCCGATGAATCCCAGCACCACGGCCAGGCCGTACGGCAGGTACACCAGCTTGTCCAGCAAACCGTTGAGCAGGAAGTACAGCTGGCGCAAGCCGAGCAGCGCGAAAGCGTTTGCGGTGAAGACGAGGAACGGTTCGGTGGTGATACCGAAGATGGCCGGGATGGAATCGAAGGCGAACATCACGTCGATGAAGCCGATCGCCAGCAGGGCCACGAACAGCGGGGTGACGGCCTTCTTGCCTGCTTCGGTGACAGACATGAGTTTGTCGCCGTGGTAGGACTGCGTCACCGGGATAGCCTTGCGCAGCGTCTTGACCACCAGCATGTCGTTCGGGTCGGTCTCCGGTTGATCGGTAGCCTCGTCATACACCAGCTTGATCGCCGTGTAGAGCAGGAACGCGGCGAAGATGTAGAACACCCACGACCACGCCGAGATGATCACAGCCCCCAGCAGAATGAAGATCAGGCGGAACACGAGCGCCATGACGATTCCGATGAGCAGCACCTTCTGCTGGTACGCGCGTGGAATCTTGAAGGCGCCCATGATCAGCGCAAAGACGAAGAGGTTATCCACCGACAGCGACAGCTCGGTGATGTAACCGGTGAAGAATTGCACGCCGTGCTCCGCGTCCCACTGCCACCAGGCAATGCCGCCGAAGATCGCCGCCATGGTCATGTAGAACGCAGCCCAACCACCCGATTCCTTCATGGAGGGCTCGTGCGGGGTGCGGACGTGGGAGACGAAGTCAAAGATGAAGAAGCCGAGGATGACTGCCGACGTGACAAGCCAGATCCACAAAGGGACGTGCATGATGTGACCTCCGGTCAAAACGGGTACGGACCGGAGGTCTCCCCCACCTGCGCGTTACGACGGCGGGCCGCCTGGACCGGGCAACGCGCGACCATGCGGCCGCCCGTCGAACCGTGTTGACGATCCGAGGCGCTTTTGGGGTACTCCCCTCCAACAGGAAGCAACCCTACTTGATCGTCGCGGCCGCCACACACCCTGGCCCGCTGCACTGTGGTTTAAACAGCGAACGGGTCATCCTCGGGGTCAAGATTAAGTCGCAGCTCAATCGAGCCCGCAACCTCAGCGATGGCATCAAAGCCGAAACGATGCGCGATGAAGGCGGCCGCCGTATCGATTCCGGCAGTGACTCCCGACGATGTCCACCGATCACGGTCATGAACCCACCGTGCGGAGCGACGCCATTCGATAGCGCTGCCGAACGTGGTCGCCCAGGCGAACGCATTCTTATTGCTCGTTGCAGCGTATCCTTCGAGTAGCCCGGCGGCCGCCAATAGTCCCGAACCGGTGCATACCGACATCAAGATCTGCGAATCGGCGGCCAAAGACTTCAAGTCGGTCAGAAAACTCTCGTCTTTCACGAGCTGGCGGGTACCCAGACCCCCGGGGACGAAGAGGACGTCTCCAGATTTCGCACTGAGTTCCCCGTCTACACCTAGGCGAACCCCTTGGGAGGTTGTAACAGACGCGCCGTCCGCCGACAGCATCTCCACTTCGATGTCGTCGACCTTGGAAAAAACCTCGACAGGTCCGGCGACATCTAGTAGCTCTACATCGTCGAACAGAACGACCGACACCCGCAGACGGGAGCCATCGACTCCCATTTAGAATGCTCCACCGGTCGGATTGTAGGCGGCCTTCACGGTCTGGGGATCGGCGTCGGCGCCGTCGTTCGAAACGGAGTCAGCATCAGAGGAGCTCTCCTCCTGCAGTGCTTGCTCCTCGAGCACCTCCTTGGGCGCGTCTGCTGGATCCGCACCCTTGATCATCCACAAGATGGTGTCCAGCTCTTCCGGCTTGACCAGCACCTCGCGGGCCTTTGAGCCCTCGGACGGGCCGACGACGCCGCGGGTTTCCATTAGGTCCATCAAGCGGCCGGCTTTGGCAAAGCCGATGCGCAGTTTGCGCTGCAGCATGGACGTGGAGCCGAGCTGGGAGGTGACCACAAGCTCGACGGCCTCGAGGAGGTCGTCCATGTCCTTGCCGATCTCCTCGTCAATGTCCTTCTTCTCGGCAGCCTTCTCCTCGGTGACACCCTCGGTGTAATGCGGCTCGCCCTGCTCCTTGACGGCGTCCACAACGGCCTGGATCTCCTCGTCGGACACGAAAGCACCCTGCAGACGCTGCGGTTTGCCAGCGCCCTGCGGGATGAACAGGCCGTCACCCATACCAATGAGCTTCTCGGCGCCGCCCTGATCCAGGATGACGCGGGAGTCCGTCAGAGAAGACGTGGCAAATGCGAGGCGCGACGGCACGTTCGTCTTGATCAGGCCGGTGACAACGTCGACAGACGGACGCTGCGTGGCCAGCACCAGGTGGATGCCCGCCGCGCGCGCCTTCTGGGTGATGCGGACAATGGAATCCTCGATCTCCTTCGGCGCGGTCATCATGAGGTCGGCCAGCTCGTCAACGACGCAGATGATGAGCGGGTACGGACGCATTTCACGCTCGGACCCCGGAGGCGCCTGTAGCTCGCCGGAGCGGACCTTCTTGTTGAAGTCCTTGATGTGGCGCACGCGCGCGGACTTCATGTCCATGTAGCGCTGCTCCATCTCCTCCACGAGCCACTGCAGGGCGGCCGCGGCCTTCTTCGGCTGCGTGATGATCGGGGTGATCAGGTGCGGGATGCCTTCGTACGGGGTGAGCTCGACCATCTTCGGGTCAACGAGGATCAGGCGCACCTCTTCCGGCGTTGCGCGCGTCAGCAGTGACACCAGCATCGAGTTCACAAACGCCGACTTACCGGAACCGGTCGAACCCGCCACCAGCAGGTGCGGCATCTTCTGCACCGACGCGGACACGAAATCGCCTTCGATGTTCTTTCCCAGGCCGATGAGCATCGGGTCATGGTCGCCACGCACATTCGGCGCTTCGAGCACGTCGCGCAGGCGGACCATCTCACGGTCGGCGTTGGGGACCTCAATACCCACAGCAGATTTGCCGGGGATCGGGGTGAGCAGACGGACGTTGTCGGTTGCCACGGCGTACGCCAGGTTGGACTGCAAGTTGGTGATCTTGGAGACCTTCACACCGGGGCCGAGCTCGACCTCATAACGCGTGACTGTCGGACCACGCGAGAACCCGGTCACGCGGGCGTCGACATTGAACTCCTCGAAGACATCGGTGATCGCCTCGATCATCCGGTCATTGGCCTCAGTGCGTGTCTTCGGCGCTTGGCCAGCCACGAGCAAGCTTGTCGACGGCACCGTGTAATCCGTCTGCGACCACGTCTCCGGCTCACGCGCCTGAGGTTGGTCAGCGGCGTCACCCTTGTCGGCCTGGCCGGACTTCGCCTTCTCCTTCTCCGAGTTCGGAGTAGATGCGGGCACAGCCGATGCGTCAATGCCGGAGCGAGCGATGATCGCCTGGCGCATCTGCTCACGCGACTGCGCGACAGGGTCTGCAGAGTCAGCAGCGTCAGCGGTGTCCGTTGCGTGGGTGTCGGCACCGTCAATGTCAGTGCCGTCGATGTCGTCGTCCACGGTGGTCGGTGCGACAGCGACCTTCTTGCGGGTCGAACGCTTCTTCCGCGGTGGTTCTGCCTGCGGGTCCAGCACTTGGGTGCGGTTAGCGCCACCGCCACGGTCGACCTGGTCGTAGTCGTCGTAGTCGTCGTAGTTGCTGTCGGTGGGGACGTCGAAAAGCGTGGGCTCTACGCGAGCGCTGGACCCGCGCGGGCGGCGTGAGCGACCCTCGGCGATGTTATCGAGGTCGTCTTCGACATGGCCGTACATGTCATCGTCGGCGAGGTCGTCCTCCGGGTCGGGCGTGCGCGCATTGTCAGCGATGCTGCGGAACAGTGCGCGGATGTAGTCGAAGGATTCACGCACGGTAATACCCGTAGCCAACAGCGCAGCGTAGACGATGACGAGAATCAGCAGCGGCACAGCGACGTACGGGCTAAAGCCTGCGCTGAGCGGGCCACCGACGAAAGCGCCGATCGCACCCCCGGCGACGCGTCGGCCTTCCCATGTTTCGGGCGTTCCGGCGAAGATGTGGATCAGACCGAGCATGCAGATGCCGATGATGGTCAGACCCAAACCGCTGTGCGCGCGCTCGGACGCGTTCGACCCCAGGCGGAGCATGATCGCGATGGCAACGCAGACGAGGATCACGGGCAGCACGAGAGCGCCGGCACCAATGACCCAGTGGGTCCCGTTCGCAATGGCCGCCCCGACCGGGCCGGCAATATCCAACCACACCGAAGCGCCAAGGATCGCCGCTAGGCCGATGAGCACAAGGCCGATCGCGTCAACGCGTCGGCCGTTGAGCCCCACAGCGTCGTCGGCATAATCAGCGTCAGCAGAACGGGAATCAGCTGCGGGTTCCGTTGCGGGAGAAGTGTCGCGCGTCGTCCGCTTGCGCCGTGTCGACTTCGGGGTGGTCTCGTCGGCGTATGCCTCTTCAGGGGTCAAGGTGCGGGATCCGCGGCCGGTGGTGGGCTGAGAGTCGTCAAGCAAGTTCTCGTCGCGGCGCTTACGGCCGCGCCCGCCGCTGGCTCCCCCACCGACGGTGCGGAATGAGCTGGTGGCCTCGCGAGCGGCGTTGCCCAGCCCGCGCCCGACGGCGCCGACAGCAGAGCCGACACGCTCGTTGGCGGTGTCGGCTGCGCGTGTGGAGCCGGTGGAATCGGACGTAGAGCGGCCGCGGTACGGGCGAGTTCCGCCGGTGTTGCGCGCGCCGCCGCGGCGCTGGGTACTGGTGACAGACATGGTCACCATGTTAATGGCCAGCACACCTCAAGTCACATACGCCACACCGGTTTCAGCGGTTCAATGGTGGAGAATGAGCGTCAAGTCTAAAGACTAGAACTGGCGCTTGACTTCCTGGATGTCCGCCTCGTTGCCCTCGATTTCGACTTGGACGGCGTCGCGGCCGGTGACCCAGAGCAGCAACTCGCCCGGCTCGCCTTTCACGCGCACGACGCGGTCGCCTTGCTCAGCGACACCGCGCTTGCCGCCGAGCGTGACGGGAGGGTGGTTCGGCGGGGTGAGCACCACCGGCACGTCAGAGGACGTCAAGGCCATCTTCCCCATCATCTTGGCTGCGCCCATCAGCTTCGTCTCGACAGCGCGAGAGAACTCGCGTGGTTCTACGGTGCCGGAACCGCGACGCACGTCCTCATGGTGGATGAAGTTCTCGGAGACGTTCATGAAGCTGTCCAGAGGCTTGATGTGCAGCGGTGGTCCCGCCGCCCACTCGTTGACCAAGTGCTCATACGACTCTTGCTGCTTGGCTTTCTCCTGCGCAGATCGAGTCAAGTCTTTGAGGGCCGATACGACGTACCCACCCGCGAGGTGCGTGCGGTGCTCGCGGATGAACAGGTGGGCTGCTAGGTCATAGGTAGTCCAGCCCTCGCACAAAGTCGGGGCATCGGGGCCGACCTCGAGCATGAGTTCGGCGAGCTTCTCGCGTTCTTTTTGCTGAAACGACATGAGCCCCAGCCTAGCGCGGCTGGGGCGAGCGAGGCTGTGCGCATTTAGCGCCCAGATGACAAGGAAACGCCCTGCCGTTACTACGGCAGGGCGCGTCGATAAGCAATGCTCGTCTACAGCGACTCGCGGGACTCCGCGATCTCCTCGGGCGACGCCGGGGTGATGTCGTCGGTGTTCATCGGCACCACGGTCGGCAGAATGACTGGCTCGCGCTTGTACTTCTGCTCGATGGTGCGGGAAATGCGCCGGCGCAGCTGCTGCACCATGCGGTACGGGTCATTCTCACCCTCGGCAGCCAGGTCAGACATGGTGGTCTCCACCAGCTCCTGGATGACCGGGACGACACCACGATCATCGTCGATGAGACCTGTGGTAGACACCTTCGGCTTCTCGATGAGGCTGCCTGTGCGGTCGTCGATCAGACAGGTAATGGAGATGACACCGCCGGATGCCAGTGAAGTGCGGTCCGCCAGAACATCCGGGTCGACATCGCCCATCGTGGTGCCATCGACGTAGAGGTGACCAACCTGGTACTGGCCAGCGACCGTGATCTTGCCGTCGACCATGTCCACGACCACACCGTTCTGCGCCAGAACAGTGTTCTCTGGCTTCACGCCAGTCGCAATTGCCAGCTCCTTGTTGGCACGCAGGTGACGCCACTCACCGTGGACCGGCATGGCGTTGCGCGGGCGAGCAATGTTGTAGAGGAACAGCAGCTCGCCGGCGTAACCGTGACCGGACGCGTGGACGTGGGCGTCCTCGTTGGTCACCACCGTCGCACCGATCTGGGCGAGGTTGTTGATCACGGCGAAGACCGCTTCCTCGTTGCCCGGAATGAGCGAGGAGGACAGGATGATCAGGTCGCCGTCACGTACCGTGATCTGGCGGTGTTCGCGGCGCGACATGCGCGACAGTGCCGCCATCGGCTCACCCTGCGTACCGGTGGTGATGAGCATGACGCGGTGCGGGGCCATCTTCGCGGCCTCTTCGATCGGGATGATCGTGCCGCGCGGAGCCTTGAGCATGCTCATCTTCTCCGCGATCTCCATGTTGCGGATCATGGAGCGGCCGTTGAAGGCGACCTTGCGGCCCGACGCCACCGCAGCGTTGATCGCCATTTGCACGCGGGACACGTTCGAGGCGAAGGATGCGAGGACGACGCGCTGCTTCGCGCCCTGGACAAGGCGGATCAGTGTCTCCTCGATGCCGGCCTCCGAACTGGAGATGCCCGGAATGGTGGCGTTCGTGGAGTCGCAGAGGAACAGGTCGATGCCCTCGTCGCCGTAGCGGGCCAGCGCGGGCAGGTCCGTCGGCTTGTTGTCGTACGGGGTCATGTCCAGCTTGATGTCACCGGTCATGCATACGGTGCCGGCACCGGTCTTGATCACCACACCGAGGCAGTCCGGAATCGAGTGGCCCACGCGCCAGAAGCGCAGGTTGAACGGGCCTGCTGTGATCTCCGACTTCTCGTTGACCTCGTGCAGCTTCGGCTTCTGGCGGTGTTCGCGGGTCTTGGCCGCGATGAGCGCGTTGGTGAAGCGCGCGGAGTAAATCGGGATGTCCGGGCGCAGCTTGAGCAGCCACGGAATCGCGCCGATGTGGTCCTCGTGCCCGTGCGTGACCACGAGCGCCTCAACCTTATCCAGCTTGTTCTCGATCGGACCGAAGTCCGGCAGGATGAGATCCACACCCGGCTCGTCCGAAGACGGGAAGAGCACACCGCAGTCCACAATGAGCAGGCGGCCGTTGTACTCGAACACGGTCATGTTGCGGCCGATCTCAGAGATGCCGCCGAGCGCGTAAATACGCAGCGCACCGTTTGCCGGCTTCTGCGGGGCGGGCAGACGCTTCGTCAGGTCCGCACCCTGCATCGACTTCATTGGGTTACGGCGGTTGTCACCGCGGCCTCCCCCACGGCCGCCACGTCCGCGTCCACGGCCACGGTTGTTGCCACCGCCGCCATTTCCGCCGTTGCCACCGTTTCCGCCGCGGTTGTTGCCAGAGCGGTTACCGCCGTTGTTCGAACCGCCACCGTTGCCGCCGTTGTCGTTCTTGCCGTTGCCGCCGCCGTTATTGTTGGAGCCCTGGTTATCCCGGCCCCCACGGTCGTTGCCGGCATCGGCATTGTTGTCGGCGGGCGGGGTGTCCGGGGTCTGGAACACCGGTTGCTGGTCGCCGGCCTCTGGGGGGCCCGCCTTGCGGGACACCTTGCGGGAGCGGTTACGGGATTCATTCATATTTAAAGGACTCCAGCCTTTTCCATGTCACGTCGCAGCGCCTCCAGCTGCTTCTCGTCGGGTGCGACGATGGGCAGACGGGGGTCTCCGACCTCGATGCCCTGCAAGCGCAGGGCTGTCTTTGCAAATGTCACTCCACCAAGCACGGCCTGCTGTCCAGCGAGCACGCACATGGTGTTGGCGTTGATTTCCCGGGCTCGGGCGAGGTCGCCTTCCTCGAAGCTTGTCACCATTTCTCTCATCAACCCTGGTGCGGCGTGCGCAATCACGGAGATCACACCGATCGCGCCGAGGGAGAACCACGGCAGGTTGAGAACGTCGTCGCCAGAGTACCAGTCCAGCCCCGTGTCATTGATAATCGCGGTGGCCTCCAGCATGTCGCCCTTCGCATCCTTCACGGCTTTGACGGTAGGCAGTTCCGCCAACGCGCGGATGGTGTCGCCGGCGATGGGGATCGCGGAGCGGCCGGGAATGTCGTAGAGGCAGATCGGCAGTTCCGTCGCCTCCGCCACAGCGCTGAAGTGAGCGAGAAGTCCCGCTTGAGACGGCTTGGAGTAGTACGGGGTGACAACCAGCAGGGAGTCTGCGCCGGCGTCGCGGGAGGCCCGCGACAGCTCGATCGAGGAGCGGGTGTCGTTCGTGCCCGAGCCGGCCATGATCTTGACGCGGTCGCCGAGCTCCTCGCGCACCGCTGTGATCAACTGGAGCTTCTCATCGGCGGACGTGGTCGGCGATTCTCCGGTCGTGCCACCCAAGATCAGCAGGTCGACCCCGTTGTCTACGAGGTGGGCCGCCAACCTCCGGCCTGTCTCGAGATCCAGGTCACCGTTGCTGTCGAACGGGGTGGCCATGGCGACGCCGACGGTTCCTAATTCATTCTTAGTAATGCCCATAGCTCAACAGGTTACTATCCGGCGTACGGGCTGGTGGCCATGACGGAACCGTCGGCAAGCGTGCTGATGAGGAAGTCGTCGAAAAGCGCTGGTGCTTGCTTTTTAAGAATCTCTAAGCACGCGATGGCGAGCGCGCGGATTTCCACGTCAGCGTGTTCACTGGCGCGCGCCGCAATGAAGCCGCGCCAGGCGCGGTAGTTGCCGGTGACCACGAAGCGCGTCTCAGTGGCGTTCGGCAGGATCGCGCGCGCGGCCTGGCGGGCCTTCTTCTTGCGCAGCAGCGCGTTCGGCTCGTCCTCAGTGTTCTCCTCCAGCGCGCCCAAAAGCTCCTCGTAGACGAAGCGCGATTCCTCGACAGCGGCGAGGAAGATGCGTTTGAGGTCCGCGTCGTCCGCGATCGCGTCCGGGATGACCACATCTGCTTCAGCGGCAGGCACAAAGCGCTGGCTCAACTGCGAAAACGACAGGTGGCGGTGGCGCAGCAACTCGTTGCCTGCAGAACGCGACAGCCCGCGGATGTACAGCGTCGCGGTGGCGTGCTCGAGCAACGCGTCGTGCCCGACTTCGAGGATGTGTCGCAGGTACGCGTCGTTGGCAGCGGTGTGCGGGTTGGGCTTGTCGAAGGTCTCGTAACACGCCCGGCCCGCGAACTCCACGAGTGCTTCGGCATCCGTGGCCTGCCCATCCTGCTCCCACGCGACATCCGCTGGCGCCGCAAACGAAGTTGCGGCGATCAGTTGGACATCGAGATTCCTGCTTTGCGTCATTACAGCCCCAGGTAGGAGTCCAGGCCGATCGTCAGTCCCGCGTGCTTATCGACGTTCCGAACACCCGTCAGTACACCCGGCACGAACGAGTCACGCCCATAGGAATCCTGGCGGATGGTCAGGGACTGGTCGGTGGTGCCGAAGATGATTTCCTCGTGGGCGACCATGCCCTGCATGCGCACGGCGTGCACGTGGACACCGTCGACATCGGCACCGCGTGAACCGTCGAGAGCCTGCTCTGTCGCATCAGGCATGGCGCCCATGCCGGCGTCCTTGCGGGCCTGCGCAATGCCCTGGGCGGTCTTCACCGCCGTGCCCGACGGAGCGTCAAGCTTGTTCGGGTGGTGGTACTCCACGACCTCTGCAGAGTCGAAGAACGGAGCTGCTTGGCGGGCGAACGCCATGGCCAGCACAGCGGAGATAGCGAAGTTCGGCGCGATGAGTACACCGACGCCCTGGTTGGCCTCGAGCCAGGAACGCACCTGGCCGTAACGCTCCTCGTCGAAACCAGTCGTGCCCACCACGGCGTGAATGCCGTTATTGATGCAGAACTCCAGGTTGTCCATGACCACGCCCGGGGTGGTGAAGTCCACCACGACCTCAGCACCGTTGTCGGTGAGGAGATCCAAAGAATCGCCTGCGTCAACCTCTGCGACCAGTTCCAAGTCCTCAGCGGCGTTCACACCCGCCACGACTGCCGAGCCCACGCGGCCCTTCGCTCCGAGAACTCCCACCTTGATAGTCATGCGTTGCCCTTTCTGTCGCACTTTGCTTCGTCTGTTTTCTCTGGACCACCTTAGCGCGGCATCGCTGGCCGCCGTTCGCCACCGTTGCGTGCTGTCCCCGGCCCGTCGCAACCGCTCCGGAGTCCGCACCCAGCTAGGCTGTCACATATGAAACACACACCACAGAAGAAGACACATGCCTCAACGGCTGTCGCTGTCCTCGCGGCGGCTGGTCTTGCTCTTTCTGCCTGCGACACCGGCGACACCGTTCCAGAACCCCAGATGAGCACCTCCACAAACCCTGATGCCGACACTGCCGATAAGGACGCGGAAAACTCTGCGACGAAGCCGACAGGAACGGAAGATGGCCAGCAGAACACACTGGGGGCCGCAGACATGCAACCCGGCGCTGACGGCGACTTCAGCACTGAACCCACAGAGCAGTTCGACGGCGACCCCGCGGAACTGCGCACGACCGATATCCGCGTGGGTAGCCACGAGAATTACGACCGCCTTGTCTTCGAGTTCGAAGGAACCGGTCAACCGAGGTTCCACGCTGGATACACGGATGATCCGCGCCAGCATACGTCGGGCAATCCGGTCGAGGTGCCCGGCGATGCGCACTTCGAATTGCTCATCCACGGCACCTCGCTGGATATGACCCCGGACCACAAGTACGCGGGCAAGACCAACCTGGGTTTGGCTAGCGGTGCGGTCGTAGATGTCGTGAACCAAGGCACGTTCGAGGGCGCATCCCAGTACTTCGTGGGCCTGAAGGACACCCGCCCGTACAAGGTGAGCATCCTGGAGAACCCAACGCGCCTAGTCGTCGACTTCGAGAAATAGAAAAACGCCCCGTGGGGCGCTTCTCCGCGATTCCCTCCGACCCGGTTATCAGCCGGATCGGAGGGACTTTGTTTTCGGCTTAGTTCTCGTCTTCGTCCTCAGAGACCGGGACCAACGAGATCTTGCCGCGGTTGTCGATGTCCGCGATCTCCACCTCGATCTTGTCGCCGACGTTGACCACATCCTCGACGTTCTCAATGCGCTTATCGCCGCCGAGCTTGGAGATGTGCACCAGGCCGTCGCGGCCCGGGGTGAGCGAGACGAACGCGCCGAACGCGACCGTCTTGACCACGGTGCCCAAGTAGCGCTCCCCCACCTTCGGCTGCTGCGGGTTGGCGATCGAGTTGATCTGCTCGATCGCAGCGTCAGCAGCCTCACCGGTAGCGGCGGACACGTAGATCGTGCCGTCGTCTTCGATTGAGACGTCAGCGCCGGTGTCCTCGGTGATCTGGTTGATGGTCTTGCCCTTCGGGCCGATGACCTCACCGATCTTGGAGACGGGGACGCGCACAGTGGTGATCTTCGGGGCAAGCGCGCTCATCTCATCCGGCCCCTCGATGACCTCAGCCATGGTGTCCAGGATGGTCTCGCGGGCTTCCTTCGCCTGCTCCAGAGCGCTGGC
Organism: Corynebacterium sp. CCUG 69979; assembly: GCF_024454095.1. NCBI lineage: Bacteria > Bacillati > Actinomycetota > Actinomycetes > Mycobacteriales > Corynebacteriaceae > Corynebacterium > Corynebacterium sp. CCUG 69979. The sequence continues at coordinate 37,815 of NZ_JAGPZA010000005.1, read as the reverse complement.
CAAAACGTCGGACGGGATACCGTCGAGCTTGGTGTCCAGCTGCAAGGCGGTGATGAACTCGGACGTACCAGCGACCTTGAAGTCCATGTCGCCGAACGCGTCCTCAGCACCGAGGATATCGGTCAGTGCCACGTACTTGGTCTCACCGTCGACCTCACCAGAAACAAGGCCCATGGCGATGCCGGCCACCGGAGCAGCCAGCGGCACACCAGCGTTGTACAGCGACAGCGTGGAGGCACAAACAGAACCCATGGAGGTCGATCCATTAGAGCCGAGAGCCTCCGACACTTGGCGGATCGTGTACGGGAAGTCCTCCTTCGACGGAATGACCGGAATCAGGGCGCGCTCGGCGAGAGCACCGTGGCCGATCTCGCGGCGCTTCGGAGAGCCAACCCGGCCAGTCTCACCGGTGGAGTACGGCGGGAAGTTGTAGTGGTGGATGTAGTGCTTGGACGTCTCCGGGTGGAGGGAGTCCAGCTGCTGCTCCATCTTCAGCATGTCCAGGGTGGTCACACCGAGGATCTGGGTCTCGCCGCGCTCGAACAGGGAGGAGCCGTGCGCACGCGGGATGAGCTCGACCTCGACCTCGAGGTCGCGGATGTCGGTGACACCGCGGCCGTCAATACGGAAGCCCTCGGAAAGGATCTTGTCGCGGACGATCTGCTTCATCACCGCGTTGTATGCGGCGCGAATTTCCTTGCTTGCATCCTCGCCAGCGAAAGTCTCGAGCAGATCTGCCTCGATCTCTTCCATGTACTCGTTGGTCGCGTCATCGCGCTCGTGCTTGCCCGGGATGGTCAAGAGCTTCGACAGCTTCTTGGACGCCTTCTTCTCCACAGCGTCGAAGACCTCGTCGGAGTACGGCGGGAACAGCGGGAAGTCCTGGGTTTCCTTCGCGGACTTGTCTGCCAAAGCGTTCTGCGCCTCGCACAGAGTCTGGATGAAGGGCTTAGCAGCCTCCAGGCCCTCGGCGACGGTGCGCTCGGTGGGGGCGGGAGCGCCACCGTCGATAAGCTTCACGGCGTTAGCGCCCGCACCTGCCTCGACCATCATGATCGCGACATCCTGGACCTTCTTCCGCCCCTTCTTCTTTTCCACAATGCGGCCGGCAACGACCATCTCGAACACAGCGGCTTCATGCTGCTCGTGGTTCGGGAACGCGACCCACTGGCCATCCGGGTGCTGGTCATCGGCGATGAGCGCCATGCGCACACCACCGACAGCGCCCGAGACCGGCAGGCCGGACAGCTGCGTTGCGGCGGATGCACCGTTGATGGCAACGACGTCGTAGTACTCCTCCGGGTTCCAGCTCATGACCGTGACCACAACCTGCACCTCGTTGCGCAGACCCTTCACAAACGTCGGGCGCAGTGGACGGTCGATCAGGCGGCAGGCCAGAATAGCCTCGGTGGAGGGACGGCCCTCGCGGCGGAAGAACGAACCCGGAATCTTGCCCGCGGCGTACATGCGCTCTTCCACGTCGACGGTCAGCGGGAAGAAGTCAAAACCCTCGCGCGGCTGGTTGGATGCGGTCACAGTGGACAGCAGCATCGTGTCATCGTCGAGGTAGGTCGTCACCGACCCGCCAGCCTGGCGTGCCAGCTGGCCCGTCTCGAAACGAATGGTGCGCTCACCGAAGTCACCGTTGTCCAGAACAGCGACGGATTCGGTGATCCCGAACTCCTCGTCGACATTGACCTCAACAGCGTTGTCCGGGGTGTGCTTGTTCTTGCTCAAAAGATCCCTTTCTGGGGGGTTGATTCGGCGATCATCGGTGCCGCCGCATGTTTGACTTGCAACACCCCGGCATACTACCAGGTGGGCATGAAAAATGCCCAGTTCAGAAGAACTGGGCACGAGGCGCTGTGCGCTTCAGCGCGTGGGCTTAGCGGCGCAGCCCCAGGCGAGCGATGAGGTCACGGTAACGCTCAACATTGTTCTCGCGCAGGTACTTCAGCAGACCGCGGCGGCGACCGACGAGCAGCAGCAGGCCACGACGGGAGTGGTGGTCGTGCTTGTGGGTCTTCAGGTGCTCGGTCAGGTTGTTGATGCGCTCGGTCAGCAGTGCGACCTGAGCCTCCGGGGAGCCGGTGTCGGTCTCGTGGACGCCGTACTCCTTGAGGATTTCAGCCTTCTTCTCAGTGGAAAGAGCCATGAGTGTTTCTCCTTGTTTGTTTCAGTCCGCAATCTTCGGATCTGGCCGTGGGAAGGACTGCTGCGGACCACAGTCGTTGGTTTCACGGCCGAATGAGCATGTTAACGCACGTGCCGTGCGAGATCCTAATCGCCACTGCGTGAGGAGTTCGCGGCGAGCGCGGTGATGCGCCGCATGAACTCATCCAAGAAGCGCTGCTTATCGACGCCAACAGCAACCCGCGCCGTCTTCTCCTCGTCGTTGAGCCGGGTCTCGTCGCCGATTGTGCGGCCGCGGGTCTCCCCTTCTGTGTCGACCTTGAGGTTGATGTCGATGGTGGTCACCAGCGACGGGTCGATCGCCACACCGACAGCCAGCGGGTCGTGCAGGCCGCAGCCACCCAGGTGCGGGGCCGTGGTGTCGTAGGCCTTGATGTAGTAGTTCGTGGCAGCGGCTAAGAAGTCTCCGCCCGGGGTGCCCAGTGCTTCCCACTTCGCAGTCTCGTCGTAGGTGAGCAACGTCTGCAGGGTGACGTCGAGGCCGATCATAGTGACGTCCTTAGCCCGGCGGAAGAGCAGATCAGTAGCTTCGGGGTCCTGGTTGACGTTCGCCTCGGCCCACGGTGCCACGTTGCCAGGGACGGTCAGCGCACCGCCCATCATGACAATGTGGGCCTTCTTAGCGAAGGAATCGCTAGCCTCGATCGCAGCGGCAATCGTCGTCGACGGGCCAGTCGGGACAATGACCAAGTCGTCTCCGTACTGTTCCACCGACTCCACGAGGAAGTCCACCGCGGACTTTTCCTCCACCGAGCGAGTCGGCTCCGGCAACTGCGCCTCTCCAACGCCGTTGACTCCGTGGATGAACTCGGAGATCTCCAGCACCTCAAAGGAGTCCTTCACTCGTGCGTGGTCCGGTCCCGCGAAGACCGGCACGTCGGTGCGGCCGAACAACTCGAGGATGGCCAGGGAGTTGCGCACACCGGTGTCCACCAGCACGTTGCCGTAGGTGCCGGTCACACCGATGAGGTCGACTTCCTCGGAACCGAGGGCGTACGCCAAGGCGAGCGCGTCGTCGATGCCGGTGTCCAGATCCAGAATCATCTTTTTGCTCATGGGACACCACACTAGCCGTTAGGCCCTACAGGCACCGACGGGCTAGGACAGGATTTCGCGGACCCGTGCGACATCGCGGGCCATGTTTTCCAGCAGCTCATCGACAGAGTCGAACTTGACCATGTCGCGCACCTTGGCGATGAACTCGACACGGGCGACGCGGTCGTAGAGGTCCGCATCGCGGTCGAGAACGAACGATTCGACGCTGCGTCGGTCGTCGCCGAAGGTCGGGTTAGTGCCCACCGAAATCGCAGCTGGATAGCGGATCCCGAGTTCCATATCGCCATCGATTCGAACTGCTTGGCTGTCCGACCCGGAGTCGAGGACAGTGAACCAGCCGGCGTAGACCCCGTCGCCAGGTACCGCATCGGTGTCGGCGACGTACTGGTTCGCTGTCGGGTAGCCCAGTTCGCGCCCGCCGCGGCCGGCGCCGCGCTCCACCGGGGCGGTGATGGAGAATTCCCTGCCGAGGAATTCGGCTGCCCCGGCGACGTCACCGTCGCGCAGTGCGGAGCGGATGGAGGTGGAGCAGATGCGGGCGGATCCGTCGAAAAGCAAGGAAACGACATCGACGTCGACGCGGTACCTTTCACCGAGCGCCAGCATGGTCTGCGCGGTGCCGGAGGCGCCTGCACCGAACGTGAAATTCTCGCCGACGACAACGCGGGAGGCGTGCAGCTTATTGACGATCACCGACTCGAAGTACTCCTCCGGGCTCTCGCCTGCGAGCTCCCGGGTGAAGTCGATGACGAGCATGTAGTCCACACCGAGGTCCGCGATGAGACGAGCGCGCTCGGCGAGCGGAAGCAATACAGGCGGTGTCTGGTCGGGCGCGAACACGGCGACGGGGTGCGGGTCGAACGTCATGACCACGCTGGGCACTCCGGCCGCTTGGGCGTGCTCAACCGCCCGGGTGATCAGCATCTGGTGGCCGCGGTGCACACCGTCAAACACGCCGATGGTGACTACCGGGTCCTTAAGATCAGCGGGAATGTCCTCGAGCCCAGACAAAATATCCACCCGCGCCAGAGTAGTGCATAGGGTTGGATCCATGAACTCTGATGCGCACACCGCCAACCACACCGATCCGCTGGCACACGCCGGCATTGTCGTCGTGAATAAACCGGCAGGGATGACCAGCCATGATGTGGTCGCGCGGCTACGCAGGTTCTTCGAAACGCGCAAGGTGGGACATGCGGGAACGCTCGACCCGATGGCCACTGGTGTGCTGGTCGCGGGCATTGAGCGCGGCACGAAGCTGCTTGCGCACCTGGTGGCCGATGACAAGGTCTATGCGACCACGATCCGCCTCGGTGCCTCCACCAGCACCGACGATGCCGAGGGCGATGTCCTCGCTGAGACCGACGCGTCCACGCTCACCGACGAACAGGTCATGGAGCAGGTCACTGCACTCACCGGGGAGATCATGCAGGTGCCGTCGAAAGTCTCTGCCATCAAAATCGACGGCAAGCGCGCCCATGAGCTCGTCCGCGAAGGCAAAGAGGTGACCATCCCGGCGCGGCCGGTGACAGTGTTTTCTTTCGACGTCGCCGGCATCCGCCGCGAGGGTTCCTTCGTCGACGTGGATGCACGGGTGCACTGCTCTTCGGGAACGTATATTCGCTCGCTCGCCCGGGACATGGGCGAGGCGCTCGGAGTGGGTGGGCACCTGACGGCGCTGCGCCGTGAAGCAGTCGGCCCTTTCACGTTGGAGCACGCGCGCACGCTCGAGCGGCTCGAGGACTCCCCCGCGTTGTCGCTCTCGCTCGATGAAGCGCTCACTGCCGCGTGGCCCGTCTTGAACGTCACCGCTGACGAATACGCTGCGCTGGCCATGGGCAAGTGGCTCGAGCCGCGCGGGCTCGACGGCGTTCACGCCGCTGTGGGACCGGATGGCCGCGCCGTGGCGCTTGTTCGCGAAAAGGGCAAGCGCTTATCGACGCTCTTTGTCGCCCGTCCCTCGACGCTGTGACGCCGGCACGAACGTCGAGGCGTAGACGTACCCTCCGCGCACGACCCACCGGCCGCGGATATACGGGACCGGAGTGGGCCGCACCAGGAGGTACGCGATGAAGGTGCCGTCGGAGCGGATTTCGATCTCGGCATCTTCGAAACCGAGCCACTGCCGCGTCATGGGGAACCACGCCTTGTAGGTGGCTTCCTTCGCGCAGAACAACAGGCGGTCTGCCCACGCATTGCCGGCAGACTTTTGCTTATCCACCCAGTGGCGTTCGGTTGAGCGTGCGATCTGGTCGAGCACGCCTTCGGGCAACGGCTCGGCAGGCTCAGCGTCAATGCCGACGGAGAGCAACTCGCTCGACGGGGCGGCGACGGCAACGCGCAAACCTTCCGTGTGGGTAAGGGAGCCTGTGTAACCGTCCGGCCACAGCGGCATTCCCTTCTCACCCTTGAGGATCGAGCCTGCCGATTCCAACCCGAGCTCTTGCAGCGCGCGGTGAGCGCACCAGCGGGCATCGCCGAATTCACTCTTCCGAATGTCGACGGCCCGGCTGACCACCACCCTTTCCTCTGGATGCAGGTCGTTGTAGTTAGTCAGGTCGGTGGTCTCTGCGGTGTCGTCGATACGCATGTACACCACCCGCGCCGGGTCAGGGAACAGCTCTTTGTCGATCATTGCTGCACCTCCATCACCGGGTACGGCCACGTGGGACGGTTGGTCTGACGCTTCCATTCTTCGGGGTAGCCGAGAGAGACCTCGATGTGGTCGACGTCGTCGATCCGCTGCACGCCGGGGATGTGCAGGTGTCCGTAGATGACAGCGCGCGCGTTGTAGCGCTTGGCCCAGCCGCGCGTGTGCCGGGTGCCGCACCACAGCGCGATCTCGCGGAACATCATGTGGTTCGTCGGTTCCTGCACCAGGGGCCAGTGGTTGACCAGGATGGTCTCGCCTTCAATACGCGACAGCCGGCGGGTGGAGTACGCCAAGCGGTCCCAGCACCACGCACGAATGTCGACGAACGGCGCGATAGCCACTTCGTCAGTCAGCACGATCTGCTGCGCGTGCGCCGACTCGAGCGCTTCCTCCACAGTCATGGTGGGCATGCGGAACGAGTAGTCATACAGCGTGAACAAAGGCACGATGGTCACGCCCCCGAAAACGGGGTACGGGTCCTCCGGGGTGATCACACCTAAAGCACGCAGCTTTGCGACGAGATCCGCGTACTTCTCCCTCCCCTTGTACCTATCCATACTGCGGCTGAAGAGTTCATGGTTTCCCGGAACCCATACGACGGTGTCGAACCTCTCGGCGAGTTTCGCCATGACACGAACCACCAGGTCAGTGCGCTCGGCGACGTCGCCGGCAACGATGAGCCAGTCGGAGGGATCCTGCGGCTGGATTTCATCTAGCCATGGCCGGTTCGCTTTCACAGCGAGGTGAAGGTCCGAAACTGCCCACAGCGTGCTGGTCGTGCTGGTCGCGGTAGTCATGGTGAGTTCACTCTAACCGCTGCTTACTGCGCCCACCGCATCGACGTGAAACGCCAGATGACACCAGCGAGCCGGATCGCGATCATCGCGGCCAACCCCGCCCAGATTCCTGTCAGACCAGTGCCAGCCCAGTAGGCGATGAGCACGCCGGGCAGGAATCCAAGGAGCACCGAACCGATGGTGAGGTTGCGTAAAAACGCCGCATCGCTGGCGCCGAGCAGCACGCCGTCGAGCGCGAAGAGCACTCCGCCTGCCACGATCATGGCGATGAGCAGCCACCACGGTGTGGACATCACCTCAAGAACAGAAGCGTCCGTGGTGAATAGCCCGCGGATCAACGGCCCGCCCAGCGCGAAGACAGCGGCGAGGAGGAACGCGAACCCGGCGGAGAGTTTGGTCACCTGCTCCCCCACCCGGCGCGCATCCTGCACACGGCCGGTGCCCAGCGCGGACCCCGTCATTGTCTGGGCGGCAATCGCCAGCGAGTCGAGCACCAGGGTGAGGAAGTTCCACAACTGCAGCATGATCTGGTGCGCCGCCAACGCAGCGACACCCACGCGGCCTGCCACCGCCGCTGCGGAGACGAAAGCCACTTGGAACGACAAAGACCGCAGGATCAGGTCGCGTCCGAGCACCAGCTGGCGGCGGATGACCGCGAAGTCGGGAGCCCACCCGCCGTTATGGGACCGGGTCAGCGCAATAAGGAACCCTGCGGCCGTAATGCCCATGCCGATCACATTCGCCCACGCCGACCCCACGAGCCCGAAGCGGTTGACCAGCAGCGGCAGCGCCGCCGCGCCGGGGATGAGCCCGCACAGAGTCAGATAGAACGGCAGCTTGGTGTTCTGGATCCCGCGCAGCCAGCCGTTGCCCGCCATGATGATCAGCGTCAGCGGGATCGCGATGGCAGCAACGTGCATCCATGTCGCAGCGAGGTCCGCGGTAGCAGGGTCGTTGGTGAGGAACAGCGCGATCGGGCGGGCGAACAGCCACACGATGGTGGCCAGTAACAACCCGACCCCTATGGCCACCCACGTCGCCTGGACGCCTTCGGCCACGGCATCTTCTTTCTTCCCCGCACCGTAGAACCGGGAGGAACGCGCCGTGGTTCCGTAAGACAGGAACGTCAGCTGCGTGGTCACCGTCGACTGGACGGTCGCGCCGGCGGCAAGCGCAGCGAGCTCGCCTGCTCCCAGCCGGCCGATGACGGCTGTGTCCAGCAAGAGATACAGCGGGTTGGCCGCAAGCACACCAAGCGCAGGCAGCGCCAAGCCGAGAACTCGGCGCGCAGTGACAGTTTCAACAGGTGATTCAACCACAGGTCACAGCGCCGTCGCGTCGAGGGCAGCCACGGTCGCGTGCAGCTCATCAACGGCGTCTGCAACAGGACCGCGGGCCGAATAACCGGCCGCCGGGATGTGCCCGCCGCCGCCGTGCGCTGCAGCGATCTCGGCGACATTCACCACGCTGGAGCGCAGCGACACCGACCAATAACCGGGGTGGAGCTCCTTGAACACCACACCGATGTCGCTGCCGGTCAGCGCGCGGGAGTACTCGATGATGGATTCCACAGCGGTCTGGTTCATGCCGTGCAGATGCTCGTCATCAATAGCCAGCACCGACATGGTGTGGTGGCCGGCCACACGGGTCTTCATTCCGGCCATGACAGCACCCATCAAGCGCAGATCCTCAGCAGAGACCGCATCCATGAGCGCCATCGCGGCAGAGCGCGGTTCCACGCCCAGCTCCATCAGCTCAGCGGCGAGCAGGTGCATCCGCGGGGTGCCCCAGCGGAAACTGCCCGTGTCGGTCACCAGACCGGCGTACAGGCAGTAAGCCATCTCCGGGGTGATCTCCACACCCAGGTGCCCGAGCAGCTCGCGGATGATCACGGTCGTGGACTCCGAGGGCAAGACCAGGTTCATGCTTCCAAAGCCTGGGTTGGACTCGTGGTGGTCAATGACCACGACGCGGTCACGCTCCTGCTGGATCACCGAGCGGTAGGACCCAGTGCGGTCGATCGAAGCGCAGTCAGTGGTGACTACCAAGCCCTCAGCGGGCAGCGGTTCGCCGAGGATGACATCGGTAACACCCGGGATCGAGTCCAAGTTCTCGGGCACGGCTTCGCGTTGGCCGATGCGCACGGTGGCCTCCACGCCGATCGACTGCAACCCAAGAGCGAGCGCCGATGCGGACCCGATAGCGTCTGCGTCCGGGCGAATATGGGTCACCACATGCACGACAGGGGCATCCCGCAGGCGCTGCGCCACCGCCGCAAACTCACCTTCGCCCGGCGCAAACAAACCGGGCACTACGGCCATTACTCGTCCCCCGCTCGGGTCTTGTAGGGATCTGCGGCACCAGCCGGTTGCGCGTTCTTCTTCAGCTCCGCGAGCTCTTCGTCGCGCGCGCGGGCACGGGCCAGCAGCTCTTCCATGCGTGCCGACGCCTCCGGAACCGTGTCCAGCTCAAACGTCAACGTCGGAGTGAACCGAACGCCCAGCTCCTCACCGACAATCTTGCGCAGCTGTCCCTTGTGGCGGTTCAGCGCCTCGGCAGCAGCGTCGTAATCAGGCTCATCATCAATGCTCTCGCCGCGCACCGTGTAGTACACCGTCGCGTCGTGGAGGTCACCGGTCACACGGACATCGGTCACTGTGACAAGCTCCAGCCGGCGATCCTTGATCTGGCGCTCAATAGCGCTAGCGACAATCGCCTGGATCCTTTTAGCTAGTCGTTGTGCGCGCGTGTTATCCGCCACAGTAACCACTCCTTGACTCACGTAGAGCTGCCGTCAATTCAAGCCACCACTCTACCCCGCGCATGCAAAACGCCCCGCGCGAGAGGGGTCTCTCTCGTCGCGGGGCGCTGCCGGGGAATCGTCGATAAGCAATTATTGCTTTTCGACGTTACGAGCGCGGCACCTCGACCATCTCGTAGGCCTGGATGATGTCGTCGACCTGGATATCCGGGTAGGACAGGACCATACCGCACTCGTAGCCCCTGGCCACCTCGGTGACATCGTCCTTCTCGCGGCGCAGCGAATCGATCGTCGCGTCCGGTGTGATGACGTTGCCGTCGCGGACCAAACGGACCTTCGCACCGCGCTTGACCGAACCCTCGGTGACCATGCAACCGGCGATGAGGCCGACAGCAGAGGCCTTGAAGATCTGGCGGATCTCCGCCGCACCCAGGTCGCGCTCCTCGTAGATGGGCTTGAGCATGCCCTTGAGAGCGGCCTCGACATCGTCGATGACCTGGTAGATGACGGAGTAGTAGCGGATCTCCACGCCCTCGTCGTTGGCCTCCTCGGTGGCCTTGCCCTCGGAGCGGACGTTGAAGGCCACGATGACAGCGTCGGACGCCGCAGCCAGCGAGACGTTGGTCTGGGTCACAGCACCGACACCGCGGTCGATGATGTTGACCTCCACCTCGTCGTCCACCTCGATCTTGAGCAGAGCCTCCTCGAGGGCTTCCACCGAACCGGCGTTGTCGCCCTTGAGGATGAGGTTGAGGGTGCTGGTCTCCTTGAGCGCCTGGTCCAGGTTCTCCAGGGAGACGCGCTTCTTGCGGCGGGCCTGCATCGCGGCGCGCTGACGCGCATCACGCTGTGCAGCAATCTGGCGCGCGACACGGTCGTCCTCCACCACGAGCAGGTTGTCGCCGGGGCCGGGAACGCCGTTGAGCCCCTGGACCTGAACCGGACGGGACGGGCCAGCCTCCTCAACGTCGTTGCCCCACTCGTCGACCATGCGGCGCACGCGGCCGAAGTTGCCGCCGACGACGATAGAGTCACCGACGCGCAGGGTACCGCGCTGAATGATCACCGTGGAGACAGGGCCGCGGCCGCGGTCCAGGTGGGACTCGATGGCCAGACCCTGAGCGTCCATGTCCGGGTTCGCAGTCAGCTCGAGCGCTGCATCGGCCGTGAGCAGGACGGCCTCGAGCAGCTCGTCGATGCCCGTTCCCTGCTTTGCCGAGATGTCGATGAACATCGTGTCGCCGCCGTACTCCTCCGGAACCAGCTCGTACTCGGTGAGCTGGCCGCGGATCTTGTCCGGCTGGGCGTCTTCCTTATCCACCTTGTTCACAGCCACCACGATCGGCAGCTCCGCAGCCTTGGCGTGGTTGATGGCCTCCACCGTCTGCGGCATGACACCGTCATCGGCTGCGACCACCAGGATGGCCAAGTCGGTCGACTTCGCACCGCGGGCACGCATCGCCGTGAAGGCCTCGTGACCCGGGGTATCCAGGAAGGTGATCTTGCGCGGCTCGTCTTCCAGGGTGACCTCGGTCTGGTAAGCACCGATGCCCTGGGTGATGCCGCCGGCCTCACCCTTACCAACATTGGCCTGGCGGATGGAGTCCAACAGGCGGGTCTTACCGTGGTCGACGTGACCCATGACGGAGACCACCGGCGGGCGCTGCTCGAGAGCTTCCTCGCCACCTTCGTCCTCACCGAACTGCAGATCGAAGGACTCGAGAAGCTCGCGGTCCTCGTCCTCCGGGGAGACAATCTGCACCTCGTAGTTGATCTCCGCACCCAGCAGCTGCAGTGTCTCCTCAGACACAGACTGGGTCGCGGTGACCATCTCACCGAGGTTGAACAGAGCCTGCACGAGGCTCGATGCCTCGGTGCCGATCTTCTCAGCCAGGTCGGTCAGAGTTGCACCCTGGCGCAGACGGACGGTCTTGCCGCCGCCGTCGGGCAGGCGAACGCCACCAATGACGTTCGGTGCGTGCATCTCCTCATACTCGGCCCTCTTCTGGCCCTTGGACTTGCGGCGCTTGCCCGGTGCACCACCGGGACGACCGAATGCACCGGCGGTACCGCCACGGCGCCCACCGCGACCGCGGAAACCGCCGCCGGGACCGCCGGGACCGCCGAAGCCGCCACCGCGGCCACGACCACCGCCGCCTTGTCCACCGCGGCCGCCCGCACCGCCGCCGCGCTTACCTGCGGCGCGGGACGGCATCTGTGCCGGGTTCGGGTGGTTCGCCATATCTGCGGGGCTCGGAGCTCCTCTGCCGCCACCGGGACGTGCGCCCGGGCGCGGTGCGCCTTGGCCGCCGCCGCGCTGTCCCTGGCCACCGCCGCGCTTCTGCTGGCCGCCGGGGCCACCGCCCGGACGCGGCTGCGGGCGCGGACCGCCCGCGTTCGAAGAGAACGGGTTATTGGCCACGCGGGGGCGGCCACCCGGCTTCGGCATCGGGCGCGGCATGGCGGATCCAGCATCGCCCTCACCAGGCTTAGCACCCGGCTTCGGGCCGGGCTTCGCCGCCGGTTTCGGTGCGCCAGGCTTCGCCGCTGCCGGCTTCGGAGCGGGCTTGTCCGCAGGCTTCTCAGCAGCCGGCTTGGACGCGGGCTTGGGTGCCGCGGGCTTCGGGCCCGGCTTCGCGGCGGGCTTTGCCGCTGCCGGCTTCGGCGCCGCAGACTCAGCCTGAGCGCTGTCAGACTTCGGGGCAGCCGGCTTCTTCGCGGTAGGCATCTTGGCGGCAGGCTTCGCTGCCGGCTTAGCAGCCGGTTTCTTCGCAGCCGGTTTCTTCGCAGCCGAATCGGCCTTGGTGTCCTTAGCATTCTTCGCGTCGCCGCTGTCTGCGCCGCCGCGTGCCTCATAAACCGCCTTCATCTTCTTCACCACCGGCGGTTCGATGGTGGAGGAAGCGGTTTTGACGAACTCGCCTTCCTCCTTCAGGGTGGCGAGCAATTCCTTACTTGTTACGCCGAGCTGCTTCGCAAGCTCGTGAACGCGTAGCTTTCCGGGCACGTGTCTCCTCGTGGTTGGGCTAGAGACGGGCCGCTGCTACGCGACCGGACTCTAGACGATGGTCATGACGTTCATCGCTGATGCGTTTTCTGCTTCATGGTTGAAGACTCATCAGTTCTTTAGTCCTTTTCACTTACGTACTTCCGTACATCGCTTGTGTCCACTTGCGCGGACACGCGGAGAGCCCGCCCGAAGGCGCGGCGTTTCTCCGCCAGCTCAAACGCTTCCAGCGTGGGGGTCAGCCACGCACCGCGGCCCGGCATGGACCGCTTCGGGTCCGGGACGATCCGCGACGGATCATCCGGGTCGACGACCACACGGAGAAGGCGAGCATCCGGCAGTGCACGGCGTGTGCCAATGCACGTCCGGATAGGTACATGTTTTTCGCTCATACTCCCTTGTGCGGCCCCGACCCCGCACGGGCGTGCGGGAAAGAAGCCAGTGTCTTACCTTACGCCACCCAGGCAGAAAACTGTTACTCAGCCGCTATTGCCCAGCGCTGAGGTCTGCATTGGAGTGAATGTCGATCTTCCACCCCGTCAGTCGGGCCGCCAGGCGTGCGTTCTGGCCCTCGCGGCCGATGGCGAGTGAGAGCTGGTAATCCGGCACGACCACGCGGGCTGTTTGCGCGTCGTGGTCGACCACGTCCACGCGCACGACCTTCGACGGTGCGAGCGAGTTACCGACGTACACAGCCGGGTCGTCGGAGAAGTCGACGATATCGATCTTCTCCCCACCGAGGGACTCCATGATGTTGGTGACTCGGGCGCCGCGCGGCCCAATACATGCGCCCTTGGCGTTGATGCCCTTGGCCACACCCTTGACGGCCACCTTTGAGCGGTGGCCGGCCTCGCGGGCAATCGCGACGATCTCGACGGAGCCGTCAGCGACCTCAGGGACCTCGAGGGCGAACAGGCCGCGCACGAGCTCCGGGTGCGTCCGCGAGAGGTTGACGGTGGTCCTGCGGTCGCCGCCGGAGACACCGACGACATAGCACTTCACGCGGTCACCGTGCTCCAGCTTCTCGCCCGGAATCTGCTCCGCGGGCAAAAGGATGCCGTCTTGGGGGTCAGATTCCGTACCCAGTTGCACCACGACGATGCCGCGCTCGTTCGCGCTGGCGTCGCGCTGCACGACACCGGAGACGACCTGGCCTTCCAGCTCCGAGTACGCGCTGTAAGCGCGGTTGTCGGCGGCCGTGCGCATGCGCTTGAGAATTGCCTCGCGCACCGCCTGCGCACCTACGCGGGAAAAGTTCACCGGGGTGTCGTCATACTCGGAGATGACGTTGCCGTCGTCGTCGAGCTCGCTGACCATGACGGCCACGGCACCGGTCTGCGTATCAATGTCGACACGAGCCTTCGTGCCCTCCCCCGCTGCGCCGGTACCGAATTCATCTTTGCCCTCGCGGTAGGCGAAGAGCAGCGCGCTGGCGATCGTGCCCAGCAGGTCATCGACGGGGATTCCTGCCTCTGACTCGATCTGCTTCAGCGCGGCGATGTCAATATTCACTTGTCGTCCTTCCTGACTTCAGCTTCTGCACCGGATTGCTCCGCACGGCCCTCCACGTCGGCAAAGCTCATGTTCGACAGCTCAACTTCTGCCTCCGGTGCTGCGTTGAACTCAATTTCTACCACCGCACCCGACACATCCGAAATGGGAGCGACCCGCACGCCCGGTTCGTCGGACTTCTTAGCGGCTGGGCTGATCAACGCGACATTTTCCTCCGCGTCATCGAGCGGGCCAACGCGGTAGATGTCACCACCTAGCTTCACGCGGCGCCCCCGGTTGCGCCGCCAGTGACGCGGCTGCGTCAGCGGAAGATCCACGCCCGGAGTAGTCACCTCCAGGGTGTATCCCGCGCCGAAGTTAACGGTGCCGGCGGCTTCTGCGGCGTCGAAAAGCTCGCTGAGCTCGCCCGAGACTTCCTCGAGCTGGTCCAACGTCGGTGCTTCGTCAGCCGCGAGAGCGACGACCACCTGCGATTTCTTGCCGGCCTTGACGGTGCGCACAGCCTCAATGTCCAACCCTCGTGCGTCTGTGACGGGGCGGATGAGCTCTTTCAGTTCTTCGACTTCCGGAAATGCCATGAGAACCACTGTACGGGCGGGCCGGTACAGTCTTCCACGTGAAGTTTTCCCGCACCCTCGCCGCAGTAGCTCTCACCGCGGCGGCGCCCTTGACCGCCTGCTCGCCTATCGACGTCTTCGGCCCCCACCCCGACGGAGACCTGCTCACCCTGGCGCGCCAAGCGGAAGCGGACGCGGGAACGCTCGACGGGGATGCTGCAGGAATGCGCGAGTTCCACGCCCGCCAGCTTTTCGACGAAATCACCCGCCTCTGCGGCACCGACTCCGCAGGTCTTCCTCCCTCATCCTGTGAGGTGGAGCGCGGCCCCGGCGACGCTACCGGCGCCAAGGACGATGTGGCAGCGGCGGTCGCCTTGACTGACGCACTCGTCACCCAGAGCGGCAAGCTTCCCGACGAGTCCGTTCCGTTGGTCGTGGCGCAGGCGGTCGACCTCACTGCCAGCCTCCCCCAGGGCTCAGATCTGGGGTTCCCCGTCCCCGCCGAACCCATCGCCGACGAGTCCCTGGCAGAGACCGCCGCCGGGCTGATCAAAGAAGAGTATGCCGTTCAGTTCGGCCTCGATCTCGCCTCCGCCTACGCTGACGACGAGCTCCAGGCACGCATCGACAATCTGCGTCCGCTTCACGACATGCGCATCGACGCCATGCGCGACGCCTTCCCCGACCTTCCCCCGCGTGCGCCCGGTTATGAGGTCGACGGCGGAGGCCCCACCAACCCCGGCGAAGCTGCCGCATTTGTGGACAACATCGAAGCCACCCTTGTTGACCGGTGGCGCACAGCTGCCTCCGACGCGTTCACCGAGGATGCCCCGGCCGAGTGGCGCACACTGGTGATCCATTTGGCGGCGCACGCCCAGCACGCCGCCAACACCGCTTAACCGGCTTAACAGTGGCGGAGTGGCTCAGACCACCAGCGTGAGCTCTCTGCCGCTGATCTCGACGGTCATCCCTGCAGCCTCGGCGATCGCGGCAACTCCTTGAATATCCGTCACCGAATCCGCATCCGGTGCCGATGCCAGCACGCGGGCCAGCTCGCCTTTGTAGTGCTTGTTGAAGTGGCTGACCACCTTCCGGCTGCCGTCCTCCTGCACCGATTCCACCCGCACCGTCACCGCGCCGGGCACCGGCCCGAGCTGCTGGTACGCGCCGGAGCGCATATCCACGACGAAGTCCTGCTCCTGTAAGACATCCGTGATCGCGCTGCCCCAGCGCTTCTTCATGGTGGGGATCGAGTTCTTCTGTGCAGCAGCATCAGTCTGCCGTACAGGCAACTTCGACCCGCCCGAGAGTCGGTAGCGCGGAATCGTGTCCGACCCCATCACCACGCCGAAGAGTGCTGAACCGATCGCGATCCGCGAGACGGCGGGGTCGGTCAGGGTGGCGGCGTCGAGGGCGTCGTAAAGCACCCCGGTGTAGCGGTAGATGGCCGGCATGACAGGGGCGCGCATAAGCGCTCTGTTCTCCTCGGCCTCCTCGCGCTTGGTCGCGGGCAGTTTCAGCGCGGCCATCATCTCGTCGACATCGAGCGCAGCCAGATCCTCCATGATCTCCTGGCGGATCGGATCGAGGCTGGAAAATGACACGTCGAGGCCGTCCGACTCGCCGCCGGGGGCCTTCGTTTCAGACGGTGGGAGCACGATGAGCATGGCCCACACCCTAGCGCTAAACTTGCAGCTTATGATCACACGCCTCTCCACCCTGTTCCTGCGCACGCTGCGCGAAGACCCCGCCGACGCCGAAGTGCCCAGCCACAAGCTGCTGGTGCGGGCCGGGTACATTCGCCGCGCCGCGCCGGGCGTGTACTCCTGGCTGCCGCTGGGGTTGAAGGCCGTGCGGAACATCGAGGAGATTGTGCGCGAAGAGATGAACGCCATCGGCGCCCAAGAGCTGCTGTTCCCCGCATTGCTGCCGCGCGAACCGTACGAGGCGACCAACCGCTGGACCGAGTACGGCGACGACCTGTTCCGCCTCAAAGACCGCAAGGGCACCGACATGCTGCTCGGCCCCACGCACGAGGAGATGTTCACCCTTGCGGTGAAGGACCTTTACTCCTCCTACAAGGACTTCCCGGTCACGCTGTACCAAATCCAAACCAAGTACCGTGACGAGGCGCGCCCGCGCGCCGGAATCCTGCGCGGCCGTGAATTCGTGATGAAGGACTCCTACTCCTTCGACATGACCGACGAGGGACTGTCCGAGTCCTACGCTGCTCACCGTCGTGCTTACCAGGCGATTTTCGATCGTGTTGGCCTGAAGTACGAGATCTGCCAAGCTACGTCCGGTGCCATGGGCGGTTCCGCGTCCGAGGAATTCCTCGCCTACTCCGACAACGGTGAAGACACCTTTGTGGTGTCCACTGCAGGCGACTTCGCTGCCAATGTGGAGGCTGTGCAGACGATCGCCCCTGCAGACCGTCCGGTCGAGGGGCTGCCGGAGGCGGTTGTCCACGACACCCCGGCGTCCGAGACGATCGAGTCGCTCGTGGATTGGGCGAATTCGACCGGCGTGACTGTCGAGAACCGCGAGGTCACCGCCGCTGACACGCTCAAGTGCATGGTGGTCAAGATCGATGACCCGCGCGTTGTTTCTGAGGATGGCACGCCTGTCGGACCGCAGCTGACCGGCATCCTCATGCCCGGTGATCGCGCCCTGGACGAGAAGCGCCTCGAAGCCTCGCTCGAGCCCGCGACGTTTGAGCTTGCCTCCGACGAGGACTTCGCGAAGTCGTCCTTCCTGGTCAAGGGTTATGTGGGCCCACGCGGCCTCAACGCTAACGGCGTGCGCGTGCTCGCCGACCCGCGAGTGGTGGCTGGCTCTTCGTGGATCACGGGTGCCGATGCTCCGCAGCAGCACGTCGTCGGCCTCGTCGCCGGACGTGACTTCGAGATCGACGGTTACATCGAAGCCGCAGAGATCAAAGAGGGCGACCCCTCCCCGACCGGCAACGGCACCCTTCGCCTGGCGCGCGGTATCGAGCTCGGCCACATCTTCCAGCTCGGCCGCAAGTACACCGAAGCCATGGATGTGCAGATCCTCGACGAGAACGGCAAGCGCGCCGTGCCCACGATGGGCTCCTATGGCATCGGCGTGACCCGCATGCTCGCCGTGATCGCTGAGCAGCTTCACGACGACAAAGGCCTCGTCTGGCCTGTCGAAATCGCCCCCTACCAGGTACACCTGGCCGTAGCGAACAAGGATGCCGCTGCAATGGAAGCTGGCGAGCGCCTCGTCGGCGAGTTCGAGGCCGCCGGCATCGACGTGCTTGTCGACGACCGCCCCAAAGTCTCCCCCGGCGTCAAATTCAAAGACGCCGAGCTGCTGGGCATGCCGTTCATCGTCATCCTCGGCCGCTCGTTTGCCGACGGCATCATCGAGCTGCGCATCCGCGGCGGTGAGAACGGTGGGGAGATCCTCGAGGTGCCGGCTGACGAGATTGTTTCCCGCGTCCAGGAGCTCATCGCCGCGGCCCGCTAGCCGCTGGCCCGGCCGCCCGCACGCTGGCCCGGCCGCCCGCACGCTGGTCTGGCCAGCGAGCCTCGCACGGTTCGCCGATCATGGTTCGCCTTCTAGCGCGACCAGGGGTTTTGCGGAACGGCGAACCATCGAAGGCGAACCACCAACAGTGAACCACCGACCCCAAACCGCTACGCAGCACCGTTCTCGATCCCCATCAGTGCTTCCCTGACCATCCTCACAAACCCGCCGGGATCCTGGAGTAGCTCAGCTGGCTGAACCCGCCGTAGTGGATAGCCTTGATTCTGGATGTAAACGGCTCGATCTCTTTCTCTGCGCAGGGTCTCATCTAGCGGTTTGTAGGTGACGCCGTCGTACTTCTCCTCACCGTCCACTTCGACACCCAAGCGGCCTATCATCATGTCCACCGTGAACGGTCCGATCTGCACCTGGGTTCGGATGCAAGTAATCCCGTCCTCGATGAGAAGTGCTCGAGCGTAGCTCTCGTAGGCCGATTGCGAGTTGTCTACTGCGTAGGCCAGGATCTGCCGTAGGACTGGTACTCCTCGTCGGCCGCGCATCATCTGTATGCGCCGTTTGAGTTCGCGTTTGGTTACTGTGCCGGTCATTAGCAACCAGTCGAACGCGACGAGTCCTTCTTTGAACCCATGAGTCACTGCAATGTCGAAGGCGGTCCGCACGTGGTCGGTTACCCGCACCCCGTCGATGTCTAGCACTTCGGTGTCGCATGGAGCCCCTTTTCTGTATACGATCCCTCTTCCCCATTTGTGCTTCCCCGGCACTGCTCCGGACGGCAGCATCAACTCGGCTTGTTCCGTGCTGGTTGCGACTACCCACATCCCAAGAACCCGCGCAGATGTCCTTCCGCTCAGGACAGCCTTCTTCATAGTTTTTCCCACCGCTACTGCTCGGAGCCATTGTTTTTCGTGGTATTTGAGCTTGGTAAGGACTGTTCTTTCGATGGCGTACTGGCGGGAGAGCGCGATAAGTTCCCCGTCCACCAGCCGCTGCAGCAACTCTGTGTTCCCCCGGGACGCCTCGCGCACATCCACGAGCATCCACAACAATTCTTCCGCACGATTCTTCTTCAAGGTTCCGCCTAACACTTAGCCTTACCTCGTTAGACCGCTCCCGACCCCCTTTCGGTTCCCTGTTAACCTGAAACAATGCGCACCCGGCACATTTACATCGCGTCTCTGCTGGTTTCATTGGCTGCGTTCGTGTTCATCATCCTGCAGTTCGACCAGATTCCCGACCAAGTCCCCATGCAGACTGGGTTTGATGGCACGGTGAACCGCACGGATCTGAAATCGGTGAAGTCGGCGACGTTCGGTGTGTGGTTCGCCGCGTTGTTGACGTTCGCACTGTGGGTGTCGGGCCCCAAAGCGCCCTTTGCTTATCGACGCATGCCTGTCCCCGACAGTTCCGAGATCCCGTTCTCTCAGACGGCGGCGGACAAGACGGCGCGTTTCCTGGCAAGTCAGGACCGGGCGATGGCGTGGATGGCCCTCGCGGTGGCCGTCTCGAGTGCTTTCCTGCAGATCACGATGAGCCTGCCCGCTTTCCGGGTTCCTGAAGGGGTCGGCATTGTGGTGCTCATCGTGGCCATCGGCGCAGCAATGGTCAACCTCTTCCGTAGCATGCTGCAATGGCAAAACGTCCTGGCTGAAATGCCTACCGATGAGGACGAAGTGGAGCGCAAGAAGCACTTCGGCTATGGCAGCGCAATAGGTGTGTACAAAGAGCCGAACGACCCGATGGTGATGCAGATTTCGCCGTTCAATAACGCGAACGTGGAGATGAACTGGGCTCATAAGCCGGTGCGGCAGCGCACCTTCCTGATGCTGGCTGCATTCGTAGTCGTCTTCGTGGCAGTGTTCATCTAAGGGTAAGCATGCGCAAAACTGCTCTCGGTTTTCTCGCCGCTTTGTTGATTGTCTTTGGCGTCGTCCTCGAGATGACGCTGCAGGAAGACACTCCGACCCCAGCTCTGGCCGATGGCGAAACCGCAAAGGTGGAGCGGGTTGTCGATGGCGACACCCTTGTCGTCCACTCCGGCGGTGATCGGCTGCGGCTGCGTCTGCTCAACATCGATGCCCCGGAGCTCGCCCGTGACGGCCAGCCTGAGGAGTGCATGGGCAGCGCCGCTGCGCAGCGTCTCGAGGAGCTTGCTCCCGTCGGCTCAACAGTCACCCTCGTCTACGACAAGGAGCGCCAGGACCAGTACGGCCGCGACCTTGCTGCCGTGTTCGACGGGGACATCTTCGTCAACGAGGTTTTGGCCGAAGAGGGGCTGGCGCGCGCCGTCGTGTACCAGTCGAATGACACCTACTATTCGCGCATGCAGTCGGCGGAGGCCGCCGCCCGCCAAGCGCAGTTGGGGATGTTCAGCCCCGAGTGCCACGCAGGACGGTGAACTTCTGATTCCTCGCCACCTGCTCCACGGACTTCAACCGCGCCTCGACCTCGCCGCGGTAGCGCAGGTGCGAGTTATGCACCATGAATAGCTGACCGCCAGGCGCTAACAGGCGCGCGGAGGCATCAAGCAGGTGTTGGACCAGCGTCGCGTCTACGCCTGCGCGGTCATGAAACGGCGGGTTCAGGGCGATCGTGTCAAAAGTCCCCGGCTCCCACTGCGAACCTGCATCGTCCCAGGTCGCCTCAATGCCCAGAGCACGGGTGGAGAGGACGGCATCAGCATCAGCGTCCGTCGCGGTCGCATCGACTCCCGTTTCGAGCAGTCGCTTGACGACGCTCCCGTTCCCGCACCCCACATCCAACACCTTCCCCAGTTCCGCCCTGGAATCCAGGAGCGTGGACGTGAGCAGCGCCCCGCCGTAGTCTTCCCGCGCACCGGAGAACACTCCCCCGACGGCAGTGAACCCGCCTGCCTCCACCGGCGAGTAGGCAGCATCGCGCGGCCCTGACGCGACGAGGCAGCGAAACTTGCCGCGGCCTCGCGAGGCAGCTACCTCAGCAAAGGAGGAGGCAAGCACGTCGTTCATGGAACGAGCAAGGTGCTTGTTGTTCCCTCCGAACACCACTCGGCCGACACCAGCCGAAGCCAGTGAGCGCGCGAGATAGTCGAGCCGGCCCAAAGACTTCGGCATCTCTCCGACGGCCACGGCCCCCGCAGGGGCGCAGGAGACCAGGAACTCATCGGCACGCAAAGGGCCGTCGATGCCGGCGACAACGGCCCCAGCTGCGTGGGCGGCGTGGGCGCGGGTGTAGTCGGAATCAACGCAGTACACCGGTGCCCCCGTCTCCAGAGCAGCAGCAACCAGGTCACCTGTCGGGTCATCGCACACGACCACATCCCCAGGCGTAGAAAGGTCGGCGACCTCGAGGATGAGGCTATCCAAGGACCTCAAGGCCAGCCACCTCCCCGATGACGTACACAGCCGGGTTGGTCACGCCTTCTTGCTCCATGACGTCCGCTAAGTCCCCGAGCGCCGCCCGGAATTGGCGCTGGTCTGCGGTTTCGCCGTCTTGGATGACGGTGGAGGGGGTGGAAGGGGGCAGGCCTGCGTCGATAAGCGCACGCGTGATGGGGCGCACCTGGCGCACGCCCATGATGACCACGATGGTCCCGCCGACGCGCGCGAGAGCGTCCCAGTCGACCAGGGAGCGCGGGTCACCGGGTGCGAGATGGCCGGAGACGACCGTGAAGGAATGGGTGACCCCGCGCTGTGTGACAGGCACGCCGGCTGCTGCGGGGACAGACGTCGCGCTGGTCACACCGGGGACAACTGAGCACGGGACGCCGGCGGCAGCGCAGGCTTGCAGCTCCTCGAAACCACGGCCGAAAACATACGGGTCCCCGCCTTTGAGCCGCACGACGCACTGGCCGTCTTGAGCGTGGGTGACCAGCAGCTCGTTGATGCGCTCCTGTGCGACCTGCTTTTTGTACGGCAGCTTGGCCACGTCAATGACCTCTTTGCCGGTGAGGTCAAGAAACTGGTCAAGCTGATTCGTGGGGCCCAAGTGGTCGGTGAGAATCACATCCGCCGCCTCAAGAGCACGCAGTCCGCGCACAGTGATCAGGTCCCACTCGCCCGGGCCGCCGCCGACTAGGGTCACGTGTCCGTTCGTCATGGCGATCAAGTCTAGGCTAGGGCCATGCCTCACATTGTCGACGCACTCCCCGACATGGCCGTCCCCGCGCGCGGCGCGGACTTTCCTGACCCACAGATCGTGGTGCTCAACGAGCCACTCGCTGCGGAGCTCGGCTTGGATTCCGCCTGGCTGCGCAGCACAGACGGCATCGCGTGGCTCACTGGAGCGAGCGGCGGCCACGCCATTGCGTACGCCGGGCATCAGTTTGGCCAGTTCGTGCCCATGCTTGGCGACGGTCGCGCCCTTATCCTCCCCAACCCCGATCCCGCGAACGAACGCTACGAGTTCCAGGCCAAAGGCTCCGGCCCGACTCCGTTTTCACGGCCCGGATCGGACGGGCGCGGTGCGATCGGCCCGATGCTGCGGGAGTACCTGGTCAGTGAGTTCATGCACGCAATCGGCGTCCCGACTACCCGCTCGCTGGCCGTTCTGAGCACTGGGGAGACGGTGCTGCGCCAGCAGGGGCACGTCCCGGGCGGCATCGTGGTGCGGGTGGCACGCAGCCACCTTCGTGTTGGCTCCGTGCAGTACGCAGCCATGCGCTCGCACGAACTCGTGCGCGACGTGGTTGCCGCGGCTGGTTTCGAGGATCCGGAGGACCTGCTGTCCACCGTCATACAGCGCCAACTCAACCTTGTTGCGCAGTGGATGAGCATCGGCTTCGTCCACGGTGTGATGAACACCGACAACACCGCCCTGTCTGGTGAGACCATCGACTACGGGCCGTGCGCGTTCACTGAGAAGTTCCGCGGTGACGCAGTGTTCTCCTCCATTGACCGGGGTGGGCGCTACGCCTTTGGCAACCAGCCCAACATCATGGCATGGAACCTCGCCCGCCTCGCCGAGGCGCTGCTTCCCGTGAGCAATGAGGACGCACTTCGCGAGGTGCTTGCCGAGGTTGAGCCGACCTGGGATCGCGCTTGGGAGAAGCACATTCCCGATCCGGAAGCTCTCGCTGCCGCTGAGGACATCACCGCCTACAACCGCGAGCACCGCGATGGGCCAGTCTTCATTCCCCGCAATCAGATGCTGGAGCGAGCTATCACTGCTGCCGAGCAGGAGGGCAAAGTCGAGCCTTACTTTGAGCTGCTCCGGGCTGTGACTGACCCCTATAACGACAAAGCGGGCCCGGCCTGGATGGCCGAGCCCGAAGGCGACATCCCGTTTGTCAGCTTCTGCGGGACGTAGCCGACGCTAGATCACGCCTACCGATAGCTTAGTCGTGTGCGCTGGTCGTGCCGGAAAACTCCCGAGGCTCGTCAAGGTGCAGGGTCTTCAGGGTGTAGGCCCACTGCTCGTCGTAAACGCTCTTCTCACGCATGAGGGACTTGCCGTAGGTCGGGATCATGTCGTAGAGCTTCTCGCTCCAGTCGATCATGCGCTCACCGAAGCAGCGCTCGAGCAGCTCAAGCATTGCAGCCGGAGCGATAGACGCACCCGGGGAAGCACCGAGAATACCGGCGATCGTGCCGTCCTGATCGTTGACCAGAGCGGTACCGAACTCGAGCGAGCCGAAGTGCGGCGGGGTAGCCGGTTTGATGATCTGGACGCGCTGGCCAGCGATGACCTCCTCCCAGTCCGTGCCGTCAGCGGACGGCAAGTATTCACGCAGATCCTCAACACGGCCGTCGAAGGGCTTGAACACCTCTTCGACGAGGTACTTGACCAAGTCGAAGTTCCAGCCGGCAACGCCCAGGTAGGACGGAATGTTGTCGACGCGGATGGACTTGAACAGATCCAGGTAGGACCCCTTCTTGAGGAACTTCGGGGTCCAGCCACCGAAGGGCCCGAACAGCAGGGACTGCTTGCCATCGATAACACGCAGGTCCAGGTGCGGTACCGACATCGGCGGAGCACCGACCTTCGCCTTGCCGTAAACCTTGGCCTGGTGCTGCTTGACCAGTTCCTGGTTGGTGGTACGCAGCCACGCACCGGAGATCGGGAAACCGGCGTAACCGCGGACCTCGGGCACGCCAGCCTTGCGCAGCAAGTCCAGCGCGTAACCGCCGGCGCCGACGAAGACGAAGCGTGCGCGGGTGGTCTCCTTCTCACCGGTGTGCAGGTTCTTGGCGGTGACGTGCCAGAAGTTGCCCTTCTTCTTGATGTTGGTCACTTCGTGGCCGTAACGGACCTCCGTGCCTACCTGCCCAGCGTGGTCGATGAACTGGTTAGTGAGCGCACCGTAGTTGACATCGGTACCCGCCGTGGTCCAGGAGATCGCGACTGGCTCCTTGTCGAAGTCGCGGTCCTTCGCCATGAGTGGCAGCACCTCGGCGAACTTGTCGCGGTCGGTCGTGAATTCCATGTCCGGGAACATGTAATTGTCCTTCAACGCGTCGTAACGGCGCTGAAGATAATCGATCTGATCTTCGCCCTGGGCGAAAGAGACGTGCGGGACCGGGTTAATGAACGCGGTGGGGTCCGTCAACACGCCTTCGAGAACCTGGTGGGACCAGAACTGGCGAGACACCTGGAACTTCTCGTTGATGTTGATGGCCTTAGAGACGTCGATACGGCCGTTCTTCTCCGGCGTGTAGTTGAGCTCGCACAGCGCGGAGTGGCCAGTGCCCGCGTTGTTCCACGGGTAGGAGGACTCCAGTGATGCGCCGTCGAGACGCTCGTAAATCAGCTGGGACCAGCTCGGCTCCAGCTGGTGGATCATCGCGCCGAGCGTGGCGCTCATGATTCCGGCACCGATAAGCAGGACGTCAACCTCGTCCCCTCGGGTGTTTTTCTTGGACTGCTGGGACTGGGTTGTTGACACCTTTATGACCTCTTTGATCTTGTCACCTTTGAATGCTTTTCCGCATTCTACTCCTCCCCCATTCCACGCGAGTAACAACGCCTTAGCAAATCAGCTCGCGGACACAGTGACGCGAAGAAGAGACCTAGGACACGCTCTAGAATGGACGGCATGGATTTCGACACAACGGACCTGAACTCATTGAGCTGGACCAACGATGAACTTGACGGTTTCCTCCGCGCCACTCTCCCCCTGGGCCGCGACCCCGATGGGGAGGGCGAGGTCGCAGCGGTACTCGTCCAGTCCCAGCCCGATGAGCCGAACGGTAAACCCGCTTTGCTGTGGGTGCACGGGATGTCGGATTACTTCTTCCAAGAGCACGTCGCACAGCACTACAAAGAGCTGGGCTATCCCTTCTACGCGATCGACCTGCGCAAGTGCGGCCGCGCCCACAAGGAGGGCCAACGCTGGCACTACACCACTGACCTGCGTTACTACTACGACGAGCTGACCGCAGCGACGAAGCTCATCGCCGCCAAGCACGGTTCTGTCATTCCGCTCGCCCACTCCACCGGTGGCCTTATCGTCCCGTTGTGGATCGACCACGTCCGCCGCCATGACTGGCGCACGCACCAGCAAATCGCCGGCCAAGTGCTCAACAGCCCCTGGTTGGACATGCAGTTCCCGGGCTGGGCGGTGAAGGCGCTCAAGCCCGTGGTCAACGTCTTCGGCGCGAGGTTCCCCAACCTGCGCCTTCCTTCCGTCGGCGAGGGCACGTACGGCGAGTCCATTTATAAAGGCCGTCACGGCCACTGGGACTTCGATACCGAGAAGAAAGCGATCGGCGGGCACGACAAATACCTCGGCTGGCTGCGCGCCGTCATGGTCGGCCAGGACCGTATCCACGAGGGTTCTGTTGACGCAGGCGTGCCTACCCTGACGCTGTGCTCGGCCGACTCCTACCTGGGTAAGCCCTACTCGGCCGCTGCCGACTCAGCTGACACGGTCCTTGATGTCGAGCAGATCAAGCACTGGGCCCCGTTTGTCTCCGACAAGCACAACGAGACCAAGCCTATCGACGGTGCCCTTCACGACGTCTTCCTATCCCTCCCGCACGCCCGCCAAAAGGCGTTTGACACCCTCGACGAATGGTTGGAGAACCTGTGACAAACCCGACCCACTACGACCTGATCATCATCGGTTCCGGCTCCGGCAACTCGTTGCCCGGTCCGGAGTTCGACGACAAATCCATTGCGCTGATTGAGGAGAACCCGCAGTTCGGCGGCACTTGCCTTAACGCCGGTTGCATTCCGACGAAGATGTACGTTGTCGCCGCCGACACTGCAGCTGCTGCCGCGAACTCGGAGCGGCTCGGCATCCACACCACCTTCGAGGGTGCGGATTGGCCGGCCATCGTCGACCGTGTCTTCGGCCACCGCGTCGACGTGATCTCCCGTTCCGGCGAGGAGTACCGCCGCGGCGAGGAGTGCCCGAACATCACCCTCTACAACGGCCATGCGGAGTTCGTCGGCCCAAAGACGCTGACCACGTCGATCGACGGTGAACCCGCCACGATCACCGGCGACACGATCCTCATCGCCGCCGGCTCCCGCCCGTTCATTCCACAGGTCATCCTCGACTCCGGTGTGCCGTTCCACACCAACGAGGACATCATGCGTCTGCCGGAGCAGCCGAAGACGCTCACTATTCTCGGTGGCGGCTACATTGCGATGGAGTTCGCCCACGTCTTCCAGTCGCTAGGCACACACGTGCGCATTGTGAACCGATCGCCGTTCATGCGCCACTTGGACAAAGACATCCACGACCGCTTCAACGCCCTGGCAGCTCCACGCTACGAAACGCACGTGGGTCGAACGGTCTCCTCCGCATCGCACGATGGCAGCGGCGTCACGCTCACGCTTGACGACGGCTCCACCCTCACCTCCGATGCTCTCCTCGTTGCCACCGGACGCGTGGCCAATGGCGACCGTCTCAACCTGGATGCCACCGGGATTGAGATGCATGACGACCACCGCATCAAGGTTGACGAGTATGGCCGCACGACCTGCGAGGGCGTGTGGGCTATTGGCGATGTCTCCTCCCCACACATGCTCAAGCACGTTGCCAACGCGGAACTGCGCGCAGTGCGCCACAACCTTCTCAACGACGACCTGGTCAAACTCCCCCACGACCACGTTCCGTCCGCAGTGTTCACCTACCCGCAGATCGCATCTGTCGGTCTCACCGAGCAGCAAGCGCGCGACGAGGGGTACGAGGTGACCACCAAGATCCAGTCCTACGGCGACGTCGCTTATGGCTGGGCCCTGGAGGATTCCACCAGCGCCGTCAAGCTCATTGCCGACAAGAAGACCGCCAAACTCCTTGGTGCTCACTACATGGGCCCACAAGCCGCGACTCTGATCCAACAGATGATCACCGTCATAAGTTTTGGATTAGATTTGCGTGACGTGGCGCGTCGCGAGTATTGGATTCACCCTGCCCTCGCGGAGGTCACGGAGAACGCGATTCTGGGTCTCGATTTCGAGTTTCCGCCGGTCTAAGGTTCCACCGCCGCTCAATCCGCGCAGTCTGTACGCTCCCTGGCAGCCGTCCAGGTTCCTGAGAGACACATCAGAACCTGAAAATTACCAGGTCATGTAGGCAAAGCAGCCTGCCATGCGCTAGTATGTTTCTCTGGAAAGTGGATCAGACTTCCAGCAAACTCCAATCTTGCTTGAAGCCTGGTTCCACTTGCCCCCACCTAGATCCACAGAAAGGGATTCGTATTATGCGTAAGTTCCGCAACGCCGCACTCGCCGGCGCTACCGCGATGGCACTGACCTTCGGCGGCACCTCCGTTGCAGCGGCTGAGACCGAGCAGCAGACTCCATCTAACAGCAGCCAGGCGGGCACCCCCGAAAACACATCCAACTCCGGTTCCTCGCTCCAGCACTTCATCGGCAAGAACATCTTCCAGACCGACCAGGGTACCGAAGCTAAGGGTGAGGACATTTTCGGCAAGAAGAACTGGGATGATGTTCCGTTCAGTTGGAAGCTGCTCTACGGCTCCACCTGGGCTCTGGGCATTGTGGCTGCTATCGCTCTCGTAGCTGGCCCGATCGACAACTTCATCAAGTACGGTCCGTTCGCTAAGTAACTGCGTTCGAACTTTCACAATCAATCCATCTTTCAAGAAGTAAGGAAATAACATGCGTAAGTTCCGCAACGCAGCCCTCGCGGCCGCTACAGCCACTGCCGTCGCTTTCGGTGGCGCATCCGTCGCTACTGCTCAGGAGAACCCGACTGGCGGCTCCAGCACGTTCACCAGCGGTTCGAGCCAGTACAAGGAGAAGAACAACGGCGCTTCCCTCACCGAGCTGTCCAGCGACCTTATCAAGGGCCCGGGCCTTTTCGGTGTTGGCCAGAAAACCGAGGCCGGTAAAAAGGCTGACATCACCGACGTTCTCGGTAAAAAGGTTGACGACAGCGACGCTCCGACTTGGGCTCTGATGTGGCGTGACGCCCTCAACTGGCTCGGTGTCGCGATCGGTATCGGCGCTGTCATCGGTGCTGGAAACTGGGCTCTGTACAACGGTTACCTGCCGCAGATCCCGTGGTAAAGAGCTGACTTCTAGATCCGTTCTAGATTTCCCATACTTAAAGGGGAACCGCCGAGGCGGTTCCCCTTTTTCGTGCGCACGCCAAGCCGGCCGACGCCCCGCAGATTAACGCTGTGAGTCCGGAATAGTCAGGATCTCGTTGCCATCATCTGTGATGACGATGGTGTGCTCGAACTGAGCGGTGTACTCACCGTCGCGGTTCTGGACGGTCCAGCCGTCGTCCCAGACGTCGTACGGCAACTCGCCCAGGTTGATCATTGGCTCGATCGTCAGGGTCATGCCGGGCTCGAGGACATCAGTGTAAGAATCGGAATCGTAGTGCAGGACAACGAGGCCGTTGTGGAATGTCGGGCCGACACCGTGGCCGGTGAAATCGGTGACCACGTTGTAGCCGAAGCGCTTTGCGTAGGCCTCGATGACGCGGCCGATGACGTTGATCTGACGCCCAGGCTTTGCGGCCTTAATGCCACGCATCATGGCCTGCTCGGTGCGCTCGACAAGAAGGCGGTGCTCCTCCGCGACATCACCGGCGAGGAACGTTGCGTTAGTGTCACCGTGCACGCCTTTCTTGTAGGCGGTGACGTCGATGTTGACGATGTCGCCTTCCTGGATCACGGTCGTATCCGGGATGCCGTGGCAGACGATCTCGTTGAGGGAGACGCAGGTAGATTTCGGGTAACCGCGGTAGCCCAGCGTCGACGGGTAGGCACCGTGGTCGATCATGTACTCGTGGGCGATGCGGTCGATCTCATCCGTCGTCACGCCGGGGGCAACGGCCGCGCCAGCTGCCTCGAGAGCGTTCGCGGCGATCCGAGACGCCTCACGCATCGCCTCAATGGTCTCCGGGGTCTGGATGAGCGGCTCACCAACGTTCTCCTGGACCTCGTCCTTCCAGGCGTATTCGGGGCGTTCAATGTCCGAGGGCACCTCGCGCTGCGGGGTCGGCTTGCCGGGGGTGAGTTTTCCACGTGGGTTCATGCGGGCCATGTTAGTCCCGCGCACCAAAACCGAACGGGGCGGGTCCGAGGCAGCATTCTAGTATCGCCCTTCAGCCCGAAAACTGGCCCAGAACCCGCCGGAAAAGGCTCGAAAGGCGATACTGAAAATGTACAACCGGCGAGACCCGCGCCCGCCCCTGCAGTTACTCGGGCTTCGGCGCTCCCGCCTCCGGCCCCGGCTCATCAATGTTGCGGAACATCGCGTCGGTAACTGCGACCGCCGCCTCGGACCCGCCCCCGAGAACGATGAGGGTGGCAAAGGCGATGTCGTCGTCACGGTATCCGGTGAACCAGGAGTGGGATCCTTCATTGATCTCGGCCTCACCGGTCTTACCGCGGATGTCCCCGCCAGCGCCCATGCCGCCTGCGGTGCCACCCGGCCCGGTCACGGACTGCATCATGGAGCGCAGACCGTCGATAGCCTGAGGGTTCGGCTTCGCGGCCGTCTCGCTGGCCTTGGTCTCCTCCCCCTTGATCAGGTACGGCATCGGCGTCTCCCCGCGCGCTGCGGTGGCGGAAACAAGCGCCATTCCAAAGGGGCTGGCAAGGTCGAGGCCCTGGCCGTACCCGGCTTCCGTGCGGTCGAGCGGTTCTTCGCCGACCGGGATGGAACCAGTCATGGATTCCAACCCCGGAATTTCGTAGTCGATCCCCAGACCGAACTGCTTACCCACGCTCTGCAGCTCCCCCGGCTCGAGCTTCGTGGAAATGTCGGCAAACGTGGTGTTGCACGAGCGCGCGAACGCGGTGTCCATCGGCACGTTGCCCAGGCCGAATCCGGCGTAGTTGTTCACCACGCGCCCGTAGATATCCATCGATCCCGGACACGGCACGACTGACTCCGGCGTGAGCCCCTGCTTCTCCATTCCGGCGAAGGAGGTGATGATCTTGAACGTCGAGCCCGGCGGGTACTGCCCCATCATGGCCAGGTTGCCGTCTTCATCGGCGGCTTTCGTCTGCGCCACGGCGAGAATTTCCCCTGTCGACGGGCGAATGGCCACGATCATCGCCTTCTGTCCGTTGATCGGCTCGAGGGCTTTCTCCGCCGCCGTCTGCACTTCATGCGACAAGCTGACGCTTATCGACGGCGACGGCCGCGCCTCATGGAACTCCACATCCTCCATCTCATTACCGTTCTCGTTGACAACGGCGATCTTCCACCCGGAGTCGCCTTCAAGGTCATCGCGGACGACTTCGCCGACGCGGGCCATGATGTCGGGAGCAAAAGATGGGTCGTTGTTGACCATTGAGGCTTCTTCGTTGAGCCGCACACCCGGGGTGCCCTTAAGGACGTCTTGGACGATCTTGTGCGTGCCAGCCGGAATCATCGCCACGGAGTAGACACCGGTGACGGACAAGAACGAGCTCTGCAGCTCGCCTGCTTCTCTGGTGGGCACAGACGGGTCCTCGGCATGGGCCTTCTCCAGCGCGGAGGAGACGGCTGAGGCGACCTCAGCGTGGTTGCGCACTGCCTCGGTGTCCACAAGCAAGCGGTAGGCAATGCCGGGGCTGAGCAGTGCCACACCATCGGAGGAGACCACATTGGCTTGATCGGCGGGGACAGTGCGCAGCTCCAAGTGGTGGCTGGCGCCAAGCCGCGGGTGGAGGATCGAGGGCTGCCAGCGGATCGTCCAATCATCGTTGGACTGGGTCAAGGTCATCGACGCGTCATAGGACACGTTGCGGCCGCGCGGAAGTTGCCAGTCGAAGGTGTAGTTCGCCGTGGCGATGTTCTCTTGCTGGTCCACGTGGTTCAACGTGGCGGTGACACCCTCCATTTGCAGGCCACCGACGGTGGCTTGGATAGAGGGGATGGCGGTGTCGGGGTCGTCGACAAGCTCCGACATCGCGTCGTAATCGAGCTCCTGCAATGCTTCGAGGAAGTCGTTGGCCACCGGCTGAGCGGGGTTCGGTTTCGGTGTGCAGGCCACCACCCCGAAGGCGAGTGCGAGCACAGCGAGGATCCCCGCAACACGCACTGTCAGCCTGGATTCCATGGGGTTCAAAAATAGCAGCGCCGGAAAGCTTTCCAGCGCTGCCACTCTGAGCGGGGTGAAGGTCTACCTGGTGACCTTGACCTCAGCCTTGGCGCCCTCGATCTCCTCAAGGCCTTCCTCTTCGGCGATGCGCTCTGCGTGAGCGATGAGGGTTTCCACAATCTTGGACTCGGGCACGGTCTCTACCACCTCGCCCTTGACAAAGATCTGGCCCTTGCCGTTACCGGATGCCACACCGAGGTCGGCGTCGCGTGCCTCACCGGGACCGTTGACAACGCAGCCCATGACGGCGACGCGCAGCGGGTACTCCATGCCCTCGAGGCCGGCGGTGACCTCCTCGGCAAGTGAGTAAACATCCACCTGGGCGCGGCCACAAGACGGGCAGGACACGATCTCCAGCTTGCGGGGGCGCAGGTTGAGCGACTGGAGGATCTGGTCGCCGACCTTGATCTCCTCGACCGGGTCAGCGGACAGGGAGACACGGATGGTGTCACCAATGCCCTCGGCAAGCAGCGCACCGAAGGCCACGGAGGACTTGATCGTGCCCATGAAAGCCGGGCCGGCCTCCGTCACGCCGAGGTGCAGCGGGTAATCACACTGCTCAGCCAGCTGGCGGTAGGCCTCCACCATGAGCACCGGGTCGGAGTGCTTCACCGAGATGGCAATGTCGCCAAACCCGTGCTCCTCAAACAGGCTCGCCTCCCACAAGGCGGACTCCACGAGCGCTTCCGGGGTGGCCTTGCCGTACTTCTGCAGCAGGCGCTGGTCCAGGGAACCACCGTTGACACCAATGCGGATCGGGATGCCAGCGTCACCGGCTGCCTGGGCGACCTCTTTAACGCGGCCGTCGAACTCTTTGATGTTGCCGGGGTTGACGCGCACGGCAGCGCACCCTGCCTCAATCGCAGCGAAGATGTACTTCGGCTGGAAGTGAATGTCGGCGATGACCGGGATCGGAGATTTCTGCGCGATGGCCGGCAGCGCTTCAGCGTCCACCGTCTTCGGGCAGGCCACACGGACAATGTCGCAACCGGACGCGGTCAGCTGCGCGATCTGCTGCAGCGTGGCGTTGATGTCGTGCGTCTTCGTGGTGGTCATCGACTGCACGGTGATGGGGTGCTCCGAACCGACACCGACACCGCCGACGAAGAGCTGGCGGGTCTTACGGCGCGGAGCGAGGGTCGGAGGCGGGCCTTCGGGCATGCCCAAACCGATGGGTTGATTCATGGTCTACAGCCTAGCCGAAGAGCCGGACAGGATTAACCACGTCCGCCACCATGACCAACGCACCCACGCCGAGCAGCAACGCCGCCATGAAATAGGTCAACGGCATGAGTTTCTCGTAGTTCACCGGCCCACCCGGAGGCAGGCCGCGAAGGCGACGGAAGGCGTCCCGCACCTGCTCGAACAGGACGACGGCAATGTGACCTCCGTCCAGCGGCGGCAGCGGCACCAAGTTGAACAGGGCGAGGAAGAAGTTCAGCGAGACCAGCAGCATGAAAAACACATCCCACATGGACCTCTCCACCAGTTCTCCACCGGTGCGCGACGCACCGACGACGCTGATCGGGCCCTCCACGTCACGCTCGCCGCCGAAGATCGCGGTGACTACGCCTGGGATCTTCGCCGGGAACGCAATTAGGCCTTCAACAGAAGCTTGGAGCATCTCCCCCGACAGGTTCGCCGCAGCTGGGATTGCTTCGACCGGACCGAACTGCTTCACCGCGTCTTTCACGGGCGCGCTGGTGAGACCAATGGCACCCGCCGTATAGGCCTGCCCTTGAGGGTCGAGGCGCTGGACGGAGGCGAGGGGGACGCGAATAAGCACCTCGCTCTCACCGCGCCCCACAGTGAGTTCAATGGTCTCGCCCGGGCGCTCGAGCACGTAGTCGCGCAGATCGACGAAGCTTTCCAGCGCCTGTCCATCGACAGCAAGGAGCTTGTCGCCCGGCTCGATGCCGGCGGTACCAGCAGGTCCGGGGCCAGTGCAGTCAGCGAGCGTTTCCGCATCGACCTGGTCGGAGGTGCAGCTGACCTCGCCCACCGTTGGCGTGCGGTCGGCGTAGGGGTTCGGGATGCCAGCTGTCACCGCGACGATGTAGAGGACGAGGAATCCGAGGAACAGGTTCATGATGATGCCGCCGCTCATCACCGCCACCCGCTGCCACCACGGTTTGCGGTACATCGCGTGCGGTTTTTCCTCCGGCGTGAGCGGATCCATCGCGGTCATGCCTGCAATGTCGCAAAACCCTCCGAACGGCAGTGCGGCAAGACCGTACTCGGTCTCCCCCACTTTCTGCGACACAAGCGTGGGCCCGAAACCAATGAAGTAACGGCGCACGCGCATGCCGAACGCCTTCGCGGTGAGCATGTGCCCGGCTTCGTGCAGCGCGATCGACAGCGCAATGCACAGCGCGAATACAACGACGCCTACGAGCATGCGTCCACCAGCTCATTCGCCCGCACGCGCGCTTGCTTTTCGACGTCTACAACCTCCCCGAACGACCCAGCCTGCACGGCGAAATCGGACGCGGCGTCAAGCACGTCGCCCACCACGTCGACGATTTGGGGAAAGCGGATCCGCCCGGCAAGGAACGCGGCCGCAGCTTCCTCATTGGCAGCGTTATAGACGGCGGGGTACGTCCCGCGCAGGCGGGAAACTTCACGGGCGAGTTTGACGGCGGGAAAAGTGTCTTCGTCCAGGGGCTCAAAACGCCAGTCCATCGCCTGGGTGAAGTCGAGGCTGTGCTGCGCCTCCGGCACACGGCCCGGCCAGGCCAGCGCGTGCGCGATGGGCATCTTCATCGACGGCGGGGAGGCCTGGGCGATGGTGGCGCCGTCGCAGAACGTGACCATGGAGTGGACAATGGACTGCGGGTGGACGGTGACGTCGATGATGTCGGGCCTGATGCCGAACAGCAGTGTGGCCTCGATCAACTCCAGGCCCTTATTCACCATCGTGGCGGAATTGAGCGTGTTCATCTGCCCCATGGACCATGTCGGGTGCGCGGCCGCCTGCTCCGGGGTGACGTCCCACATCTGCTCACGCGTCCAACCGCGGAAAGGGCCACCAGAGGCTGTGAGAACGTAGCGAGACACTTCCTCCGTGCGGCCTGCCCGGAGGCACTGGGCCATCGCGGAGTGCTCCGAATCGACGGGCACGAGCTGGCCTTCTTTCGCGCGTTCCAGGACGAGGTCGCCGCCGGCGACGAGAGACTCCTTATTGGCTAGCGCCAGAATCGCCCCAGTATCCAGCGTCGCCAGCGTGGCAGCAAGCCCGAGGGAGCCGACGAGAGCGTTCAGGACGACGTCCGCGCTCGTATTGGTCACCAGCTCCTCGGCGGAGGTGAGAACCTCGCCGCCCAGCACCACCGAGATGACCTGCGCAGCCTCAGGCTTGGACACGGCTACTTGTTCGGCCGACAGGCCGAACTGCCGAGCTTGAGCAATGATCGCCTGCGGATCCGATCCTGCGGCCGCGATGCCCGCTACCTCGAAATCCTCCGGATTGTCTCCTATGACGTCCAACGCCTGGGTGCCGATCGATCCTGTCGAGCCGAGAATGAGTACCTTTCGCACCCGACCATTCTCACACACGCCGACCGTTCTACCCCGCTGCCCTGGTCATTTCGCTGGTCTTTCTAGGCGGGGTCAAACTAACGGTTAACGGGTCGGGCCGATCGTGCTGAAGATCGCAATCATTCGGGGGGACCAATCGTCCCAACCGGGTGCGATGTGCCAATATAATAGGAACGTACTTCTATTTACCGTGCTATTTCCGTGCAAGGAGTTTGCTGTGAGCGCTAAGGATGACGCACCCCAGGTCTACAACGGTGTTTCCGAGGCTGATGTCCCCT
This sequence comes from Corynebacterium sp. CCUG 69979, assembly GCF_024454095.1. NCBI lineage: Bacteria > Bacillati > Actinomycetota > Actinomycetes > Mycobacteriales > Corynebacteriaceae > Corynebacterium > Corynebacterium sp. CCUG 69979. The sequence goes on along the minus strand of NZ_JAGPZA010000005.1, from coordinate 2,453 downwards.
CTGCCAAGTTCGGCTGGAGCGAGCTGAAGCCGGCCACCATTCAGATTGCTGGCTGGATCTCTGTGGCGTTCCTCATCGCCTACAACTTCGGTAACCACCAGGGCCACGTCGAAACGATCTGGCTCATCTCTCTTGCCGTGCTCATCGCCTTGGGCTTGATCCTCTTCGCGATCCGCCCGGAGCTGTCCACCGCACGCACGGTCACATCCCACAACAAGCCGGTCGGCCATGTCGAGCCGAACTGGACCTACATGCAGAAGACTCTGACCGGCCCCTACGCGGAGCTGACGGACAGCCAGCTGCGCGCCCTGAACGTCGACCCGGCAACGGTTCGCCAGCAGGCTCCGGCCGGCCAGCGCACCTCCGTGGGCGCAGGCCACTCCACTCACTCTGGCGCGGCCTTCGACGAGGTCATTGCCGCACCGGAGATCCCGAACCGCCGCGAAACCCTGCACGTCGAGGACAAGTAGCTCGGCGCTTCAAATAGCAGCTGCCTTTACACCCAGACCCCCGTTGGGCTGGGTGTTTTTCATTGCTTTCCTAACTACCCTGCTACGAGTGGCTCAACTAAACGCACAAACGCGGTGGTCGCTGGACTCGGGTTGAAGTCATTCCAAGCCAGATACTCGCTTCTATGCGGCCCGTCTGTCACTGTGACCTGTTTGATCGATGCAGCTTCGGGCACGACACGGGAAGACAATAAAGCCACCCCTAGTCCCTGCTGAATGAAACCGCTGAAATGCTCGACACTCATTGCCTCGAAACTCACCGTGCGAGCGAGGCCTGCTTTCCGGAAAGCTTCATCTGTTTGCTCGCGCCCAGCGGACCCACTGGGGAAATCAACGAACGTTTCATCCTGCAGATCGCACAGCTTCACAGATCTTCTCCCAGCCAATCTGTGTGAAGCGGGAATAACCGCAACCAATCGTTCTGCCGAAAGTTTCCGATGCGCTAACTCAACGGGCACCTCACTGTCAGGCAGCCCCATGAACGCCGCATGTAAACGACCCGACTTGATATCCGCGATGAACTCATTGCTTCCACCTGACTGGAGAGAGATGCGGACATCTGGGTGCTGAGCATGAAACCGGGCCAGCAGCTCCGGCAGGTCCACTGCGGCGACGGTCGGGATGACTCCAATCCGCAACTCCCCTCGAACGGTTCCCGCCGCCTCCGCCGCGTCCGCAATAGCTCGTTCGGCCGCCGCGAGACTTTCGCGAGCTGCCACAATGAAAGCTTGTCCGGCCGCAGTCACCTCAACTCGGCGCGACGACCGCGCAAAAAGCCGAACTCCAATCTCACGCTCCAATGCATTGATCTGGTGACTAAGCGCCGATTGAACGACAAAACAGCGTTCGGCGGCGCGGGTGAAACTCCCCTCCTCCGCCACTGCGACCACGTACCGCATATGCTGCAATTCCATGATCTATGATGCTAGCTCATTAAATACATGAAACATATGCGTTGCATTCATCGCTCCAGTCATCGCATGCTGGTGCCATGTCTGACAGCTCGGTATCCAAGACCCATGCAGACCCTAGCCTCGGCAGAAGTAAACCGCCCGATATTGGTCCGATCCTCCTGACCGCGACGGCGCCCGTTGTGTGGGGCACCACATACATTGTCACAACGAACGCTCTTCCCCACGGTCACGCGATGTTTTCTGCGCTGATGAGAACTCTGCCCGCTGGCCTCATCGCCTTAGTCGTTTCTCGCCAGCTTCCCAGAGGAGATTGGTGGTGGAAAAGCTTTGTACTCGGTGGACTGAATATGGCAGTGTTCTTCCCGCTGCTTTTCATCACTGCTCAACGGCTGCCAGGTGGTGTCGCGGCGACACTTGGCTCAGTTCAACCCATCGTGGTCGCTTTCCTGGCCATCGTCATCCTTCAGGATGCTTTGTCTATTTGGCGCCTATTTTGGGCGGTAGCCGGTGTGGTCGGTATTGCCATGGTGGTCTTAGGGCCCGAAGCCTCAGTTGACCCCATAGGCGTACTGACTGGGATGACCAGTGCTGCATCAATGGGGCTCGGCGTAGTTTTGACTAAGAAATGGGGGCGGCCGAGATCGGTGAGTGCCGTCGGATTTGCTGGATGGCAGTTGACTGCAGCGGGATTGCTGCTGGTCGTTCCTGCTTTGTGGGTGGACGGTGTTCCGGTGATTGACGGGCCAGCTGTAGCCGGTTACCTCTGGCTTGGACTCGCGGGTGCCTTGGTGTCCTACACCTTGTGGTTCTCCGGAATTTACCGCTTGTCAGTAACACCCACAGCGCTTCTGGGCCTACTGTCACCGCTGACCGCAGCAGCTCTCGGTGCCCTCATCGCGAATGAAGCATTCAACGTGATTCAACTAACTGGGTTTGCCATTGCCCTCGTCGCCAGAGGGTGTCAGGATGTTTGTGTGTGAGGCTCTGATTGAGAGGGAGTTTCACCGATAATGACTACTGTGTCACCAAA
>NZ_JAGPZA010000050.1:0-574 GCF_024454095.1 Corynebacterium sp. CCUG 69979 | reverse complement strand
GCTGTTGAGTGTCCGTGTGTGGTGCTGCAGACCCGTATGTTGTGGAAAATGTCCAGGTGGACACGCACCCGGGGGGCGAGATGCCTCCAGGAGAAGCACATGATTCATGGTGTGGGTGTCGCACGTGTGAAGCAATCAACCGGTTTTTGTCAGAAGCATTGGTGCGCTGTTGGGTGTCTGGGGCAGCACATGGTGCCCGCACACTGTGGTGTGACTCGTTTGGGTTGCGTGGTGTGTGGGTGGTTGTCCTTGTGGCCCGGATAGATACGAATGTCACTGTGGTGGTGTTTGTGTCTGCTGGGTGTGGTGTGTGAGAACTGTATAGTGGACGCGAGCATCTTTCTTCTTTGAAGAGAAGTGTATTTCTCATCGAGTTGGGGCGAGGATGATTGTTCTTGTTCTGGTTTGGTGTGAGTATTTTTGTGATTGTGAGTATGTGTTTGTGTATCCGGGCACACGCTTAGAGCGCTGATTACGGCTTTTTGTTGTGGTTGGTGTGGGTGTGTGTTTGTGTTTGTTGCTTAAGGGCGCATGGTGGATGCCTTGGCATGCTGGGCCGATGAAGGACGTGTGA
>NZ_JAGPZA010000004.1:0-164379 GCF_024454095.1 Corynebacterium sp. CCUG 69979 | reverse complement strand
ACCTTATTCAAGCCCGATTTACACAGCCTGATCAGCAGATACACTGAAAATCAGACACACATTCTGCTACTTAACCCACAAAGGCCGGGAATGATCCCGGCCTTTTCTGCTGTCTGCGCCTAGTTCGTGGATTCGCCGTAGGCGTCGTCGGTGACGAAGAGGGTGGTCTTGGCCAGCTCCGGGACGCGGCTGACGGGCCACTGCGGAGTCGGGGAGTCCTTCAGCAGGGCAGCGGTGGCCTCGGCTTTCTCGGAGCCAGAAACGAGGAGCCAGACCTCCTCGGCGCGTGAAATGCCCGGGTAAGTGAGGGTCAGGCGCTCGGCCGGCGGCTTCGGCGAATCGGTGACGGCGACGACGAGCTTTTCGGTCTCATCGAGCTGCTCCGAGTTGGGGAACAGCGAGTTGACGTGTCCGTCGGGTCCCATGCCCATCAGGTGCAGGTCGAAGCCGTCGGGGGCGTGCCTGCGGATGGCATCCTCGTAGTTCCAGGCCGCTTCATCGAGCTGCCCGCTGCCCGGGCGGTACCCGTGAATGTGCGCCTCCGGAATATTGACGTGGTTGAGCAGCGCGTAACGCGCCTGGCCCTCGTTAGAGTCCGGGTCGTAGACGGGCACGTTGCGCTCATCGCCGAAGAACACGTGGACGCGGGTCCAATCGATCTTCGCGCGGACGAGTCGGGATAAGAGCTTGATGCCGGCGCCACCGCCGGTGAACACTACGCGCGCGATCCCGTCCCCGTGCACCCCACCGGTGGGGGTAGACACGATGGTTTCGATGGTCTCGACGAACTGGGTGGATGCTTCGTCGATAAGCACATCGAGATTGGGGACGTTCCTGACGGTAGTCATTGTGATCGCTCCTTGAAAGCCTTGAAAAACAGCTCGTCTTCGACTCTAGACAACTTTAACGTTGGGCAGAGACTTGAGTGCTTGAGAGTACGCCCAGTCGGGGTCAAGGTGGCGCAGCTCCTCCGCGAGACAGTCGGCGTCGCTGCGCACGCTCATGGCCACGAAGGCTTCTGCAACGCCCGGGATCTTCACGCTCAGCGTCTTGTCGTCCTTGATTTCGACCTTCACAGGCCCGGAGTCACGGTGCAGGGTCAGACGGCGGATAGGGAACAAGCGTGACGGCTCTGAAGCCGACTGCTCGCTCGCGATACGCCGCACCTCAACGCCGAGAGAGGCGGAGAGCCAGCCGGCGGCGATATCGACACTCGGGTTGTCGTCCGGGCCGTCAATGTCGACGGAGGTGACCGGGTCACGCGGGTACGCGTCGAACGCGGAGGCCACCACGCCGCGCCAGTGGGTGATGCGCGACCACAGCATGTCCGAGTCCCCGGGCGCGTAGCCGTTCTTCAGACGCAGCAGGGCGTTGCCGCTAACGTTTTCGCGGACGTTGGTAATGCGGCGGTGCGCGATGCGGCCGAGCGGGTGCTCACTCGGGCGCGCCGGCGCCGTCGACGGCCACCACGCGACAATCGGGGTGTCCGGTAAGAGCAAAGGCGTGACGACGGAATCGAGGTTCCGCGCGAGCTCGCCGTGCAGGTCCATCACGACGATCTCGGAGGCCCCGGCGTCCGCAGCCAGGATGGCCTGCGCATCGAGCGAGGATGGGCCGTCAACATTGCCGGTGATGAGCATGAGCACACGCGAGGGGTGCTCATGGGAAGCCACGCGCACCTGGTCGAGGATGGACTCGACATCATCGTTGATGTCGGCAACGACGATGAGGGTGAGCACGCGGCCAGTAGCCAACGAGTGGTTCTCTTGCGTGTCCAGGAGAAGCTTGGCGATGTCCCGGGTGGACGTATCGGAGAGGGTGACGTACATGGTGTTCCTTCTCTGGTTCTTTCCTGCTAGGGGCGGCGCCAGGTGCGGCCGGTAGCGTGCATCATCTCATCGGCGGATGACGGACCCCACGTGCCGGCGGGGTACTCGTCCGGGCGGCCGTTTTCAGCCCAGTAGTCCAGGATCGGGTCGAGGATCTCCCAGGAGCGCTCGACCTCGGCGGAGGTGGGGAAGAGGCCGGTTTCGTCGAGAAGCGCGTCGAGAATGAGGCGCTCGTAGGCTTCCGGCGACTCCTCGGTGAACGCTTCGGCGTAGGAGAAGTCCATGTTGACGTCGCGGACCTCCATCGTGGAGCCGGGCACTTTGGAGCCGAAGCGCAGCAGAATGCCCTCGTCCGGTTGGACACGGATGACCAGGGTGTTTGCGCCAAGCTGGCTGGTCAAGCCAGGATCGAACGGCTGGTGCGGGGCTTTCTTGAACACGAGGGCGATCTCCGTGACGCGCCGGCCCAAGCGCTTGCCTGTCCGGAGGTAGAACGGTACGCCCGCCCAGCGTCGCGAGTTGATGCCCAGGGTGCAGGCAGCATATGTCTCGGTGGTGGATTCCGGGTCGAAGCCCTCTTCCTCGCGCAAGCCGACGACCTGCTCCGAGCCCTGCCAGCCAGCGGTGTACTGGCCGCGGGCCGTCGTCTCTTCAAACGGGCCAATGGGCTTGGTGGCGCGCAGGATCTTCAGCTTCTCGTAGCGCAGCTGGCGCGGCGAGAAACTGACCGGCTCGTCCATAGCCACAAGCGCCAAAAGCTGCAGCAGGTGATTCTGGATCACGTCGCGGGCAGCGCCAATGCCGTCGTAGTAGCCGGCACGGCCGCCCAAACCGATGTCCTCGGCCATGGTGATCTGCACGTGGTCGACGTAGCGCGAGGACCAGATCGGCTCGAACAGCTGGTTGGCGAAGCGGAAGGCGAGGATGTTCTGAACGGTTTCCTTGCCCAGGTAGTGATCGATGCGGAACACCGCGCGTTCCGGGAAGACAGAGTTGATCGTCTCGTTGAGCTCCTTGGCCGATTCCAGGTTATGGCCGAACGGTTTCTCAATGATGACGCGGCGCCACTGCTCGTCCGTTCCGTGGGCCATGCCGGTGCGGTCGAGCTGGTTGACCACGTTGGCGAAGTACTCGGGCGGCACAGAGAGGTAGAACGCCCAGTTGCCGGCGGTGCCACGCGTGGTGTCCATCTCTTTGAGGAGCTCGGCCATGTTGTCGAAGGCCTGATCGTCATCGAACGCACCCTGGACAAAGTGCATGCCCTCAGCGAGCCGGTCCCAGACGTGCTCGTCGAAATCGGTGCGGGCTCCTTCTTCGACCTGCTCGCGCACGTAGGACTCGAACTCTTCCTTCGACCACGGCCTGCGGCCGAAACCGACGAGAGTGAAGCCGGCGGGCAGAAGACCGCGGTAGGCCAGGTCGTAGATGGCGGGCAGAAGTTTGCGCTTAGCTAGGTCGCCGGTCACGCCGAAGATGACCATGCCGGACGGTCCCGCGATGCGGGGCAGGCGCCGGTCGGCGCGGTTACGAAGAGGATTGGACCATTCGGGTGCCGGTTCCGTCATGGCTGGCGGACCTTTCGTGAGATAAGCGGAAAGGTTGCTCCCCAGTAGAAGGGGAGCAACCGTTGAGCCGTGGTGCCGGCCCGGGCGACTTTCATTCATTAAACCTTAATCGCCAGGGCCGGATGAAGGTTTCGGTTATTTTAGATTCTCGAGCATGGAGTCGAGGAGTTCCTGCCATGCATCGACGAACTTGTCCACGCCTTCCTTCTCCAGCACGCGGACCACATCGGCGATGTCGATACCGACGGTTTCGAGCTGGTCGAAGACCTTCTGCGCGTCCCCAACTGTCCCGTTAAGCGTGTCGCCGGAGACGTTGTCGCCCTCAATCGCAGCGTCAATCGTCGGCTCTGGCATGGTGTTGACGGTGTCGGGGCCGGCAAGCTGCGTGACGTACATGTCTGCCGGGTAGGCAGGATTCTTCACGCCTGTCGACGCCCACAGCGGGCGCTGCTTGTTCGCACCGTCCGGCAATTCAGCCATGGCGGCGTCATCGAAGGAGTCGAGGAATAGCTGGTAGGCCAAGCGAGCGTTAGCGATGCCGGCTTTGCCCTTGAGCTCCTGCGCTGCGTCGGCGTGCTCGTCGCTGATGGCGTCGAGGCGGTTGTCCACCTCGGTGTCCATGCGGGAGACGAAGAAGGACGCTACGGAGTGGATCGTGGACACGTCGTGGCCGTTCGCCGCAGCCTGCTTGATGCCCTCCTTGTAGGCGTCGATGACCTGCTTGTAGCGCTCGACAGAGAAGATGAGCGTGACGTTGACGGAGATGCCCGCCGCCAGGGAAGCGGTGATGGCCGGCAGGGATGCGTCCGTTGCGGGAATCTTGATCATCACGTTCGGGCGGCCCACCATCTCCCACAGCTCGGCAGCATGGGAGACAGTTCGCGCCTCATCGTCGGCGTGGCGCGGGTCCACCTCGATGGACACGCGGCCGTCACGCCCGCCGGTGGACTCGTAGATGTCAAGGAAGAGGTCGCAGGCGTCCTGCACATCCTTGATGGACATGGCGTAGACGGCCTCATCTACGCCGGCTTTGCCCTCCCTGAGCTGCTGGATGTGCTCGTCGTAAGCGTTGCCCTTGGACATCGCGTTGGCAAAGATCGCAGGGTTGGTGGTCACGCCGACGATGGACTTCTCAGCCTTGATCTGCTCCAGGTTGCCGGAGGTGATGCGGTCGCGGGAGAGGTCGTCCAACCACGTGGAGGTGCCCAGCTCGAAGAGGCGGTCGATTGCGGTCATGGTTGTTCTCCTTAGTGGTGGTGGCTTAGATGTTGTCGCCGCGGACGCGGGTGCGCTGCGGGTCAGCGGCGGAGTCTGCGGGGCCTGCGGATTCGGCGCTGGCGGATGCAATGGATTCGCGCGCTGCTTCAATGACGGCGTCAGCGGTGATGCCGAAGCGCTTGAACAGCTCGTCACCGGGGGCGGACGCGCCGAAGTGCTCGAGCGAGACGTTGCGTCCGTGGTCACCGGTGAAGCGGAACCATGGCATGGACACACCAGCTTCGACGGAGACGCGGGCGCGCACCTGCGGCGGGATCACGGAGTCGATGTACTCGCGATCCTGCTGCAGGAACCACTCCATCGACGGCATGGACACGACACGGGCGGCGACACCGTCGTGTTCCAGCTGGCTAGCAGCTTGAACAGCGAGCTGCACCTCGGAACCGGTCGCGATGAGCAGGACGTCCGGGGTCTCCCTGGAGCCTTCAACGAGCACATAAGCGCCGCGGGCCACGCCCTCGAAAGCCTTCTCCTTGGTGCCCTCTAGAACGGGGAGGTTCTGACGGGACAGGGCGAATGCCTTCGGCTGCTCGTCAGCCTCGATGGCGGCCTTCCACGCAGCGGACGTCTCGTTCGCGTCGGCCGGGCGGATGACTGCCAGGTCCGGGATGGCGCGCAGGGCGGTCAGTGTTTCCACCGGCTGGTGGGTCGGTCCGTCCTCGCCAAGGCCGATGGAGTCGTGGGTGAACACGTAGTAGCCGTCGATGCCTGACAGAGCCGCGACGCGGATGGAGGGGTAGAGGTACTCGGAGAAGATCAGGAAGGTGCCGCCGTAGACGCGGGTGCCACCGTGCAGGGCAATACCGTTCATGATCGCGCCCATGGCGTGCTCACGGATACCGAAGTGCAGGTTACGGCCGTAGGGCTGCGCGGTGAACATGTCGGTGGAGATGGATTCCGGGCCGAAGGACGGCTCTCCCTTGATCAGGGTGTTGTTGGAGCCAGCCAGGTCGGCCGAGCCGCCCCACAGTTCCGGAAGCGTCGCGGCGACAGCCTGGATGGAGGCCTCGGATGCCTTGCGGGTAGCCAGGCCCTTCGCGTCGGGTTCCCAGGTAGGCATGTCGTCGGCCCAGCCCTCAGGCAGGCGGCGTTCGGTCACGCGGTCGTAGAGGGCCTTGTTGTCAGGGTTGGCGGAGGCCCATTCGTCGAAACGCTTTTGCCACTGCGCGTGCGCCTGTGCACCGCGCTGGGCCAGGCCGCGGGTGTGGTTGATCACCTTCTCCTCGACGCCGAACATGACCTCCGGGTCGAAGCCGAGCACCTTCTTGGTGGCCGCGACTTCCTCAGCACCGAGGGCGGCACCGTGCGCGGCACCAGTGTTCATCATGGTCGGGGCGGGGTAGCCAATGACCGTCTTGACGCGGATCATCGTCGGGCGAGAGGTGTCGGCCTTCGCCTCCTCGACGGCGGACAAGATGGCAGCGACGTCCTCGCCGGACTCAACGGTCAGGGTCTGCCAGCCGTAAGCCTCGTAGCGGGCCATGACATCCTCAGTGAAGGCGATCTGGGTGTCGTCCTCGATGGAGATGCGGTTGTCGTCCCAGAAGGCAATGAGGTTACCCAGCTTTTGCGTGCCCGCCAGAGAGGAAGCCTCAGAGGTCACGCCCTCCTGCAGGTCACCGTCGCCGGCGATGACGTAGATGAAGTGGTCAAAGGGGGACTCGCCCGGCGCGGCGGACGGGTCGAAGAGACCGCGCTCGCGGCGCGAGGCCATCGCCATACCCACTGCGGAGGCCAAACCCTGGCCCAGCGGGCCGGTGGTGATCTCCACACCGGCGGTGTGGTTGTACTCGGGGTGGCCCGGGGTCTTGGAACCCCAAGTACGCAGGGAAACCAAGTCCTCGATCTCAAGGCCGAAGCCGCCCAGGTACAGCTGGATGTACTGGGTCAGGGAAGAGTGACCGTTGGACAGCACGAAGCGGTCGCGGCCGACCCAGTGCGGGTCAGCTGGGTCGTGCACCATGACGCGCTGGTAGAGAGTGTATGCCAACGGCGCCAGCGACATGGCCGTTCCCGGGTGGCCGGAGCCGCAGTTCTCCACTGCGTCTGCGGCCAGCACGCGCACCGTGTCCACGGCGCGGGTGTCGGTGTCGGTCCAGTCCTCCGGGTAGCGGGCCACAGTCATGGCCTGCAGCTCCTCGGGCAGGTGTGCGGCGTTGTCAGAGTTCTCGGAAGTCACTATGTCCTCGCTTACCGGGGGTTCGGGGTGATTACTCCACACCACACTAGTGGCAATCATTGCGCCGGTCGCAGGTGGGACCGGGGTTCGCGCGCGGTTAGTCCAAGTAGCCGACCACCTCGACGTCGGTGTAGTGGTTCATCATCCGCTCGATCACGGCTTTGGAGGCGGCGGGGTCGACGTGGGGCAGCGAGTCAGCGTCGGCAAGCGGAATCACTTTGAACTCAGGCGTGTGCGGCATACCCATGTTGTATGTCGGCATGAACCGGATTGAATCCAGCGTCAAGGTGCCATCTTTGCGGCGGGTGATGGTGTATTCACCGATGCCGCCATACTTCGTCTCCTCCGCGAATTGTCCGTGCAGGATGTTTCCGTGACCCCACCAGACACCTAGGCCCGGCTCGTTGTCGGGGTAGCGCTGGAACGGTTCAATCACATGCGGGTGCCCGCCGAGCACAAAATCCGCTCCAGCATGGCGCGCGGTGTCGGCGGTGTCGATTTGGTACTGCACGGGGAAGGACTCGTATCCCTCGCCGGCGTGCATGATCACGATGAGCACGTCGACGTCTGGCCGCAACGCAGCAATGTCCGCACGCATGAGTTCGGGGCCAATGAGATTGACCGACCACTCAGCCCCTTCCGGCACCGGGATGCCGTTTGTACCGTAGGTGTAGGACAAGAACCCCACCTTCAAACCGTTGCGGTCGATCACGCGCGGCGTGGCACGGTCCTCAGGTGAGCTGTAACTGCCCACATACAGCATTCAGCGTTCACGGAGATTGCTTGTCGACGTTTGCAGCCCCTCCAACCCACGATCCAGCGAGTGGTTCGAAGCGTTGTTGACTATGTCCACGCCTGCCCCTGAGAGTGCGTCGACGACTTCCGGGGGTGAGTTGAAGGCTGGGTACCCGGAAAGCAAGAGTTCTTCTCCGGCGACGGGGACCTCCATGTTCGCCGTGGTGATGTCGGCGTTTTGCAGGTACGGGCGCACGGGGTCGAGCATTGGCGCAAAGTTGTAGCCGGTCCCGCCCGCACGGTTCGCCGCGTCGGCGTAAACCTCTTCATGGGGGAGGATGTCGCCAATGGAGCGGATCGTGATCGACGCCTCGATGTCGTCTTGCTCTGGAAGCGCCGCAGCGGTGTCCTCACCAGAGTCTGCCGGTATAGAAGGGGAGGACTGCACGGCTTGATCAACGAGGCTGCAGGAGCTCATTGTTGCGGCGGAAACCATGGTGATAGCGGAAACCACGGTGAATGTGACGCGGCGGGACATGCATTTCAATTTATCAGTATGTGATTTCCGCCCGCATGCTTTCCAGCGGTACGATATCCGGGTGTTTGCGGGGATCCCGGGAACTTCTGCGCTGACATTGCCGACTAGTTCTCTACTGGTTCGGCCCCGGGAGGAACCATCCCAGAGCGAATCCCCGCTGTGTGAAACGTGTGTTGTTGAGGAGTATTTGTTGGAGACCATCAAGGCGTATTTCGCGTTGACGAAGCCGAGGGTCATTGAGCTCTTGCTGGTCGCCGCCATCCCGGCAATGCTGCAGGCGGACCGTGGTGAAGTCCACGTTCTGCTCATCCTGGCCACCCTCTTCGGTGGCTGGATGGGGGCCGGTGCGGCAAACACGTTCAACATGGTCGCCGACTACGACATTGACCAGAAGATGGGGCGCACCCGTGCCCGCCCGCTGGTCCGCCACACGGTGACGAAGGAACGCGCCCGAGTTTTCGCATGGGCGCTGCTGATCCTGTCGGTTCTGTGGCTGGGGCTGGTGTGCAAGTCCTGGTTGGCCGCGTTCTTCATCATCCTGACCAACTGGTTCTACATCTTCGTCTACACCAAGTGGCTCAAGCGCAAGACCTGGCAGAACGTCATCTGGGGCGGCGCGGCCGGCTGCATGCCGGTCATGGTCGGCTGGGCTGTCATCCGCAGTAATGTTTCCGACGGTAGCCCGGACCGATGGTGGCAGGCGGTCGTGCTGTTTCTCATCATCTTCTTCTGGACACCGCCGCACACGTGGGCCCTGGCCATGAAGTACAAGGACGACTACGCCCGTGCGAACGTACCGATGCTACCTGTCGTCGCCAGCCCGGAAGAAACCACGAAACAGATCCTCATCTACTCGTGGCTGACCGTGCTCATCTCGCTGGCACTCGTCCCGGCGACATCCTGGATTTACCTCGCAGTCGCTGCACTGTCCGGGGCGGCCTTCCTGCTCATGGCCACGCGCCTGCACAACGCCATCAACCGTGGCGAAGACGTCAAGCCGCTCAAGCTGTTCATTTTGTCGAACAACTACTTGGCAGTGCTCTTCCTCGGACTGTCCGTCGACGCCATCCTCGGTTTACCGACGATCGCGGAACTCTTCCCCGCCTAAGCGCCGCTAATCGGCCACTTTCAACACGACGGAGCCGGTCGTGCTGCGGGATTGAAGGTCGTGGTGGGCGCGGGAAGCGTCGTCAAGCGCGTAGGGCTCGTGGACGCGGATGTTGAGCGCTCCCTCCTCAACCGCGCGCACGACGGCTTGCGCGCGCATCCGGAACTCGTCGTCGGTCGCGGTGTACGCGCCAAGCGACGGACGGGTGAGGAAGATCGAGCCGTGCTTGTTCAATAGCTGCGGGTCAAACGGCTCCACCGGGCCTGACGCGGCGCCGAAAAGGCAGACCAAGCCGCGTGGGCGGACCGCCTCGAGCGATTCCTGGAAGGTGTCTTTGCCCACGCCGTCATACACCACGTCGACCCCACGGCCAGCGTTTCGCCGCCGCACGGTTTCCGCCAAGCCCTCGCTGTAACGGAACACCTCGGTGGCACCAGCGGCGTAGGCGAGTTCTTCTTTCTCATCAGTGGACACCACGGAGTAGACCGTCGCGCCTTGGGCGTTAGCGAGCTGGGTCAACAGCAACCCCACCCCACCCGCGCCAGCCGTCACCAGCATAGAATCGCCCTGCTGGGTGTCGCGCACCCCGTAGAGCAGGTAGTGGGCGGTCATGCCCTGCAGCAGCATCGAAGCGGCAACCTCGGGTGAAATCGAGTCCGGTACGGCGACGAGGCGGGCGCGGTCCACGCAGACCTTTTCCGCGTAGGACCCTTCCGCGGAGTCCCAGGCGACAACAGTGCCGTCGGCGATCTCACCGCGCGGGTCGTGGATGACGCGGCCGCAGCCTTCCTTGCCCGGAATGAAGGGCAGCTCGCTGTGGTAGATGCCCTCGCGGAAATAGGTGTCAATGTAGTTGACACCCGCGTAGAGCACCTCCACGAGAACCTGATGGTCCTGTGGTGTGGGGTCCGCTGTCTCGACGACCGTGAGGACGTCGGGGCCGCCGTGCTGGGTGATCTGGATAGCCTTCATGGCTCCAGGCTACGTGCCGCCCGGCGCTGCGGGGCCGGTTCACCCCGTTTTAGACGGCGGCAGCGGTGCTTGGGTCGCTGGGGTCGCTGGGGTTGCCGCTGGGGCCGCGGGCGTCCCGGATCGCGAGCGTATTGTGCTGGTGCGGCTCAAGGAGGGGAAGCCGGCGGCTGCCGTGGCTGTACAGGAACGCGCTGTAGGCCACCACCACAGAGGACATGATGATGTGCATGGGCACCGTCCAGCGCGGCACACCCAGGTAGAACTGGCCCACACCGATGGCCCACTGCACGACGATCATGGCCACGAGCACCAACGCGGTGTTGAACGCGTCCTTCGGGGCGTTCTGGCGGCGCAGCATGTAGACAGCGATGAGGGTGAACACAAAGTAGATGTACATGCACGCCGCGTGCACGTACGCGAGTAGCTGCGTGTCGATAGCCAGGCGACCTTCCATTCCCACACCGGAATCGCCGGAGTGCGGGCCGGAACCGGTGACCATCGTGCCGGTCACCAAAACGAGGCACAGCGCGACCGCAGCGACGACGACCAAAGAACGGGTAGCGGGGGAGAAGCGCTCGGTGGGTGCGACATCGTCAGGCTCTTTAATGCGCATGTAGAGAACAGCAGCGATCCAGACGAGCAGCATCGACGGCAGGAAGTGAATGGCTACAGACCACCACCGCAGGTCAAGCAACACCGAGATGCCGCCGATCACGGCCTGCAAGACGACTCCAAGACCGGAGAGCACGGACAGCACGATGATCGAGTTGCGTCGACCAGCCTTCATGACAGCCCAGAACACCAGGATCGTCGTTGCGACCACTACGAATGTCAGGGTGCGGTTGCCGAACTCGATGACCTGCTGCACCCACGGCGCCGCACCCGGCACCGGGAACAACGAGCCCTCGTGGCACAGCGGCCACGTGTTGCAGCCCAACCCAGAACCGGTGACGCGCACGAGTGATCCAGTGAAGGTGATCCCGCCCTGCGCGATGAGCATGATGAGCGCGAAGATGCGCTGAGTCCTGACCGACGGCACGTCGCGGATCTTCTCACGGAATGCCCGATTGTCGTCCTGGGTTGTCGTGCTCACGTCGCGCCCTTCTCCTTTGCGGTACCAGTGCTGCTTTGATCATCTACTTTTCGCGGCACCAATGTCTAATCTGGCCCGCTCTTTATCCGTCGAAACGGAACCACCGGATAGTTCCCAAAACCGCCAAAATTGTCCAAGCAGACAGCGACATCCACGCGGTGAGGTAGATAGTGCCGTTCAACGCGCCGGTCATCGCGCTCGCGAGCGCCACGGTGGGCACCACGTCCCACACCCCAGGCGAGCCGAGGAGCCCGGCGTAGACGACCCACCCCAGCACGGCGAGCAGTAGCAACCAGATCAGGTTCGCGCTGGCAAGCACGCTTTCCGATGACTGCGTGCCCCCCAACAGTAACCCCAACGCCGTGAACGCAGTGACACCGATGAGCAGAGTAAGCAACCCCAGCAACGCGCCGCCAACGGAAACCCGCCATCCTAAGAACAGCGCGATTGCGCCGAGCACGAGAATCTGCACTACCACGGTAGACAGCACGCCGATGACCTTCCCAGCGATGATTGTCCACGCTGGCACGCCTGAGGCGCCCGTTCGTTTGAGTGCCCCGTAGCGGCGGTCAAACGCCAACGCGATGGCTTGTCCGGTGAACCCGGCGCCGGCCGCGGCGATGGAGAAGACCATGGGGACGAGTTCATTGAGGGTGACATTGTCGCCTAAGACGGGCACGAACACGGCACCGATGAGGATGGCTGCCGGCACGATGAGGTTGAGCAGCAGTTGCTCTCCGTGGCGGAGCATGAGCTTCGACTCGATGCGGCCTTGCGCTGCCGCCATCGCCGCGGCGCTCGCCCGCTGCGGAGCCGGGGTGAAGGTGCCGGGTGGGAAATCGGTAGTGGTCATGGTGTCAGGCCCTCAACTCTCTTCCCGTGAGATCCAGGAAGACGTCCTCCAAACTGCGGCGGCGTGTGCCCATGGAGCTGATCAGTACTCCCTGCCGTGCGGCTTCACTCGCTACGGCGGCGATGATCTTTGGCGTGGGTGCGGCAATGAGCTGGTACAACCCTGGCTCCACCTCTTGCAGGTCGGGGAGAGCAGCCACGTCGAGGCTGCCAACAGTGCGCACTTCGAGCGTTTCAGAAGCGCCTTCGGCAATGAGTTCGGTAGGGCTGCCTTCTGCGATGACCGCGCCTTGGTCGACGATCACCACGTTGTCGGCCAACTCTTCTGCCTCGTCCATGAGGTGTGTGGTGAGGATGATGGTCACGCCGTCGCGGCGCAAAGCGCTGATGAGCTGCCACACGGTGCGCCGTGACTGGGCATCCATGCCGGCGGTCGGCTCGTCGAGAAAAACGAGCTCAGGGCGCCCGATGAGCGCCAGCGCAAGCGATAGGCGTTGCTGCTGGCCGCCCGAGAGCCGCCGGTACGTCGTCGATGCCACTGACCGCAGGCCGAGGACGTCCATGAGCCATTCGGGATCGAGTGGATCTGCGTTGTAGGAGGCGGTGAGATTGAGCATCTCCTTGACGCGAATGCCGGAGTAGGAACCGCCGCCTTGGAGCATGATGCCGATGCGCTCGCGCACCTTTTCTGGCTCTGTTTGCGGGTCCATCCCCAATACGTCGATCGAGCCGGAAGTAGGGGTGGTGAATCCTTCACACATCTCAATCGTGGTGGTCTTGCCAGCGCCGTTCGGGCCGAGCAAGGCGAGCACTTCGCCGCGGCGAGCAGCAAAGGACATTCCATTGACAGCAGTGGTGCTGCCGAAAGTCTTCACCACGTTGCTCACACGCAGGGCAACCTCATCTGTACTCATTGCCGTCAGTGTAAGACTTTGCTGCCCCGGGCCTTTAACCACCCACACGCCATCAGCGCGAGAATCAGCGCCGAAACGATGAGCAATGAGTAGATAGTCACTACGGTCCCCGCTGGGAGGGCGAGCCCCCGCGGCAGTACGAGGAAACTGAAAACCGCCGAATACCCAGCTACAGCCACCCGGAAGAACCTGCGGTTGGCCCAGGCGGCAAGCGGCATGATGCCCCACAGCGGGTACCAGGGATGAACAACAGGGAAAAGAAGCACGAGGACGAGCGTGGCCACGCCTAACCCCCCAACGGGGTGAATCGTGCCCTTGAACGTCGCCCACAGCATGCGCACGCAGAACGCGACTGCGACCACCAACCCCACGGTGCGAGCAATGGCGAGTGTCGCTTCAGAATGGTCGCCCAAGCCCAGTAGCTGGGCGAAGAATGCGGAGATCACGCCGATGTCGGTGGTCAGTGAGAGCCAGCTGCGTATTGACGCGGCACCGCCCTGGCCCGTCACCCAACCCAGCCCGATGCGAGTGGCCACGGTGACAGCGGCGATCGTGGTCACCATGATGAGCGTCTGCACTGCAGCGGCTTTGGCGATGCCGGTCCAGCCACCCCACCGGCGCGCGAGCGACATGCCGACGAAGCCGAGCGCGAGGAAGCCGGGCACTTTCACCATGCCGGCGCACGTGATCAACGCACCCGAAACGACCAGCAACACGACGCCCCGACGTTTCACCAGGCCAGCATTGAGCGCGTCAATGCCGCGCAGACCTAGTTCCAGACCGATGAGCAGGATGCCCATCATCACGGCCTCATTATGGATCCCGCCGACCAAGTGGAGAATCACCAAAGGGTTGAGCACGCCCATCCACACCGCCACCGCACCGGAAACGTTGCAGCGGCGAGCAAGCGCCACGACGCCCCACGCTGCGGCCGCAACACCCGCTAGTGACACCAGCCGGTGACACACGACACCCCAGAACACCGAGTCGCCCGTGAGGATGGAGATTCCCGCCGAGATCCCCAGCGCCACCGGTCCGTAGGGGCTGGGCGATTCGGCCCAAATGAACGGCACGGAACGCGCCAGCGGGTTCTCTCGCCCGAGCAGCTCCACAGGCCCTGCGGAATAGGGGTCCATGCCCTGTGCGACGATCGACCCCTGCGCGAGATAGGAATAGATGTCCTGCGTGAACAGGGGAGCGGTGAACACCAGGGGCGCCACCCAGACCGCGAATGTGCGCAGCAGCACCGGCACCCCGACACGCGACGGTCCGCCGGCAGCGCCGACGAAGGTGCCCATGAGCAACCACGCCAGAACAACGAGGGCGACGCCCAGCAGCACAATGCTTGATGATGCCACCATCATCCGCCCCATCAACGCGCCGAAAGGGAAAGAACCGTAGGCGTTGTTGACCACGGGTAGCGCTCCGCCGCCTAAGCCTCCGAGGCCCATGAGTAAAGTGCCGATGACGCCGAGCACGCGCAGGACTTCGAAGCGGTTACGCTCCCACACGCTAGGCTGGACGGAGGGAGTGCCTTCGATCATTCCCGCGTGTAGTTCGGCCGCGTGTAGTTCGGCAGAGCGCGAACCCGGCCGGCCCAAGCGGGGTAGCTCGCCCGTGAAACGGGCAAGCGGTTGCTTGGCAGGAGCGGGACGGATTTTCACACCGGTCAGTGTACAAAACGGCTCCGACACCCGACCCCCGTTGCCGAGCGTGATCGATTTAAGGCACACTAGTGATGTCTAAAGGTGTTGTGAGTTCACGGAAAGGAGACGGCAATGGCAGTCACCCGTTCCACTGACGGCGAGACGCGCCGCCTGATCATGTCCGCGATGCTCACGTCGCGGCCTGTGACCGTCGCCGAACTGGCTGAGAAGGTGGGCATCACGCCCGCCGGCGTGCGCAGGCACCTAGACAAACTGCTTGCAGAAGGTCTGGCGGAACTCGCCGAGGCTGACACAACTGGCCCTGCCACCCGCGGCCGTCCGGCGAAGTATTACCAGCTCACCCGGGACGGTCGTGAACGCAACGGACACGGTTACGATGAGCTCGCACTGGCGGCGTTCGCTGAAGTGGAAGCCCTCGGCGGGCGTGACGCGGTGAAGAATCTCGCCCGGAAACGCGCGGAGAAGGTGCTGGGTGATGTCGCTGGTGAAGGGGACGTCGATAAGCGAACGCGTGATGTTGCAGCCGCTTTCGCAGCCCATGGCTACGCCGCGAACGCGGACAACGTAGGCTCGTCTCTGCAACTGTGCCAGCGTCACTGTCCCATTCATGCGGTCGCCGCCGAATACCCGGAGATATGTGAAGCCGAGCACGAGCTGATCGCGGAGCTCGTTGGAGCCGCTGTGTCCCCGCTGGCGCTCATCGCTAACGGGGACGGTGTCTGCACAGCCCACATCAGCCGCGCTGACGGCACTGCAAGCAATGCCCAAGCTGGAGGAACCCACAAGGAAAGGAGCGGAGACGATGACTAGTACGACTCCCGCACCCGGCCTGGAAAAGCCGATGAATGACGATGAGATTATTGAGTCGATGGGCCCGTACAACTACGGGTGGCACGACTCTGACGAGGCTGGTGCGGCTGCCCGCCGCGGCCTCGACGAGCAGGTCGTGCGCGACATCTCCGCAGCCAAGAATGAGCCGGAGTGGATGCTCGAGCAGCGCTTGAAGGCACTGGACATCTACAACAAGAAGCCGCTGCCGACGTGGGGCCCGGATCTGTCCGGCATTGATTTCGACCAGATCAAGTACTTCGTCCGCTCCACCGAGAAGCAGGCCACCAGCTGGGAGGACCTGCCGGAGGACATCAAGAACACCTACGACAAGCTGGGCATCCCGGAGGCTGAGAAGCAGCGCCTCGTCGCAGGTGTCGCTGCGCAGTACGAGTCCGAGGTCGTCTACCACAAGATCCGCGAGGACTTGGAGGAGCAGGGCGTCATCTTCGTTGACACCGACACCGGTCTGCGCGAATACCCGGAGCTGTTCAAGGAGTACTTTGGCTCCGTCGTCCCGGCTGGCGACAACAAGTTCTCCGCGCTGAACGCTGCTGTGTGGTCCGGCGGTTCCTTCATCTACGTGCCGAAGGGTGTGCACGTGGAGATCCCGCTGCAGGCATACTTCCGCATCAACACCGAGAACATGGGCCAGTTTGAGCGCACGCTCATCGTCGTCGACGAGGACGCGTACGTCCACTACGTGGAGGGCTGCACCGCTCCGATCTACCAGTCCGACTCGCTGCACGCGGCCGTGGTGGAGATCATCGTGAAGAAGAATGCGCGCTGCCGCTACACCACGATCCAGAACTGGTCCACCAACGTCTACAACCTGGTCACCCAGCGTGCCCGCGCCGAAGAAGGCGCCACGATGGAGTGGGTCGACGGAAACATCGGCTCCAAGGTGAACATGAAGTACCCGGCTGTTTGGATGACCGGCCCGAACGCCCGCGGCGAAGTCCTCTCCGCGCAGTTCTGTGGCGAAGGCCAGACCCAGGACACCGGTGCCAAGGTCGTCCACATGGCGCCGAATACGTCCTCCAACATCGTGTCCAAGTCCGTCTCCCGCAACGGCGGCCGCGCAGCCTACCGCGGCCTGGTCCAGATCAACGCCAACGCGAAGAACTCCACCTCCAACATCGAGTGCGACGCACTGCTGGTGGACAACATCTCGCGCACCGACACCTACCCGTACAACGACATCCGCAACGACCACGTCACCCTGGGCCACGAGGCCAAGGTGTCCAAGGTCAGCGAAGAGCAGCTGTTCTACCTGATGTCGCGCGGCATCTCCGAGGAAGACGCGATGGCGATGATCGTCCGCGGCTTCATCGAGCCGATTGCCAAGGAACTCCCGATGGAGTACGCGCTCGAGCTCAACCGCCTCATTGAACTGCAGATGGAAGGATCGGTGGGTTAATTGACCGAGACCGTTACCAAGAAGGAACGCGTCGGCAACGCCACGTTCCACGACAACAAGGGTGACCTGTTCGCCTCCTACGACGTCAACGACTTTGAGGTGCCGCAGGGCCGCGACGAAATCTGGCGTTTCGTGTCCCTGCGCCGCCTGCGTGGGCTGCACAACGGCACCTTCCCGGACCAGGGTGAGGCGCAGGTCAACGTGTCCGGCCCGGCCGAGGTCACTGTCGAGCAGGTGTCGCCTGACGACGAGCGACTCAAGACCACGTCCGCCCCGGTCGACCGCATCGCTGCTCAGGCATGGACCTCCATGCCGCACGCGACGATTGTTTCCGTCCCGGCGAATGCCGAGCTGACCGAGCCAGTGGTCATCACCACCACCGGTGCAGGTCTGGACGTGACCACCTTCTCCGGCCTCCACATCGAGGTGGGCCAGAGCGCGACCGCTACCATCCTGGTGCAGTACGAAGGCTCCGGCACCCACGCCGACAACGTCAACTTCGTCATCGGTGACAACGCGCAGGTCAACGTCGTGGTCGACGAGCAGTGGAATAACGACGCCGTTCACGTTGGTGCGCAGAGCATCGTCTGCGGCCGCGACGCCGTGCTGCGCCACACCGTGGCCACTTTCGGCGGTGAGCTGGTCCGCAACACCCCGCGCGTGAAGTACGCAGGCTCCGGCGGTGACGTCGAGCTGACCGGTGTCTACTACGCCGACGACGGGCAGTACATTGAAAACCGCCTGCTGGTGGACCACAATCACCCGTACTGCCGCTCCAACGTGCTGTACAAGGGTGCACTGCAGGGCGGCAAGGACTCCAAGCTCCCTGACGCCCGCACCTGCTGGGTCGGCGACGTGCTCATCCGCTCCAACGCTTCCGGCACGGAGACCTACGAGGCCAACCGCAACATCGTTTTGACTGACGGCGCACGCGCTGACGCGATCCCGAACCTCGAGATCGAGACCGGTGACATCCCGGGCGCAGGCCACGCCGCCACCGTTGGCCGATTCGACGAGGAGCAGTTGTTCTACCTCAAGTCCCGCGGTATCCCCGACGGCGAGGCACGCCGCCTCATTGTCCGCGGCTTCTTCAACGAGGTTCTCAACCGCATCCCGGTTGAGAATGTGCGCGAAGAGTTGATTAACCGCGTCTCCGGCGAGCTCGAGAACGTCGAACTGTAAACCCTGACCCTTCCAATCTAGAAAGAGCACTATGTCCACGCTTGAAATCAAGAACCTTCACGCTTCGGTCCTCCCGCTCGAGGAGGGGCAGGAGCCGACCCCGATCCTCAAGGGCGTCAACCTGACCATCAACTCCGGTGAGACCCACGCCATCATGGGCCCGAACGGCTCCGGCAAGTCCACTCTGGCCTACACCCTGTCCGGCCACCCGTCCTACGAGGTGACTGACGGTGAGGTGCTTCTCGATGGCGAGAACATCCTCGACATGGAAGTCGACGAGCGCGCACGCGCCGGCCTCTTCCTGGCCATGCAGTACCCGGTCGAGGTCCCGGGCGTGTCCTCCTCGAACTTCATGCGCTCCGCCGTCACCGCCGTGCGCGGCGAGGCACCGAAGCTGCGCGAGTGGGTTCAGGAGCTCAACCAGGCCCGCGACGACCTGAAGATCGACCCGTCGTTTTCCGAGCGTGCTGTGAACGAAGGCTTCTCCGGTGGTGAGAAGAAGCGCCACGAGGTCATGCAGCTCGCCCTGATGAAGCCGAAGTTCGCTGTGATGGACGAGACCGACTCCGGCCTCGACGTCGACGCCCTGCGCATTGTCTCTGAGGGCATCAACCGCTACCAGCAGGAGACCGACGGCGGCATCCTGATGATCACCCACTACCAGCGCATCCTCAACTACGTGCGCCCGGACCACGTCCACATCTTCGCGGACGGCGTGATCAAGCACTCCGGCGGCTTTGAGCTGGCTGAGAAGCTCGAGTCCGAGGGATACGAGGCGTTCGTCTAAATGACGTTTCTTAACCCCGACGGCACGCTCGACGTGGGTGCGGTGCGCGCCGAGTTTCCGATTCTGCACCGCACGGTCCGCGACGACGTGCCGGTGGTCTATTTGGACTCCGGTGCGACCTCCCAGCGGCCTGAGCGCGTCTGGCGCGCAGAGGAAGAGTTCGTGCTGAACACCTTCGCCCCGGTGCACCGCGGTGCCTACCAGCTCGCAGAGGAGGCCACCGACGCTTACGAGTCCGCGCGCGAGAAGATCGCCGCGTTCGTTGGTGCGGAAGGCCACGAGATCGCGTTCACGAAGAACGCGACGGAAGCGCTCAACCTTGTCGCCTTCACGCTTGGCGACGATCGAGCCGGTGACCTTCAAATCACCTCCGACGACACGATCGTCATCACGGAGCTGGAGCACCACGCCAATCTGGTGCCGTGGCAGGAGCTTGCGCGCCGCACTGGTGCGACGTTGAAGTGGTACACGCTGACCGACGACGGCCGCATCGACCTCGATTCTCTCGAGCTCGACGAGACCGTCAAGGTTGTGGCGTTCACCCACCAGTCCAACGTGACAGGCGCAATTCCGGATGTCGCCGAAATTGTGCGCCGCTCAAAGGACGTGGGAGCGCTCACCGTGCTCGACGCGTGCCAGTCCGTGCCGCACCAGCCGGTGGATTTCCACGCCCTCGATGTCGACTTCGCGGCCTTTTCCGGCCACAAGATGTGCGGCCCGTCCGGCGTCGGCGTCGTCTACGGCAAGGGGGAGCTGCTGAATCAGCTTCCGCCGTTCCTCACCGGTGGCTCGATGATCGAGGTCGTGCGCATGGAGGGATCGACCTTTGCGCCTGCTCCGCAGCGCTTCGAGGCTGGCACGCAGATGACCAGTCAGGTTGTTGGGCTTGGCGCAGCTGTCGATTTTCTGAACGAAGTCGGCATGGAGAACATCCAGGCTCACGAGCACATGCTCACCGCCTACGCACTCGAGCGCATGCAGGAGATCGACGGGCTGCGTCTCGCCGGCCCGGCGACGCCGGAGATGCGCGGGGGAGCGGTGTCCTTCACTGTTGACGGGATTCACCCGCACGACATGGGCCAAGTACTTGATTCCCGTGGCGTGTGCATCCGTGTGGGGCACCACTGTGCGTGGCCCGCTCACCGCGGCCTGAACGCCCAGTCCACGGCACGCGCGAGCTTCTACCTGTACAACACCACCGACGAGATCGACGCGCTTGTCAGCGCCATCGGTCACGCCAAGGAATTCTTCGGCTAGCCACGGCGTTCTAGGGAGCACTATGAACTTAGAAGCGATGTATCAAGAGGTCATCCTCGACCACTACAAGAACCCGCAGAACGCCGGCTTGCGCGACCCGTTCGACGCTGAGGTGCACCACGTCAACCCTTCCTGCGGCGATGAGCTGACCCTGCGCGTGCAGCTGTCCGAAGACGGGAACACCGTTGAGGACATCTCCTATGACGCGGTCGGGTGCTCGATCTCGCAGGCGTCGACAAGCGTGCTCACGGAGGAGGTCATCGGCCTGCCTGTCGCGGAGGCGATGAAGAAGCTCGACGCCTTCGAGCTGATGATCACCTCCAAGGGCGAGGAAGAAGGCGACCCAGGAATGATCGGCGATGGCATTGCCTTTGCCGGTGTAGCAAAGTTCCCCGCACGCGTGAAGTGCGCCCTGCTCGGCTGGAAGGCGTTCCAGGCCGCCACGAGCGATGCGCTGAACGAAAAGGAGTAGACATGACCAACCCCACCGACAACACGCTCAACAACGCTGTCGACGAGAACGGCGAGCTCGCCCCGACCGACATGGAGACCGCTCAGGCGGCGCAAGAGGCCCAGGAGGATCAGGAGAAGGACGGATCCTCCAGCTTCGACGGGCCCGGTGAGCGACCCGAGCAGACCGAAGAGCAGATTCAGATTGCCGCTGACGTCGCTGAGTACATGCACGACGTGATTGACCCCGAGCTGGGCATCAACGTCGTCGACTTGGGTCTCGTCTACGACCTGTGGATCGAGGAAGAGGGCGGAAAGAAGACAGCTGTGATCAGCATGACGCTGACCTCGCCGGCGTGCCCGCTGACCGACGTTATCGAAGAGCAAGTCGAAGCTGCCGCTGTCGGCTCCGGCACCGTCGATGCCATCGCTCTGCACTGGGTATGGATGCCGCCGTGGGGTCCGCACATGATCACCGAGGACGGCCGCGAGCAGCTGCGCGCCCTCGGGTTCGCCGTCTAGGTGATTTGACCGCGGGGGTAGAGTGACCCCTTGTGATTGTCACCAACGACCTTGAAGTCCGCGTCGGCGCGCGTACCCTGCTGAACGCCCCTGGCCAGCACCTGCGTGTGCAAGCCGGCGACCGGATCGGCTTGGTCGGGCGCAACGGCGCGGGTAAAACCACGACGATGCGCATCCTGTCGGGGGAGACCGAGCCCTACGGCGGCACGGTGACGCGCTCCGGGGAGATCGGGTACCTCCCGCAGGACTCCCGCGAGGGCAACATTGAACAGACTGCGCGTGATCGCGTGCTCTCGGCCCGCGGGCTCGACCGGATCCGCGCCTCCATGGACTGCCAGCAGGAAATCATGGAGGTCGAAGACGGCGACAAGCGCGATGCCGCGATTTCAAAATATTCACGCCTTGAGGAGCGCTACCAGGCCCTCGGCGGATACGAAGCCGACGCGGAGGCGGCGCAAATCTGCGACAACCTCGGCCTGCCGTCGCGCATTCTCGACCAGCCACTGAAAACCCTTTCGGGCGGTCAGCGCCGCCGCGTCGAGCTCGCACAAATCCTCTTTGCCGCCAATGACGGCGCAGGCAAGTCCACGACGACGTTGCTTCTCGACGAGCCGACCAACCACCTCGACGCCGACTCCATCACCTGGCTGCGCGACTTCCTGTCCAAGCACGAGGGCGGGTTGATCATGATCTCCCACGACGTCGAGCTGCTCGACCAAGTGTGCAACAAGGTGTGGTTCCTCGACGCTGTCCGCGGTGAGGCCGACGTGTACAACATGGGCTTCTCCAAGTACAAGGATGCCCGGGCCGAGGACGAAGCACGCCGCCGCCGCGAACGTGCCAACGCGGAGAAGAAGGCATCTGCTCTGCAGAAGCAAGCCGCCAAGCTGGGTGCGAAGGCGACGAAAGCCGCGGCTGCGAAGCAGATGCTCGCCCGCGCCGACCGCATGATGAATGAGCTTGACGACGTCCGAGTCGCCGACAAGGTCGCCTCCATCAGCTTCCCCGAGCCCGCACCCTGCGGAAAGACACCGCTGTTCGGTAAAGGCCTGACGAAGATGTACGGCTCGCTCGAGGTCTTCGCGGGCGTGGACCTGGCCATTGACAAGGGGTCGCGCGTGGTCGTGCTGGGCACCAACGGTGCCGGCAAGACGACGCTGCTCAAACTGCTCGCCGGTGTGGAGCGCACCGACGGCGAGGGCGGCCTTGTGACAGGCAACGGCCTGAAGATCGGTTACTTCGCTCAGGAGCACGACACGATCGACGGCGACAAGTCCGTCTGGGAAAACACCATCACGGCCTGCCCCGACGCCGGCCAGCAGGATCTGCGCGGCCTCCTCGGTGCGTTCATGTTCTCCGGCGACAAGCTCGACCAGCCGGCCGGCACGCTCTCTGGCGGCGAGAAGACGCGCCTGTCGCTCGCCACGCTCGTCTCCTCCCGTGCCAACGTATTGCTTCTCGACGAACCCACCAACAACCTCGACCCCCAATCCCGCGAACAGGTTCTCGACGCCTTGAAGACCTACACCGGCGCCGTCGTTCTGGTCACACACGACCCCGGTGCCGTTAAAGCCCTCGAACCAGAGCGTGTCATCATCATGCCCGAAGGTGACGAGGACTTGTGGAGCGACGAGTACATGGAGATCGTCGAACTGGCATAGCTCTTATGACCGCTTGAACCGGTCGGCGAAGTTTTCCAGCACACGGTTGTTCGCGTCGTAGTCTCCGGTGTACGCGTCGGCGATCTGGCTCTCGAACGTGTCTGCAGCGGTGTAACCCAGGTGGGCGTACAGACGGAGACGCGACTCGAGGGCTTCCGCGCGCAGCTCGGGGTGGAATTGCGTGGCGTAGACGTTGGCCCCGACCCGGAACATTTGAGTCGGGCAGGCGGCGCCGGTGGCGAGGACGGTGACGCGGGGATCGTCGGGAAGCGTATGGATCGCCTCTTTGTGGCCAACGATCGTGTCGAAGCTGCGGGGGAGCCCCGCCAGGACCGGATCTGTTTCGCCGGCGTCAGTCACCTCGATCTGAACCAGACCTGCCTCCTCGGCGTAGGTGTCACTCAACGTCGCCCCGATGGCCGTGCCGATCGCGCCGATGCCGTAGCAGGCGCCCATGACAGGGAAGTCCCGGTCGATGCATTCAGCGATGAGCGTGCCGATCTCCCGCTCCACCCGCAGCTGCAGCGGCGACTTCATCAACTCCAGATTGTTGAACGGGCTGCCGCCGAGCAGCACGGCTGAATAGTCCTCCAGATGCACCGCGCCGAGCTCCTCCTGTTCCAATCGGCGCTGTTCGATCGCGTCAGCGTCCACCTGCATGGCAGTAGCGAAGCTGTCGCGCTCTTCGGCAGCGGCTTCGTCTTCAGGGCGGGTGCTCAGCAGGAGGAAAGGCAGGTGCGTGCTCACCAGTGTCAATCTAGTCTGCGCGCCGCCGAGGCAGAGAATTGCCCCATGCGTATAAACTCGTTGTCATGAACCCGATTCAATCTATCCGTGAAGCATGGAACGCCCTCAGCAAAGAGGAGAAGACAGCCGCCGGCGTGATCGGCGCGATCGACACCGCCGCGAAGGGCATCGCTCTGTGGGACCTCGCCCGCGCTGACTCGAAGAAGCTCCGCGGCCCGAAGTGGCTGTGGACGTCCGTTATCGGCGCTGTCAACACCATTGGTTGGCTGAGCTACTTCATCGTGGGCAAGAAGTACTAGAGCACACCACCTGCATAGAAACGGACGCGGCGCACTGGCTGCGTCCGTTTTTTCTGCCATGGGTACGTGTCTTCGGCGGCGGGCACCGTTTCAAGCAGAATGATCTGGGTGTCCGTGCCGGCTGACCCGCCGATGGTGAGCTGCCCATCGTGGGCGGTGACGTCTGTTTCGTAGCTTCGGCTCGCGTTCCACTTGCTTACAAGCGCTAGGGGGACCGTAGCGAACACCTTCCGCCCTCTGCGCAGAACAAGCTGTTGGTCGTCGATGTAAGAGGGGCGCACGCGTTCGCTTGCGACGAGACCCCACACGAACACAATGCCCCACAACGACAGCAGCAAAGCTATAAGCTGCACAGTGCCGCTGGGAAGAAGTAGGTGCACGGCAACGAGCTCGATAAGTAGTACGGCAGTGAGGAAACTCAGCATCTGCAGCCGGCCGGGCGGATGCGGCAGGGGCTTCGCTCCCTCGGGCACGTCCGTGCGGCCGCGCGCCCACCGGATGAGGTCGCGGTAAAGCCCTAGCTCGTAGCGGCCCGCCCGCACCGCGGGGTGCTTTGCGGCGAGTGTCCGGAGCTTATGCGCCGTAGTCATCGGCCAGCTCCTTCAAGGTAGCGCGTTGCCGTGCGTCGAGGCCGGTGTCGCCCAGATCGATAGGCAGGTCCCCGGGGATGAGGGTTTCGGCGATCCCGCGCATGACGGTGCGCGGGAGAAGAGCTTTGAGCTTATCGACGTCGCCGTCGCCCCACGCCGCCGCAAACTTCAGCGTCGCGCTTCTGCACTGGTCGTCGGCGAGATTCGCGCGTAGCTGCTTCCACGTGTCAGGGGTCGCCACACCTGTCATCGCCATGAGGTCGAAAGTCTCGATCTCTCCGCGCGCGTAATCGGTGTCGCCCAACAAAGTAATGATCCCGCGCCGCAGGTCAGCCGGCAGCCCGAGCGGGGCCTCCTGCAGCGCGGCTAGGCGCTGGCGCTGCAGGGTCAGCCGTTCTATACGTGCGTCGATGAGCTCAATTGACCGGTCGACGGCGTCGGGGTGGTTGATGTGGGAGGTAGGGACGCCAGCGTCGATAAGCGCGCGGGCGCGGATGACCGCCGCGAGATCGCGCAGTGAGTAGTCGCGGTAGTTGCCTGCGGTGCGCGGTGGCTCGGGCACCGCTCCAGTTTCGTGCAGGTGGCGCACCGCCCGCACAGAGCAGCCGGCGGCGCGGGCGACATCAGAGATCCTCATGGCACCAGTCTGAACTATGACGCCGCGTGAGGGTCAAGCGTTAGTTTCGGAAACCGTGGACCGGTGCGGGAATGAAACCGCCCCGTTCCACAAACGGCGCGCAACTGACCTGGTTGACGGGGATGACTGGAGCGTAGCCCAACAGCCCGCCGAAGTTGACCTCGTCGCCAGGCTGAGTGCCGGGGACGGGGATGAGGCGTGCTGCGGTCGTCTTGTGGTTCATCACGCCAATGGCCGCTTCGTCGGCGATCATGCCGGCAATGCTGGCGGCTGAGGTGTCGCCCGGAATCGCGACCATGTCGAAACCGACCGAGCAGATCGACGTCATCGCCTCCAGCTTGTCCATCGTGATCGAACCCGCGCGCACAGCGTCGATCATCCCTTGATCTTCGGAAACGGGGATGAAGGAACCGGAAAGCCCACCGACGCGCGAGCACGCCATCATGCCGCCCTTCTTCACCGCATCGTTGAGCAGCGCCAGAGCGGCGGTCGTGCCGTGCGTGCCCACTTGGGACAACCCCATGTGCTCGAGGATGTGCGCGACGGAATCGCCGACCTCCGCGGTGGGGGCGAGCGACAGGTCGACGATGCCGAACGGCACCCCGAGCCGTTCTGCGGCGAGCGAGCCCACGAGCTGGCCCGCGCGGGTGATCTTGAAGGCTGCCTTCTTGATCTCTTCGGCGACCTCGTTCAGGCTTGCACCCGCGAGCGGGGTAATGGCGTAGTCGACCACACCCGGGCCAGACACGCCGACGGAGACGACTGTGTCCGGCTCCTCGATGCCGTGGAAGGCACCGGCCATAAACGGGTTGTCACCGACGGCGTTAGCAAAGACGACGAGCTTCGCGCACGCGATGGAGGATTCCTCCGCAGTACGGGCGGCAGCGTCTTTGACCACCTCACCCATGGTCTTCACGGCATCCATGTTGATGCCGGCGCGCGAGGAGGCGACGTTGACAGATCCGCACACGAAGCTGGTCTCCGACAATGCCTCCGGGATAGAGCGGATGAGGCGCTCGTCGGCCTCGGTCGCACCTTTCTCCACGAGAGCGGAGTAGCCGCCGATGAAGTTCACCCCGAGTTCGTTCGCGGCGCGGTCGAGAGCGCGGGCGATGTCAGCGGGGTTGCCGTCGACACCCGCGGCAACGAGCGCAATAGGGGAGACGGACACGCGCTTGTTCACGATCGGGATGCCCAACTCGCGTTCGATGCCCTCGCAGACCTCGACGAGACGGGAGGCGCGTTGAGTGACGCGGTCATAGACTGCGTCTGCAGTGGCTTCCATCGTGCCGCGCGTGCAGCCGATGAGCGAGATGCCCATGGTCACGGTGCGGATGTCGAGGCGGTAGTCCTCGATCATCGAGATCACGTCGACGATGCTCGAGGCTTTGAAATTGAGCTGGTTTGCCATGCCCGCTTAGACCTCGTTCATGACGGTGAACAGTGCCTCGGACTGGACGCGGATGTCCACGCCGAGACTCTTGCCCAGTTCACCCATCGTGTCTTGGAGTCCGGCGAGGTCGAACCCCTCGCCGGGTAGTTCCGCGCGCATGATCATAGTGAAAAAGTCGTCCATGATGGTCTGGGAGACGTCGACGATGTTGAGGTCGTGCTCCGCGGCTACCTGCGCAACGCCGGCAATGATGCCGACGCGGTCTGGTCCAGTGGTGGTGATGATTGCGTACATGCGCCCCATCCTACGACTCGCGGGTAAATCGGCAGGAGCCAGCATTCACGGTTACGGTGGGGTGCATGAGCACTGAAGAAAGCGCAGACAAAGCAAGCAAGTTCGTCCTCGTTCTCGGCGCGGGCGGCAACGTGTCCAAGCACACCGTTCCGCTGCTGACCGAGTCGGGGCACAAGGTCGCAGCACTCGTGCGCAATCCAGAGCACGCACCGTCGCTTATCGACGCTGGCGCCACCGTCATCATTCAAGACCTCACCACGCTGGATGAGGAAGGATGGGCGCGCCTGATCACTCCATTCGACACCGTTGTGTGGTCCGCGGGTGCCGGCGGCGGTAGCGCTGAGCGCACGTACGCGGTGGACCGCGATGCAGCGATGAAAGCAATTGACGCCCTGGAGGAACTGGGCGAATACACACCGCACTTCATCATGGTGTCCTACGCCGGTGCCGCCGAGGCCACCACTGAGGACGACGGCGGCTCGTGGTACGCGTACGTGGAATCGAAGAAGGCCGTGGATCAGCGACTGCTCGCGTCCGATCTCACGTACACGATCCTGGGGCCGACTCTTCTCACGGATGAGCCGTCGAAGGGCGTGACGGTGTTGACCGATGCGCGCAACGCGGATTCCAAGACGTCGCGTGAGCTCGTCGCCCAGGTCATCGTGGAGGCCGTCGACCGTGGTGAGATGTCGCCGAACCCCTTCGAATTCGAAGACGGCACCGAGCCGGTCAGTTCCGTCTAATCCGTCTAACTCGCTGCCTGCCCGGCGAGGCAGAACTGCGCGAAGCGCTTCACGATCTCGTTCGCCGTTTCCGTATCCACGCTGGGTAGTCCCGCGATGATGTCGTCGTAGGCCTCTTGCGGGAAGTAGCCGTAGTCGTAGTAGAAGTCCATGCGGGTCTTCATCGCCGCAGCGTCCATTTCAGCGTGGAACTGGGTGGCCCATACGCGGTCGCGGTAGCGGACGATTTGAACGGGGCACGAGGGGCCGTCGGCAAGCAGAGTGAGTTCTGGGTGCGTGCTGTGCGGCTCGGCGTTCTCGGTGTGACCAGTCAGAGCAGTGAACAACTTCGGTAGGTCGCGCAGCAGAGGGTCCTCGTCGGCGGAGGAAAGCAGGTTCACGATCGTCGGGCCCGAGGCCTCTGGGTGCGAGTGGGTCACGTTCCCGCCGAGGTGGTGGGTGAGCCAGCTCAGGCCGTAGCAGACGAAGAAGACAGGGATGTCGCCTTCGACGACCTCTCCGAGCAGGGTGTGCACGTGTTGCTGCCAGGCGTCGTAGGTGCCGTTCGTGATGTTGAGCGAACTGCCACCCACAAAAATCCCCTGAATGCCGTTCAAGCTGCCTAGCTCGGCGTGCTCGTCGCTAATTGTACGCAGCTCTACGTCGTC
This sequence comes from Corynebacterium sp. CCUG 69979, assembly GCF_024454095.1. Classification (NCBI taxonomy): domain Bacteria; kingdom Bacillati; phylum Actinomycetota; class Actinomycetes; order Mycobacteriales; family Corynebacteriaceae; genus Corynebacterium; species Corynebacterium sp. CCUG 69979. The sequence goes on along the minus strand of NZ_JAGPZA010000004.1, from coordinate 136,192 downwards.
GGTGGTGAGTCCAGTGGCACGGAGCGTGTCGTGGTATTCCGCGTGGGACACCGCCGGGCCGACAGGGCCGTTGCGCAGGGAAAGGAAGAGAAGCATAGCGGGTAAGTCTAAACCGCATGCGTGAAGGCTCGCACATCCGGGGGAAGGAATCCCAAGGCGCCGATAAGCAGAAATGCGAAAGGGGCCGGGGAAACCCCGGCCCCAATCAGCTACAGACGGTTAGCTCTTGACCATCTGGCGCAGCACGTACTGCAGAATGCCGCCGTGGCGGTAGTACTCAGCCTCACCCGGGGTGTCAACGCGGACCTTCGCGTCGAACTCGACGGTCTCGCCGCCGTCCTTGGTGGCGGTGACGTGGACAGTCTCCGGGATGGTGTCGCCCTCGTTGAAGGCGGTGATACCGGTGATGTCGAAGGTCTCCGTGCCGTCCAGGCCGAGGGACTCGTGGGACTCGCCCTCCGGGAACTGAAGCGGCAGCACGCCCATACCGATCAGGTTGGAGCGGTGGATGCGCTCGAAGGACTCGGTGATGACAGCCTTCACGCCCAGCAGGTTGGTGCCCTTGGCAGCCCAGTCACGGGAGGAACCGGTGCCGTACTCCTTACCGGCCAGAACAACCAGCGGGATGTCCTGCTCGGCGTAGTTCTGAGCAGCGTCGTAGATGAACGCCTGCGGGTTGCCTTCCTGGGTGAAGTCCAGGGTGTAGCCGCCGGCGTCCTCAACGAGCTGGTTGCGCAGGCGGATGTTGGCGAAGGTGCCGCGAACCATGACCTCGTGGTTACCACGGCGGGAACCGAAGGAGTTGTAGTCGTGGCGCTCCACACCGTTGTCGTCCAGGTAGTTCGCAGCCGGGGTGCCCGGCTTGATCGACGAGGCGGGGGAGATGTGGTCGGTGGTCACGGAGTCGCCCAGCTTGGCCAGGACTCGTGCGCCGGTGATGTCGCCAACATCGTTGGGCTCCTCCGGCATGCCGTCGAAGTACGGTGCCTTGCGGATGTAGGTGGAGTCCTCGTCCCAAGCGAAGGTCTTGCCCTCCGGAACGTCGAGGTTCTGCCACTGCTCGTCGCCCTTGAAGACGTCGGCGTAGTCAGCCTCGTACATTTCGCGGGAGATGGTCTCGGCGATGACGCCCTCGATCTCCTCCGGGGACGGCCAGACGTCCTTGAGGAAGATGTCGTTGCCGTCAGCGTCCTGGCCGAGCGGCTGGGACTCGAAGTCGAAGTCCATGGTGCCGGCGATCGCGTAGGCGATGACGAGCAGAGGGGACGCGAGGTAGTTCATCTTCACGTCCGGGGAGATGCGGCCTTCGAAGTTACGGTTACCGGACAGCACGGCAGTGGCGGTCAGGTCGTACTCGTTGATGGCCTCGGAGATCTCGTTCGGCAGCGGGCCGGAGTTACCGATGCAGGAAGCGCAGCCGAAGCCGGAGAGGTAGAAGCCGACAGCCTCGAGGTCCTTCCACAGGTCGGCGCGCTCGTAGTAGCCGTTGACCACCTGGGAGCCCGGAGCCATGATGGTCTTGACCCACGGCTTAGCCTTCAGGCCCTTCTCGGCGGCCTTGCGGGCGAGCATGGCAGCACCGACCATGACGGACGGGTTGGAGGTGTTGGTGCAGGAGGTGATCGCAGCAATAGCGACCATGCCGTGGTCGAGGGTGTACTCGCCGCCCTGCGGGGACTCGACGATGACCGGCTTGGAAGCGCGGCCCTCTGCACCCTCAGCGGCGGACTCGCCGTTGGCCGGCCAGGACTGGTTGTACTCGACAGTGTCGACCTTCTCTGCACGCACCGGCTCTGCCTGGCCCTCGCCTGCCGTGTTGTAGTCCGGCAGCTGGGTGCGGAAGGTGGTCTTGGACTCTTCCAGGAGGATGCGGTCCTGCGGGCGCTTCGGGCCAGCGATGGACGGCTTGACGGTGGACAGGTCCAGCTCGAGGTACTCGGAGTACTCTGCTTCCGGAGCGTCCTGCTCGAGCCACATGCCCTGTGCCTTGGCGTACGCCTCGACGCGGTCGATGGTCTCCTTGTCGCGGCCGGTGAGCTCGAGGTAGTTGATGGTCTCCTCGTCGATCGGGAAGATCGCACAGGTGGAGCCGAACTCCGGCGACATGTTACCGATGGTCGCGCGGTTAGCCAGCGGGATCTCCTTGACACCGTTGCCGTAGAACTCAACGAACTTCTGGACCACGCCGTGCTCGCGGAGCATCTCGGTAACGGTCAGAACGACATCGGTTGCGGTCACGCCAACCGGGATCTCACCGGTGAGCTTGAAGCCGACAACGCGCGGGATGAGCATGGACACCGGCTGGCCCAGCATGGCTGCCTCAGCCTCGATGCCGCCAACGCCCCAGCCGAGGATGCCCAGTCCGTTTTCCATGGTGGTGTGGGAGTCGGTACCGATGCAGGTGTCCGGGTAGGCAACGCCGTCGTTGTCGAAGACGACGCGGGAGAGGTACTCGATGTTGACCTGGTGGACAATACCGGTCCCCGGGGGAACGACGCGGAAGTTGGAGAAGTTCTCTGCACCCCAGCGCAGGAACTGGTAGCGCTCTTCGTTGCGCTCGTACTCGATCTCGACGTTCTTGTCGATGGCGTTCTCGGAACCGAAGGCCTCGATGATCACGGAGTGGTCGATGACCATTTCCGCCGGGTTGAGCGGGTTGACCTGGTCCGGGTTGCCGCCGAGAGAAGAAACGGCCTCACGCATGGTGGCGAGGTCGACGACACAAGGGACACCGGTGAAGTCCTGCATGAGGACGCGGGCCGGGGTGAACTGGATCTCGATGGACGGCTCTGCCGACGGGTCCCAGTTGGCGATGGCGTTGATGTGCTCCTCGGTGACGTTCTTGCCGTCTTCGGTGCGCAGCAGGTTCTCACCCAGCACCTTCAGGGAGTAGGGGAGTTTCTCCATGCCTTCGACTGCGTCGAGGGCGTAGTAGTCATAGGACTTGCCGCCTACCTCGAGAGTCTTCTTGGCGTTGAAAGAGTTCTTGCTTTCAGACACGTGAGCTCCGTTTCTCGTTGTCGAACTGTGAAATTCTGGGTGTTGTGACCCATTCGGGTCCCTACCCGACAATGGTAAGGCACACACCAGATATAAGGGGTAATTCTAGGCACACTTGAAAGTTCTGTAAGCCTTTTAGTTACCCCGTTTGGGTATTTGCGCGTCGTCACGCTTATCGACGTTTCCCACCGCTACCCTTGACAACCATGCCGCACCCCGAAGCTGACCTCGATGCGCTGTCCGCCCAACTGCGTGACGGACGGGTCGCTTTCGGCACGGACAATCCGGTGAACGAGTCCCTGGCCGCGGATCTCACCCGAGCAATGGGCAATATCGATGCGGCGGGTGCGGCGGATGTGGGCGACATCGGCGTCGTGGTGCTGGAGACGACACCAGAGCGACCGGGGGACCTGCGGGACATCGCGCAGGATCTCCAGAATGTCACTGGATTGGACACGGTCGTGGTGCGCACGCCCAATTCGGCGGCTGCAGTGAGTAATTCTCTTTCACGCGCCGAGATTGAAAGCGGGCAATTGGCCATGGTGGGCGAGCCCGACTACGCCGTTGGTCTGGAGGCATTCGCCGCTGAAGCCGACGGGTTCGCGCCTCCGTGGGTTGTTGTCTTTCTCGTTCTGGCGGCCATCGTGGCGGTAGTTGTGCTCATGACGTTCTTCTCGGTGGTGCGACAGCGACGATAGTGGGCACCGTTAGTCAAGTTATCTGGCTTGTCTAGCAAAGCGTCCCGGCGTGTCTAATTCTTTCTTTTGAGGCGTGTGTTAACGGTTGTGGCGCGAACGTGACCGACGTCACATAAATAGTTTCCGCGGCTAAAACCGCAGGGTGTGCAGAAGTAACAGTCATGAGATTCGCCTTGACCAGTGTGAAAATTGGTAAAGGTTGTGCAACAGACTAATTAAGTGACTTATGGTTTCCATGTCAGCTCGTGGGCTGATCGCAGTTACATCAAACGCATACGTAACAGATCCGGAAACGGAAACTCGATTCGGGCATGTGGGGAAGCACGCCAAGGATTGGAGTTGACGGAAGCGCCAGGAAGAAGTCCCGGCGCTCCCGTGAGCTCTCTCTTGTTACGCCATGCAGCGCCGATGGGCCGCGTTCATTCCCGCGGGTTCGCATCCGTGACCATTCAATCGTCCGCACGTCAGACTTGACTGTCTGGCCCAGTGTGCCGCGCGTGGCTATCCGACTAAGTTCGGCGCGACCGCCCGCTGCACGGTGGGTTGTGCGGTGAGAGGAATACCTCCGTGGGATTCACCGTTCGTTCCGCGCAGGCGTCGTGGACTCGTTTCCGTTTCCGGAGCGTCGTCCCGGCCGCAGCATGCGCAGTTACCCTGTCCATCGCCAGCTCGTCGACGACCGCTGTCGCTCAGGACACGCCCGTGCCCTCGATTATCTCTGAGATCTCTCAAGGCGAGGCCGAGATCGATCGACTCAATCTGGAGATCGGCGGTCTCGCTGAGTCAGTCAACCAAGCGCTGGTTGATCTCCACGATGCTCAATCGCTTGCTGAGCAGGCCCGCCGCGGTGCTTCTGCGGCACGCGACCGTCTCAACGAGACCCAGGTCGATGTTGAGCGCGCACAGTCGGAGCTGGACGAAATCTCCCGTTCCGCCTACCGGTCTAGTAATGGCGGCGGCGCACGTGTTCAGGCCAACGGTGATGCACGTAAGGACTCCCTTGACCGTCAGACGTATCTGCGGAAGGAATCTGAGGGCAAGCGAGCGACGCTCGAGGAGCTGCAGCGGATGCGTACCCAAGCGGCGAACGAGGAATCGACGCTGCGTCAAGCCAGCAAGCTTGCCGAAGAGCGTGAGCGCGCAGCAACCACTGCGGAGTCCGAGGCTCGACAAACTTTGCAGAACTCGCTGTCTTCTCTGAACGAGCAGCTTGGGCTTCGCGATGACGCGCACGAGAATCTCTCGACTGCGCGGGAAGCGTTGGGCGAGCTGCGTCCGGAAGCTGCGTCTGAGACCGCGGCCCCTCAGGGAGCGAACGAGAGTGAAATTCCGTCCGGCTCTGCTACACCCGTTGAGGAAACGGAACAAGCCGCGGAGACTCTCGAGTCGGCAGATGCGTCCGAGACCGCTGACGGCGAAACTTCAGTGACCCCGGATGCGGAGAATACAGAAACGCCGGAGCCGGCTGCTGCGGAAACCCCGGTGGAGGAAACCCCGGTGGAGGAGAGCTCCGAAACTGGGGAGAGTGACGCTAACGTATCCGAGACTGCTGAAATTGAAGTGCCTGCTGAGGCTTCCGTGACTGTGGAGGAAGCGCCTGCCGGCCCGAGTCGCCCGGTCCTGGGTGACTTGTCCAACCCGGATTCGGTAGCAGCGGCTGTCGACGCTTTCGCTCAGGCTGTTGGGGAAGCACAGCCTGACCACGGTGTGTTCGACGATCCTTACTCGGAGGGTGACCGCGAGATCGCGTCGACGTCGTCAAGCGAAGAGGCGGACAACGCTGTCGCTGCAGCAGATGAAGAGAACGGAACCTCGGTCGCCGAGGTGCTGCCTGAGGTCATGGACGCTGCGCAGGCGACTGAGGAGATCCGTGGCGCAGAGCAGCCGGCGGCTGCGACGGCCCGTGAGGACCAGATCGAGGCTGTGATTGCGCGCGGTGAATCGCAGATTGGCACTCCGTATGTGTGGGGCGGCGGCGACGCCAACGGCCCGACCACCGGTATCCCCGACGGTGTGAGCGCGCACACGGGGCAGGCGGGTTATGACTGCTCCGGTCTGGTGCTCTACGCCTACTCGGGTGCTGGGGTCGATCTGCCGCACTACACCGGCTACCAGTACCAGCGCGGCGAGAAGATCCCTGCCGCCGAAGCTGAGCGCGGTGACCTGCTGTTCTGGGGCGACGGCGGCAACCAGCACGTGGCCATCTACCTCGGTGACGGCATGATGCTCGAGGCACCGCAGAACGGCTCGAACGTGCAGAAGTCCCCGGTTCGCCACAGCGGTATGGCTCCTTACGCGGTCCGTCTGATCTAGCCCGTGCCCACCCCCACGTGATCTAGACTGGGCTCTATGTCCCTGAGTGATTTTGATGCCCTCCTCGTCCTTTCCTTCGGTGGCCCCGAAGGGGAGGACGAGGTTATTCCTTTTCTCGAGAATGTCACCAAAGGCCGCGGCATTCCCCGCGAGCGCCTCGCTGAGGTCGGTGAGCACTACTTCAACTTCGGTGGTGTGAGCCCGATCAACGAGCAGAACCGCACGATCATCTCCAATATTGAGGCGGAGATTGAGCGGCGAGGCGAAACCCTTCCTGTCTACTTCGGCAACCGCAACTGGCGCCCGTTCGCATTGGAAGCGGCCGATGAGATCAAGGCGGACGGCCACCGTAATGTCGCTGTCTTCGCCACCTCGGCCTGGGGTGGGTACTCGGCGTGCCGCCAGTATGACGAAGACATCGTGAAGCTGCGCGAGTCCCACGGCGACATCGAGTTCACGAAGTTGTGGCAGTTCTACGGTCACCCGACCTTCGTCTCGCTCATGGCCGACCATGTCCGCCAGGCGTGGGAGGCCGCAGACCAGGCCACCACGCGCGTGCTGTTCACTGCGCACTCTGTTCCCAACGCGGCTGATGACGCTTCCGGTGGCCCGACCGACGTCAACCTGTACTCGCGCCAGGTCGAGGAGGCGTCCCGGCTGATCGCTGAGGCTGCCGGCCTGCCGTCTTACGAGGTCGTGTGGCAGTCCCGCTCCGGTAACCCGGCTACGCCGTGGCTGGAGCCGGACGTGGTCGACCGCACCGAAGAGCTGCATGATGAAGACAGCTCGATCAAGCACATCATTTGCGTGCCGGTGGGCTTCATCACCGACCACATGGAGGTCATCTGGGATCTCGACACTGAGCTCAAAGAAGCTTGCGATGAGCGCGGCATCACCTTGACTCGTACGCCGACGGTCGGACTCGAGCCGGAATTCGCCAACCTCGTCCTCGATCTCGTGGAAAACACCGCCGCCGGGACCGAACCGAAGACGCTGTCCACGATCACGGTTCAGGGCTGCACGCTCAATGGCGCGCCGTGTAAGGAAGGCTGCTGCACCCCGCAGCGTCCCCAGCCGCAGAGCTAAGCCTGCTTTAGTCGCCGCGCTGGTAGTCGAGCACAGCGTCGGCGACACCGGCCATGCGCGCCGTGCGGATGTGGCGCCACAGGGCGAACAGGTGCGGGTCAAATGAATGGTCGCCTAGCGTATCGACGACCGTCTCCACCACCGCCGCAACCGCATCCGCCCGGGCGAACAGTTTGGCCGCACGCGGCGGGGTTCGCATGGGCAACCCCGGGGTGTCGTAGAAGTCTGCCAGTGTCCCCACCGTCAAACGCGGGTTGGGCAGATCTGACCGGATACCCCCGGCCGCCTCGATGAGGACCGCAGCTTCGTTCGTGGCGCGGGAGAGAAGCGCATCCGCCTCGCCGGGGGAGAGCCAGGCCGGTTCAGGCAGGCGCTCGTGCTCCTCGAACCAGCGCCACTGCGTGCCGTTATCGCCATATTCGGGAATCAGGATGTGGTTCGCCCCTGCGTGGCCGCGGATGACCACCGCACCGGCTTCACCAAGGGCCGCTGCCGCTGGCGAACCGGCGGGCAACTCCGGCGGTTGGCCAGGTCCGGATAGGATGAGGCGGACTGCTGGCCCTTCTGTATCCAGGTCGGCTTCGGAACGGATCTCCCGCAACAGGTGGGCCAGCGGTTGGCCGGCATAGTGGTGGTCCCCACCGAGGTCCGTCAGCGCCGACACGAGCGCGTCAGTGGACTCGTGCCCATAGAGCCACGCAGCCAACCAGACAGCTGCGTTCTGGAGTGGAGAATAGACTTCAGTGCGGGCATTCACGCCGGAGAAGTATAGCGTGGGGCCCCGATCAGACAGAATGGATCGGCTACACTCTTGGCCACTATGAGCCCATCCCATGATCCTTATGGCGGCGATATTTTCGCTGGCCACGACCGTAAAAAACCGCGGACGTTCCGCACCGTGGAGGCAACTCCGGACGTTATCGCGGAGGTCTTCGGCGACCCGGACGAGTTCGTCGGGGCCGTCGTTGGACTCGAGCGGACCTACGACGGGGATTTCGTCCGCCTCGAAGACCGCCGGGGCACCCAGCGGTTGTTCAAAATGCTGCCCGGAGCGTTTCTGGTGGAGGGGGAGAGGGTGACGTTGGGCAGGCCCGTCGTCAAGCAGGAGCCGCGCAAGTCGAATTCTGGCTCGCGCCGCGTGGACAACGTGCAAGCGAAGGTGGCTATGCCGTCGCGCATTTGGGTCGAGGGCGTGCACGATGCCGCGATTGTGGAAAAGGTGTGGGGGCACGACCTGCGGGTTGAAGGTGTCGTGGTCGAGTTCCTGGAGGGACTGGATAATCTCCCGCAGCGGCTCGAGGAATTCCAGCCCGGCCCCGGCCGGCGCATCGGTGTGTTGGCGGATCACCTCATCGAGGGGTCGAAGGAGTCCCGGCTCGTCGCGAATGTCGGGCCGCACGTGCTGGTCACCGGTCATCCCTACGTGGATATCTGGGCTGCGGTGAAACCGGAGAAGCTCGGCATGCGCGCATGGCCGGACGTGCCTAAAAGCGAAGACTGGAAGACCGGCATTTGCCGGCGGTTGGGATGGTCCGACCCGCGCGAAGGGTGGAATCGCGTGTACAACGCGGTGGAGACCTTCCGCGACATTGACCACACCTTGATCGGTGCGGTGGAGAGACTCGTCGACTTTGTAACTAACCCGGAGCTGAGCAAAGAAGACCTGTAGTCTTTTGAGCGTGGGAACAGTTATTTGGCTTATCGGCACACTTGTTCTCGCCGGTCTTGAACTTGCGGCCGGTGAGTTCACTTTCCTCATGCTCGCCGGAGGTGCCGCGGTTACCGCGGGGGCGTCGCTGTTTGGATTGCCGGTGTGGGCTGAGATTGTCATCTTCGGGCTGTCGTCGGCCGCGTTGATTCTGTTCCTCAAGCCCTGGCTGCACCGTCGGTATTCGAAGCCGCGCGCGCTCGACACATCCCCGAAAGCGCTCGTTGGATCGAGAGCGCACGTGCTGGAAGACATCACTCCGTCGAGCGGCCAAGTGCGTCTCGACGGTTCCATCTGGTCTGCCCGGGCCATTGACCCCGCCCATGTCATCGCGGCGGGTGAACACGTCATTGTTGCTGATATCGACGGGCCAACGGCCGTCGTCTGGAAGGAATAGCCATGCCGTTGACGATCTTTCTCATCGTCCTTTTCCTTTTCATCATCTTCGTCATCTTCCGCTCTATCGCGTTGATCCCGCAGGGCGAAGCTGCCGTCATCGAAAGGTTGGGAACCTACACCCGCACCGTGTCGGGCGGAATCACGCTCTTGGTCCCGTTTGTGGACCGGGTGCGTGAGCGCGTCGATACGCGTGAGCGCGTTGTGTCCTTCCCTCCGCAGGCCGTGATCACCCAGGACAACCTGACCGTGGCGATTGACACGGTAGTGACGTTCCAGATCAACGACCCCGCCCGCGCGATCTACGGCGTGGACAACTACATCGTCGGTGTGGAGCAGATTTCCACCGCAACCCTGCGCGACGTTGTCGGCGGTATGACGCTGGAAGAGACCCTGACCTCGCGCGAGACGATTAACCGCCGCCTGCGTGGTGAGCTCGACGCAGCGACTGCGAAGTGGGGCCTGCGCATTAGCCGAGTGGAGCTCAAGGCGATTGATCCGCCGCCGTCCATCCAGCAGTCCATGGAGATGCAGATGAAGGCGGACCGTGAAAAGCGCGCGATGATCCTCACCTCCGAGGGTCGCCGCGAGTCCGACATTAAGACTGCAGAAGGTGAGAAGCAGGCACGCATCCTCGCCGCGGAGGGTGAGAAGCACGCCGCGATTCTCGCAGCCGAGGCCGAGCGCCAGGCCACCATCCTGCGTGCTGAGGGTGAGCGCGCCGCGAAGTACCTCAATGCGCAGGGTGAGGCCCGCGCAATTCAGAAGGTCAACGCCGCGATCAAGACCTCTGGCGTTACTCCCGAGCTGCTCGCGTTCCAGTACCTGGACAAGCTGCCGCAGATTGCCGAGGGCAAGGGCTCGTCGATGTGGATGATTCCGTCGCAGTTCGGCGACGCGCTGGAGCAGTTTGCGAAGGCCTATGCGAAGAAGGACGACGACGGGGTCTTCCGCTACGAGGCGGCGCTTGTCGACGAAGAGACCAAGGACCTCGCCGGCCGCGAAGACACCGACCAATGGTTCGAGACCGCCCAGGACCCGGAGATCGCCCGTGCCGTGGCAGAAGCCCGCGCTGTGGCCAATAAGCCGGTGGACTCTCCGCTCGACGAGCAGGAAGAGCGCGAAAAGCCGGCGATCAGCTCGCGAGTGAAGCGTAACGACGACCCGGCTGGCCCGTCTGGTGACGGTGCTTCCCGCCCGGTGGCGATGCCAGGGGAGCCCCAACAGCAAGAGTTCCCGCAGGTAGCCTACGAGCAGCCGCTGACCGGTCAGCCCGGTCAACCCGGTTTTCCGGGCCACCAATAGTTAGCTGCAACTAGCTGGCAGCGCGGCTGATCAGGTTCACGGCGAGCTGCCACCCAGCCTGCTCGGCCTGCCAGCCGGCGGCCTGGAGCCGCTGGCTCATCGCCTGTTTAGAGATGCCGAGCTCCTCGGCTGCCTCGTTCTGATTCAGTCCTGAGCGCACTAGGGAGGTTGCTTCGCGGCCCTCAAGGGTGCGCTTCGCAAGGACGTGGCTCAAGAGCGCAAAAGCGGCTGCGATGTCGTCAGCACCGGTTGCGTCGGCGGATCCGGCTTCCACTACTACGCTGACAGTTCCCGGACGGTTGCCCACCGCGTCCGTTGCGGCATAGACAGCGGGGCTTACTGCGGATGATTCCGCGGTGATCCCCAGTCCGATCGCCCAGTCGCCGTCGGATAGAAGTGCCATAATCAGCATGCAAGCGGCTTCGGCGCCATCCACGTGTGCGCGGATGTCCTCCACACCGACGACATCGAAGCTGCCGACACCATCGAGGGTGGACAGTGCCTCGGCGGAGCGCTTGACCAATTGGGCGCGGCGGGTGTCGCGGCCGCGGTAGCGGGCGTGGACAGCAATCATGCGGTCTATTCTACCCGCTAAAGCTAGTGGTCTAGGGTAGGGGATTGACGGGTGGGGAGTCGGGCGTCGATAAGCAGACCGGCGAGGCCGGCAACCGCAAGCACCGCCATGATCGCGATGAAAACAGGGTTCGCCTCACCGGTAAGTGTGTCACCGAAGATGGTGACCAGGATCGTGCCCGGTGCGGAGCCGATGAGCGTGGCCACTGTGAACGGAACCACGCGCACACGGGTGAGTGCGGCGGTGTAGTTGAGGATGGAGAACGGGATTCCTGCGATCATCCGGAGGCTGAGGATAGCTAGCCATCCTCGTTCCTCTAACCGTTGATTGATGGCCAGAACCGACGGGTGCGTCAGCCGGGCTTCAATCCAGTCGCGGAGCAGAAAGCGCACAATGAGCAGCGAGATCGTGCCGGCCACTGTGGTCGCTGTGAGCGCGAGAAGGATGCCCTGCACGGTTCCGAAGAGGATGCCAGCTGAAATCGTCATCACGGTGCGGGGGATTGGAAATTGCGTGATCAGGATGTACAAAAGCCAGAAAACGACGGGGAACCAGGGGCCGGTTTGATCGGCCCAGGCGCGAAGAGTGGCCAGGTCCGGGACGTCAAGAAGCATCCACAGCGTAACGAAGGCAATAGCCGCCACGAGGAGAGCTGCGATGCGGCGAGGGTCGCGCATGTAAAGCCTCCTGAAACGTGAAAACCGGCTCCTCGGGGGAGCCGGTCAAGGGTGCCCGAGGGGGGACTTGAACCCCCACGTCCGTTAATAGGACACTAGCACCTCAAGCTAGCGCGTCTGCCATTCCGCCACCCGGGCTTTGGGTGTTATCGGCCACCAGGATAACCGGGTGGCCGGGCACTCGTAAGACTATAAGGCGTGCGTCGCACGGGGAGCAAATCGCATGGTAGATGCACGTTTGCATAGAGCGGTGCCGAGCTAGCCGCGGACGAGATCGTGTGCAGGATAGGAAGTTACCGGTACAAAGGAGCTATGACTGCTTCTTATGACCAAGACCGTTTCCCCGGCCCCGATCCGTACGCACCGCTGGCTGACGTGCCGGCCTTCGAGCTCACGTCGACCGACATCGTCGATGGTGAGCGCCTGGACGACAAGCTGGCTGGCGATGACGCGACCAGCCCGCAGCTGGCGTGGTCCGGTTTCCCGGAAGGCACGAAGACGTTCGCGGTGACCTGCTTTGACCCGGATGCCCCGACCGCATCGGGCTTCTGGCACTGGTCGGCATTCAACATCCCGGCTGACGTCGCAGAACTGCCGTCGGGCGTTGGCTCCAAGGAGGACCTCGGTGTCGGTGCGACGACCCTGACCGGCTCGTCCGGCATCAAGGGCTACTACGGTGCCAACCCGCCGGAAGGGCACGGCCCGCACCGCTACCTCTACGCTGTCCACGCCGTGGACACTGAGCTGCCTGTCGACGAGATCGCCAACCCAACGCAACTCGGCTTCAACCTGAACTTCCATGCACTTGGCCGCGCCATCGTGTGGGGCTGGTACGAGAACTAAGCATTGCGCGCGAAGGTTCTTCCAGTGCTGTGCCTGCTTCCGGCGCTTCTTGCCGGGTGCAGCATGAGGGAGGTGCTGGTGCCATCTCTGTCTGCGCCTTCTGAGTCGTCTACGGCTCTTGCGCCGCCTGAAACTCCGACTATTCAGGAGGCCAAGGAGAAGTCGGTGGCCATCCAGCGTGAGTTGCAAGCGCTTATTCCGCAAGAACACTGGGCGCCGGAGCGGCCATCATTTCGTCTCTTGACCGCCCGGACGATTTGCCGATGCTCACAATTACACTGTGGAGTCCCTGTGCAACGCTTCCAGAGGGCGTGAACCCATACTCGTTCAAGATCTAGCCAACACACCGCACGCGGCTGGGCAGCATACCCCCGTGAGGTAAGGTCGCCGGCATGGTCCCCGTTCAGCTCCGTGTCGGCGGTGCCTTCATGGCTCTGGCCGTTGTCCTGATCATCCTCGCCATTATGGCGTTCATCTCCGGAGACAGCGTTTTCACGTTCACTCCGTCTGACTTAATGCTGTGTGTTGCCGCTTTGCTCTTCGGCAGTTTCGGCGCATTCACACGCGAAGAACGGGGCTCCCTCACACGCGTCATCGCACTGGCTCTGACTTCAGTGCTCATCCTTGCGTCGGTGGTCACGCCGAAGACGACCACCGTTTTCACCACCGAGACCTACTGGCTTCTCCTGTGGGCCGGCATGGCTATCATCTGCGCGCTCATTCTGCGCCGTTCAGCCGCCGCTTAGGCCTTCCACTCGAGACCGCTGCCGACGGCTTCGCTGATGTTGCTTAGCCCGTGCGCTCTCACCTGCGCGGCAAGTCCTTTGTGAATGTCGCGGATCCATCCCAGCCCGCCATAGATGAACGGGGTGTAGCCCTGCAGCAGGTGAGCACCAGCCGCGATGCGCTCCCACGCCTGTTCAGGGGTAGAGATGCCGCCCGCGCTCACGAGCACGAGCTTCCCGCCGACACGCGCGTGCAGCCGCTTGAGCACTTCGAGCGAGCGCTTTGCGACGGGCGCACCAGAAACCCCGCCAGCCCCCATCGCAGCGACCTCGTCCGCGTCGGTTTTCAACCCCTCGCGGCTGATCGTGGTGTTGGTGGCCACAATGCCTGCCAGACCCAGATCATGGGCGAGGTCGGCGACGGCATCGACATCCTGGTCGGAAAGATCCGGGGCGATCTTCACCAGGACCGGGGTGTCGGTCGATTCCTGCACTGCGGCGAGAATGGGGCGCAGTTCCTCAATGGCCTGCAGGTCACGCAGGCCGGGTGTGTTGGGGGAGGAGACGTTGACTACTAGGTAGTCAGCAAGTGGACCGAGCAGGGAGGCACCAGTGCGGTAGTCGGCGACAGCATCCGTGGAGGTCTTGTTTTTGCCGATATTGATTCCAACAACGTCGTTGGAGTGCTTGCGCTCCAACCTGCGGGCCACATCGAGCGCGCCCTCATTATTGAAGCCCATGCGGTTCAAAATCGCTTTGTCGGCGGGCAAACGGAACAGGCGCGGGGCCGGGTTGCCTGGCTGCGGGCGCGGGGTAACGGTGCCCAGCTCGGCGTATCCAAAGCCGATTGCCCCCCACGAGTCGATGGCCGTGGCGTTCTTATCAAAGCCCGCGGCGAGGCCGAGTGGGGCGGGGAAGGAGACGTCGAAAAGCGTCTGCTTGAGCACGGGATCATGAACGCGGACGAGTTTTTCCATGCCGCGGTTGGCTGGGGTGACCGCATTCAACAGCGTGAGCGAGCCACTGATGATGCCGTGGATACGCTCCGGGGGGAGTAGGAACATGACCTTGAGAAGACGGTCGTAGGCACTCACAGCGGTCTCCTTTTAGTTGGTGGCACTATCGACAGTAGCCGGATCGATGACTTGCAGCCCGTCGCCTGAGGCGGAGCCGAGCACGAGTGAGCCGTCTTCCAGTGCTATGAGGCTTTGAGCATCAGCAACAGTGTTCAGCTTCCCCTTTTCCAGGGGTACACCCTGGGAAAGGTCGTAGGCGGTGACCGTGTTGGTCTCGGTGGAGCTCACCCAGGCAAGACGGCGCTTCGAGTCCCACGCGACATCCCAGGGGCCGCCGTCGGTAGGCACCATTTGGTGTAGTCGGACGACTTCATCCGTGGTGTAGACCAGCATGCGGTTGCCGGTGGCATCGGCAGCCAGCACCATGCCGTTTTCGCCGAAGGCGACTTTGCCCACGCCCAATCCAACACGCAGTGTGCCGCCCTGGTGCCCTTCGACGTGAAGGTCTTGGATGGTGGTGTCAAAGCGGTTGATGCGCACGACTCGGTCAGCGTCGTCCGTCTGCTCCTGCGCAAGGAGGTAGTCGGACGGACGGGCCACTTTGAAGGTATCTAGCTCGGTGCCGTCCTCGGCGTAGATCCAGACGCGTTCTTCCGTGTCGGAACCAGCGATGATGCCGCCGCCGAAGAGGGGAGCAGCAACAGTCACGTCGTCGCCAACGGGAACGATTGTGTTCGGGTTACTCGGGGCAGAAGGGTCGACCAGTTCGACCTCGTTGTGGTCCGCGCGCGCAACCGCGAACTTGCCAGCGTTCGCCGAGATGTCCGCGGCGTCGGGATCGATTGCGGTTTCCCGCGCATTGCCGGAGGTGAGCATGTCGATGTCGCCGACGAGCAGTTTGTCGCCAGCCCGCACACCAAGGCCGCCGTCTTTGATCTCGGTATCGGTGCGCGTTGCCGGCACGAGATCGATGTCTTGGATCGGGTCGAAGTCGATGACCTCACCCGCCGGGTCAGTAGCCTCTGGTGAGGCCACGGGCTCGGCGTTGCCCATGGTGTCCATCTGCTCCTCGCCCTGCTCGATCATACCTTGGGTGCAGCCGGTCAAAACCAGGCTGGCAGAGACAACAACAGGCAAGAACACACGCTTTTTCACGGTTGTCAGCCTAGCAACTGGCCAACCGCCACCAATCTGCTGGCCGTGCGCCATGATTGCCGGTATTCAGCCGCGGAGGGTATATCGTTGTGCTCCGTGATTGAAGCAGCCGAAAACATGTCGTGGATTCAGGTCATCGTTCTGTCGATCGTCCAGGGGTTGACCGAGTTCTTGCCCGTGTCCTCCTCTGGGCACCTGAGGATTGTCTCCGAACTGTTCTGGGGCCAAGACGCTGGCGCCAGCTTCACCGCCGTCATCCAGCTGGGCACAGAGCTGGCCGTTCTCGTGTTCTTCGCGAAGGACATTTGGCGGATTCTGACGGCCTGGTTCGCTGGGCTCGTCGACAAGAGCAAGCGCGGTTTCGACTACCGGATGGGTTGGATGGTCATTGCCGGCACTATTCCCGTTGGGCTAGCAGGCGTGCTGCTCAAAGACCTGATCCGTGAGAACTTCCGTAACCTGTGGATCACCGCGACGGTACTGATCGTCTTTTCCTTCGTGTTCATTCTCGCCGAGCGCAAGGGCCGCAAGACGCGCGGCTTCGACGAGCTGACCATGAAAGACGCCATCATCATGGGCCTGTGGCAGTGCCTCGCGCTCATCCCGGGCGTGTCGCGCTCCGGCGGCACGATTTCCGGTGGTCTGTTCCTCAACCTCGACCGCGAGGTGGCCACACGCTTCAGCTTCCTGCTTGCGATTCCGGCAGTGCTGGCCTCGGGGCTGTTTTCGCTTCCCGACGCCTTCGACCCCCAGGCCGGTCAAGCCGCCTCCGGTATTCAGCTTTTCGTCGGTGCGGGTATCGGCTTTGTGCTCGGCTACATCTCGATTGCGTGGCTGCTGCGGTTTGTCTCGCACCACTCGTTCGCGTGGTTCGCGGCGTATCGCATCCCGCTCGGCGTGATCGTGATGATCCTGCTGGCCACCGGCGTCATGCAGCCGGTGTAGCGCTCGTAGCCACGGCTGTCTTGTAGGCTGACCCCATGCACTCTTGGCCCGCGCCCTCCGTCCCCGCCGTCGCCGGAACTCCTGTCCCATTGACCCTCTTCGACACCGCTGACCAGCGGATCAAGGAGGTTGACACCACGGATACGACCAGCAGTGGTGAGATTGGGATGTACGTCTGCGGCATCACTCCGTATGACTCCACGCACCTGGGCCACGCAGCGACGTACCTCACGTTTGATCTGGTCCACCGCCAGCTGAACGCCAACGGCCACAGTGTCCATTACGTCCAGAACATCACCGACGTCGACGACCCGCTGTTCGAGCGCGCCGAGCGCGACGGGGTGGACTGGCGCGAACTTGGTCAGAGCCAGACCGACCTGTTCCGCACCGACATGGAGATCCTGTCCGTCATCCCCCCGCGCGACTACATCGGCGCGATGGAATCCGTCGATGAGGTCATCGCAATGGTGCAGACGCTGCTGGACAACGGCAGTGCGTATGAGCTTGTCGACGACTCCGGTGACCACCCCGTCACCGACATCTACGCGCCCATCACAGCAACCGAGCAGTTCGGCTACGAGTCCAACCTCGACCGCGCCACGATGGAGGAGTACTTCGCCGAGCGCGGCGGCGACCCGGAGCGTACAGGCAAGCGCGACCCGCTCGACGCGCTGCTGTGGCGCGGCCACCGTGAGGGCGAACCGGCGTGGGAGGCCCGCTTCGGTGCAGGCCGGCCAGGATGGCACATCGAGTGCTCCGCTATTGCGACGAATCGTTTGGGAACACAGTTCGCCATTCAAGGCGGCGGCTCTGACTTAGCTTTTCCGCACCACGAGTTCTCGGCCGCCCACGCTGAGGCCGCGTACGCGGTCCCGCGCATGGCCGGCCACTACGTCCACGCCGGCATGATCGCGCTCGACGGGGTGAAGATGTCTAAGTCGCTGGGCAACCTCGTCTTCGTGCACAAGCTGCGCGAAGAAGGGCACGACCCGTCCGCGATCCGTGTCGCGGTGTTCGGCGGCCACTACCGTGACGACCGCGACTTCTCCTACGCCGTCTTGGACCAGGCGGAGCAGCGTTTGGCCAATTGGCGCGAAGCTCTCACGAATGAGGTCAGCGAAGACGAGGCGGTAGGTACCGTCGATAAGCTGCGTGCTGCTCTCGCGGACGACCTGAACACTACAGAGGCGCTGCGCATTGTGGACGCAGCACACGGTGACCACAACGGGATCGTTGCAGCTGCACTCGACGGCTTGCTTGGCGTGCGGGTGTAGCGAAACTGCGCCACAATAGCGGGTATGACAATCCGCGATCAGTTCCAGAGCGACGTCGACGAGTTCATCGACGACCTGACCACGTTTGCAACCGGTTCGTACCTGCAGGACAGCGATAAGGAACTGTGGGAGGAGCCGTTTGACCCGGCAGTCCTGCCGGACCTGAAAGAGCTCATCGAGAAGTACCTCGACGCCCTGGAGATCATCGGCGACGACCCGGACGGGGAGAAGCTGAACTCGGTCGTGGAACCGTTCTTTGCCAAGCTCGACGAGTTCAACGCCAAGCACGCTGAAGCTGTCCTGGAGCCGGAGGAGAAGTCGGACCTGCAGGACCTTGCGTACCGCGCGGCTGCGGCCACCGGCGCGGACGACGAAGCACTCAACTCCCTTCCCGAGCTTGACTAGCCGCACACCAAGCACGTCGCCGAAGGCCGTGTTCTGGGACATGGACGGCACGATGGTTGACACTGAGCCGCTGTGGGGCATTGCCACCTACGAGCTCTCAGAGCTGCTTGGCCGCAGGTTAAGCGCAGAAAAGCGCGAAGAGACAGTCGGCGGTGCCTTTGCGAACACGTTGCGCGTGTGCGCGGAGTGGGCGGGAGTCGAGCTTGTCGACGGTGATTATGACCGTTACCGGTCCTGGATGTACCAGCGGATGGGCGAATTGCTCGCCGGCGATGTGGAGCCGAATCCCGGCGTGCGCGACTTTCTCGCCTCTCTCAAGGGCGCGGGGATGCGGATGCTCGTGACCACGAACACGGAACGCAAACTGGCGGACTACTGCATTGACATCGTCGGCCGTGAGTTCTTCGTCGACTCTGTCACCGGTGATGAGGTGGCCCAGCCGAAACCGGCGCCGGACATGTACCTGCGTGCTGCCGAGATCGTGGGGGAGGATCCCGTCGATTGCCTCGTTTTCGAGGATTCTTGGGCCGGTATGTCCGCAGCCGCCACGGCTGGGTGCGTTGTGTTTGGGCTTGCCGAAGACGTCCCGGAAGGTGTGGTGCGGTTTGACCCAGCCGAGTTCGTCGGTGCCGATGCACACGATGTGTCCGCATGGTTCAGCGCTGCCCGGGATCGGATAAAGTAACTCGCGTGAAAAACTTCGAGGATCTTTTCGCGGAACTGACCGCCAAAGCAGCCGAGCGTCCGGCCGGTTCGGGCACGGTGGAGGCTCTGGACAAGGGTGCGCATTTCATCGGCAAGAAGATCCTCGAAGAAGCCGGTGAGGTGTGGACCGCCTCCGAGTACCAGTCCGACGAGGAACTCGCCGAGGAGATGAGCCAGCTGATCTACTGGACGCAGGTGATGATGGTTCACCGCGGCCTGACCCCGGATGACATCTACAAATACCTCTAATAGGAGCCCTGACACCCCCATGATCAAGATCGCCGTGCCCAACAAGGGCTCCCTGTCTGAGGCTGCGACCGGCATCCTCAAAGAAGCTGGCTACAAGGGCCGCGGATACACAAAGGCTCTCAACATCGTCGATGAAGCCAACGGAGTCGAGTTCTTCTTCCTGCGCCCGAAAGACATTGCCATCTATGTCGCCGGCGGCCACCTTGATCTGGGCATCACCGGCCGCGACCTGATGCTCGATTCGCGTGCGGACGTCGAGGAAATCCTCGACCTCGGTTTCGGTGGCTCCACCTTCCGCTTCGCTGCGCCCGCCGATGTGGCCGAGAGCATGACCATTGCAGACCTTGAGGGCAAGCGCCTGGCGACCTCCTACCCGCACTTGGCGGCCGACTACCTCGCCGACCGTGGCATTAACGCTGAAGTGATCCGCCTCGACGGTGCAGTAGAGATCGCCATCAAGCTCGGTGTGGCTGATGCTATTGCCGACGTGGTCTCCACCGGTGCCACGCTGCACCAACAGGGGCTTGCCCCGTTCGGGGAGCCGATTGTGGCAAGCGAGGCAATCGTGGTCAAGCGCACCGGGCGTGAGCTGACCGTAGAAGATGAGATCGTGCTCTCGCGCATCCGCGGTATTCTCACGGCGCACAACTTCGTCATGCTCGACTACAACGTCTCGCGCGACAATCTTCAGTCCGCGGTGGACATCACCCCGGGGCTGACCGGGCCGACGGTCTCCCCGCTGCAGCGTGAGAACTGGGTCGCCGTGCGCGCGATGGTTCCGCGCAAGGAAGCGAACCTACTCATGGACCGTCTCGCCGCAGCTGGTGCTGAAGCTATCCTCGCCTCGGAGCTCAAGATCGCGCGAATCTAAATCTGGCTACACTGGGCACGTATGGGCTACAGAACAGAAGAAGATTTGCTCGGTACCGTCGACGTTCCCGACGACAAGTACTACGGCGTGCACACGATCCGCGCGATCGACAACTTCCAGATCTCGTCCGCCAAGATCCAGGACTACCCGGATTTTGTCCGCGGCATGGTCATGGTGAAGAAGGCCGCCGCGATGGCCAACCGCCGTCTGCACACCCTGCCGAAGGACAAGGCTGACGCGATCATCGCCGCATGCGACCAGATTCTTCACGACGGCCGGTGCATGGACCAGTTCCCCATCGACGCCTACCAGGGCGGCGCGGGCACCTCGGTGAACATGAACACCAACGAGGTCGTGGCCAACCTTGCGCTCGAGCTCCTGGGTCACCCGAAGGGTTCCTACGACGTCATCAACCCGAACGACGATGTCAACATGTCGCAGTCCACGAACGACGCGTACCCGACTGGTTTCCGCCTGGGCCTGCACCAGTCATTCCAGGGCCTCATCGAGGAACTGGATGAACTGCAGAAGGCGTTCCGTTCCAAGGGCGATGAGTTCCACGACATCCTCAAGATGGGCCGCACCCAGCTGCAGGACGCTGTCCCCATGACTCTGGGGCAAGAGTTCACTGCCTTCGGTGCCAACCTCGCGGAGGAGCAGGACCGACTGCGCCAGGCAGCGGACTCGCTTTTGGAGATCAACCTGGGCGCCACCGCAATCGGCACCGGCGTGAACACTCCGGGCGGCTACCGTGACCAAGTCACCGCCGCTCTGCGCGAGGTCACTGGTCTGCCGATCTCCACCTCCCCGGACCTCATCGAGGCAACGAGTGACACCGGCGGTTACGTCATGGCTCACTCCGCCCTGAAGCGCGCAGCCATGAAGCTGTCGAAGATCTGTAACGACCTGCGCCTTTTGTCCTCTGGCCCGCGCGCCGGCCTGAATGAGATCAACCTGCCGGAGCGCCAGGCTGGTTCCTCGATCATGCCCGCGAAGGTCAACCCGGTCATCCCCGAAGTGGTCAACCAGGTGTGCTTCAAGGTGTTCGGCAACGACGTCACCGTCTCTATGGCTGCCGAGGCTGGCCAGCTCCAGCTCAACGTGATGGAGCCGGTCATCGCTCGCAGCCTGTTCGGGTCCATCTCCCTGCTGCGCAACGCCGCGAAGACGCTGCGTGAGAAGTGCGTCACTGGCATTACCGCCAACAAGGACGTCTGCCAGGGTTACGTGGAGAACTCCATCGGCATCATCACCTACCTCAACCCGTTCATCGGCCACCACAATGGTGACCTGATCGGCAAGGAGGCCGCCGAGACGGGCCGCGGTGTGCGCGAGCTCGTGCTGGAGAAGGAGCTTCTCGACGAAGAAACCCTCGACAAGATTCTCTCCAAGGAAAACCTCATGCACCCGGAGTTCCGCGGCAAGCTCTACCTGGAGTGAGACGCAAACGGGGGTTAGCCTCGCCACAATCCGCCTCTGACCGCTCTACCAGCCTGGTAGGGCGGTCTTTTGCGTCGCATACTGGGGGTATCGCAACTCAACAGAGCTCTCACTGTGCTCGAGAAAGGACCCCGTTGTGCTGTTAGTGCTTCAGCTCATCATCCTCTTCGGCGCCATCATTTTGGGCGCCCGCCTGGGTTCCATCGCTATCGGTTTCGCCGGAGGTTTGGGCGTTATCGCGCTCGGCCTGACCGGCATGCAGGTCACTGCCGAAGACATTCCCTTCGATGTCATCGGCATCATCATGTGCGTCATCGCTGCGATTTCAGCGATGCAGCTCGCCGGCGGAATGGACTACCTGGTGTATCTGGCGGAGAAGTTCCTCCGCCGCGACCCGAAGCGCGTGACGTTGTACGCGCCGATTGTCACCTGGCTCATGACCGTCCTAGCCGGAACCGGCCACACCGCGTTCTCCACGCTGCCCGTCATTGTGGAGGTGGCGAAGGAGGGCAAGGTCCGGCCGTCGCGCCCCCTGACGGTGGCGGTCATCGCTTCCCAGATGGCCATTGTCGCTTCACCGATCTCGGCCGCTGTGGTCTTCATGGCAGACCTGCTTGAGCCTCACGGCGTGGGTTACCTGCAGCTGCTCGGTGTGATGATTCCTGCAACATTCCTGGCCATCTTTCCCACGGCATGGTTGGCCAACCGAATGGGCAAGGACCTTGTAGACGATCCTGTTTACCGCCAGCGACTCGAGGAAGGCTTGGTCAAGCCTCCCGCCTCGCAGACCGGTTACGCACCGACAAAGGGCGCGAAAACATCTGTGATCATTTTCCTCGTCGCCATTGTCGTAGTCATGGTGTACGCGACGATCATTTCCGATCAAGTCGGTCTCATCGCTGAACCCACGATCCCGCGCAATGAGGCGATCATGACCATCATGCTGGCGGCCGCGGCCATCATTCTCATGGTGACAAAGCAGCACGCCGCGCAGGTCTTGAACACTCAGGTGTTCCGCTCCGGAATGTCGGCGGCGGTCTGTGTGCTCGGTGTCGCATGGCTGGGCACGACGTTCATCAACCACTACATCGACGAGATCCAGGACATCTCCGGAAGCGTGCTGCAGTCGCAACCGTGGCTGCTGGCGGTCGTGCTTTTCTTTGCGGCATCTCTGCTGTACTCCCAGGCAGCCACCGCGAAGGCGCTCATGCCGGCGGCTATTGCCATTGGAGTCAGCCCGCTGACTGCAGTCGCCGCGTTCCCGGCAGTGTCCGCACTGTTCGTCTTGCCTACATACCCAACTCTGCTCGCGGCAGTGGAGATGGACGACACCGGTTCCACGCGGATCGGAAAATACGTCTTTGACCACCCGTTCATCATTCCGGGCACAGTGTGCAACATTCTCTCTGTCCTGCTGGGTTACGGTTTCGGTGCGGTGCTGATATAGCGCGCCTACGCTGGGAGGTATGAACGCTCCTACCACTGACGTCGCTATTGCCCAAGCCCACACACTCGAACCGATCGGGGACATCGCCGCGAAGGCCGGTGTGCCCGACGGTGCACTCATCCCGTACGGCAGAAACATGGCGAAGGTAGATGTCAGTGCGCTTCAATCGGCGGACCGCGACCACAAGAATGGAAAGCTCATCCTCGTCACCGGTGTGTCGCCGACCCCGGCCGGCGAAGGCAAGTCGACCGTCCTGATTGGTCTGACCGACGCATTGGCGCAGCAGGGTCACAACGCCATGGTCGCTCTGCGTGAACCGTCGCTGGGCCCAGTCATGGGTATCAAGGGCGGCGCCGCCGGTGGTGGTTACTCGCAGGTGGTGCCGATGGAAAACATCAACCTTCACTTCACCGGTGACTTCCATGCGATCACGTCTGCCAACAACACGCTGGCCGCGATGATCGACAACCACATCCAGCAGGGCAACGAGCTGGGAATCGATGCCCGGCGCGTGACATGGCAGCGCTGCTTGGACGTCAACGACCGATCCCTGCGCAACGTGGTCACCGGGCTCGGTGGCCCAGCCTCTGGTGTCCCGGCCCAGACCGGCTTCACCATTACCGCGGCCAGCGAGATCATGGCTGTACTCGGCCTCGCCACCGACCTCGAAGACCTGAAAGCGCGCCTGGCGCGGATCACCATTGGCCTGACTTTCGACGGGAAGCCTGTCACCGCCGGCGATCTCCACGCCCAAGGTGCCATGGCAGCGCTGCTCAAGGAAGCTCTCAACCCGAACCTTGTGCAGACTCTCGGGGGTACGCCAGCGTTCATTCACGGCGGACCGTTTGCGAACATTGCGCACGGCTGCAACACCCTCATTGCCACCCGCACCGCGCAGAAATGCGCCGACATCGTACTCACCGAGGCGGGCTTCGGATCGGACCTGGGTGCGGAGAAGTTCTTCGATATCAAGGCCGCATACGGGAACTTGGATGTCGCCGGCGCAGTGATTGTGGCGACGATTCGTTCGCTGAAGTACAACGGCGGCGTCGACAAGCAGAAGCTCACGGACGAGAACCTTGAGGCGCTCAAGGCGGGCGTGGTCAATCTCGAGCGCCACGTGGAAAACGTGCGGAAGTTCGGTGTCACCCCGGTTGTCGCGCTCAACCTGTTCGCGTCCGATACACAGGCAGAACGCGACTTCATGCGTGAATGGGCCGAGTCGTTCGGCGTCGCCCTGGAGGAAGCCGAGGTGTGGGCGAAAGGCGGCGAAGGAGCCCAGAAACTGGCCACAACGCTGTTGGACAACCTCACCGAAGGCACGTCGAAGACGCTGTATGACCCTGCCCATGGGATTGAGAATGCTATCGAGACTCTCGCCCGAGAGATCTACCGCGCTGACAAGGTGCAGTACTCGGTCAATGCGCAACGTGACTTGAAGACGATCAAGGACAACGGCTGGGACACCCTTCCGGTGTGCGTCTCAAAGACCCAGTACAGCTTCTCGGATGACCCAGCTGCGCTTGGTGCACCGGAGGGACACACATTGCACGTGCGCAAGCTCATCCCACGCACCGGAGCTGGCTTCATCGTCGCTCTGACCGGCGACGTGATGACCATGCCGGGGTTACCCAAGGTGCCCGCCGCCAACAATATCGACGTCGACGCCACCGGCACCATCAGCGGGCTGTTCTAAACCTCCGGAACAGAATCAGCTGCAGACCCCGGCCATCCGGGGTACTCCGGCGGTGTCCCACCGTAGATCGGGCACAGGGCTTGGAACGAGCACCAGTTGCACAGCTTCGACGGGTTCGGGCGGAAGTTGCCGGACTGCCCGTCGGATTGAATCTTGTGCCACAGGTCGCCTAAGTCCCGCTCGAAGAATTCGAGTTCCTCCCGCGATGGGGCAAGGAAGAGTGAATCAATCACTTTGAGGTACATCAGCCTCAGCTGGTGCGGAATCGTGCCGAACATGCGCCAATACACCAGCGCATAGAAACGCATCTGGAACTTTGCTTCGTCAGAGAAGCGGGGCGAGGGCTTCTTGCCCGTCTTGTAGTCGACAACACGGATTTCACCCGTGGGCGCAATGTCCACGCGGTCGATGAACCCGCGCACGGGAACACCATTCGGCAGCACGGCATCGACGTACATTTCTTGGGCGTGTGAGTCGAAACCGTGCGGGTTCTCCATCTCGAAGTACCCGCGCAGCAGGGAACGCGCCGCGACGAACAGGGCGTACTCGTCAGCAATAGGGTCGGCGCAGGAAGAATCGTCGATAAGCATCTTCTGCCATGCCGGCTTGATGCGCTTCACCGCGGCGGGGTAAGTCCGCTCCTCGCGGGGCCAGGCGTGCATCTCCTCGAGAACAGCATGCACAAGCGTGCCGGTGACCTGCGCTTCCGTCTTCGGTTCCGGGATCCGGTCGATCGCACGGAGGCGATACTTCAACGGGCACTGCAAGTAGTCGTTGGCGCGCGATGGGGAGAGGGCAAGCGGTTTCATCGTGCCCACCATTCTAAGGTGGAGCCATGAACCTCTCCGAATTCATCGCAGCAAGCCCAAGCGCGTTCCATGCCGCCGCGAACGTCCGCGACGAGCTGGTGGTCGCAGGCTTTCCCGACGACCGAATCCTCGTCCACGGCGGCGCCGTGATCGCATGGTGGATCCCGGAGAACCCGAACCCGCGTTTCCGCATCATCGGCTCGCACACCGACTCGCCGGGGCTGATGCTCAAGCCAGACCCCGATTTCGTGCGCGAGGGGTTCCGCCAGCTCGCCGTCGAGGTCTACGGCGGGCCAATTCTGCAGTCGTGGTTCGACCGCGAGCTCACCTTCGCCGGGCGTGTGTCGCTTATCGACGGCTCCACCCACCTCGTCTCCACCGGCCCCATCGCGCGAGTACCGAACCTAGCGATCCATCTCTACCGCGGTGACGCGCCGGAGATGGACAGGCAAGTGCACATGCAGCCGGTG
The DNA here is from genome assembly GCF_024454095.1 of Corynebacterium sp. CCUG 69979. NCBI lineage: Bacteria > Bacillati > Actinomycetota > Actinomycetes > Mycobacteriales > Corynebacteriaceae > Corynebacterium > Corynebacterium sp. CCUG 69979. The sequence goes on along the minus strand of NZ_JAGPZA010000004.1, from coordinate 110,385 downwards.
ATGGCTGTGGACCGGCCGTTCATGGACGTCGTGGCTGAGCAGCTCGGTGTGAAGCCGGAGGAGATCATCGCGCATGAACTCATCTCCGCTGATGCCCAGCCCCCAGCGGTGATGGGGGATGTCATGGCGGCCGGGCGTTTGGACAATCTGTCGAGCGTGCACGCGTCGCTGCAGGCCATGGTGCGCGCGAAGGATGAGGCGAAGGACGTGCTCGTCCTCGCCGCATTCAACCACGAGGAGGTTGGCTCGGCCTCAGTCACCGGCGCGGGCGGACCATTGCTCGAACGGGTGCTCACACGCGTTGCCCGTGATCTGGGCGACCCGCTGGATATCTTCGCCGAGTCGACGATGATCTCGGCTGATGCCGCCCACGCTGTGCACCCGAACTATCCGGGCAAGCATGACCCGACCCACCGTCCGCTGATGAACCGCGGGCCGGTGCTGAAGATCAACGCGAACCAGCGCTACTCCTCGGACGCGGAAACGGAAGCGACCTGGATCCGTGCCTGCCGCAACGCGAACGTGCCGGTGCAGACGTTCGTCGGGCACAACGGGGTGCCATGCGGGTCGACGATCGGTCCCATTGCCTCGACGCGCCTAGGCATCCCCACTGTTGACGTAGGCGTGCCGCTGCTATCGATGCACTCTGCCCGCGAGTTGGTCGGCGTGCAGGACCAGGCCTGGTTCGAGGATGCGCTGTCCGCCTTCCTACGTGGCGACTGCTAGAAAGGACATCCATGTATTCAGGCCCATTCCGCCCCGGCGACAAGGTGCAGCTGACCGACGCGAAGCGCCGCCACTTCACCATTGAGCTCGTCCCCGGCGCGACGTACCACACGCACAAGGGCGGCATCTCCCACGACGACATCATCGGCGCCGACGAAGGCTCTGTGGTGAAGTCCTCCAACGGTGCCGACTATCTGTGCTTCCGCCACCTGCTCGTGGACCATGTCCTGTCGATGCCCCGCGGCGCGGCGGTTATCTACCCGAAGGACGCCGGCCAGATCCTCGTCGAGGGCGACATTTTCATGGGTGCCCGCGTGCTGGAGGCTGGTGCTGGCTCCGGTGCGCTGACGATGTCCCTGCTGCGCGCTGTCGGCCCGGAAGGTCACGTGTTCTCTTACGAGATTCGTGATGATCACTTGGCTTTTGCCGAGGACAACGTCGACGATTACTTCGGGCAGCGCCCGTCCTGGTGGACCCCGCGCCTGGGCGATTTCGGCGAGGTGACCCAAGAAGACCTCGGTGGTCCCGTCGACCGCGTCATTTTGGACATGGTGGAGCCGTGGCACTTCATCGATACGGTGAAGGACATCCTCATCCCGGGCGGGGTGTTCATGACGTACGTGGCCACAGTGCCGCAGCTGATGAACATCGTTGAGGGGATCCGCGAAGCGAAGTGCTTCACCGAACCGCGCTCCTGGGAGACCCTCCTGCGCGAATGGAAAGTCGAGGGCCTGGCCACCCGCCCGGAGCACCGCATGAACGCGCACACAGCGTTTTTGGTGTGGACCCGCAGGCTTGCCGACGGTGTCACGCCCCCTCGTCCGCAGCGTCGGGCCCGCAGATAAGCTGGAGCCATGAACGATGCTGACCTCCGCGAGCTGAAACAGCAGAACCAGGCTCTCTCCGCGCGCAATAAGCAGCTCGCGGAGATGTTGAAGGTCTCCCGCGACAAGCTCAAGGACCTTTCCGCGCAGGTCGAGGCGCTGTCCGAACCGGCATCGACGTACGGCATCTACCTCGCCCCAGCGCGCCGCGGACAAGAAGCTGAAGTGTTCACATCCGGCCGACGGATGCGTTTGAAGGTCTCGCCGAATATTGAGCCGGGCACGCTCACTCCGGGTGGTCTCGTGCGCCTCGGCGAAGGGTCGATTGTCGTGGAGGCGGCCGGTTTCCCTAAGGCCGGTCAGCTGGCAACCCTGTCGGAGAAAATCGGGTTTGACCGCGCCATCGTCGCTGACATGCAGGGCGCGGAGCAGGTCGTCCACCTTGCCGAGAATGTTCGCGCCAAGGCCCGCGCAGGCGACACCGTGCTTATCGACGCAAAAGCGGGCTACGCCTTCGAACGCATCCCCAAAACTGAGGTCAACCAGCTATCCCTCGAAGAGATTCCCGACGTCACCTACGCCGACATTGGCGGCCTGCGGGACCAGATCGAGACGATCCGGGATTCTGTCGAGCTGCCGTTCACGCACCCGGAGCTGTACAAGGCCTATAACTTGAAACCGCCGAAGGGGCTGCTGCTCTACGGCCCGCCCGGTTGTGGAAAAACGCTGATCGCCAAAGCGGTCGCTAACTCGCTGTCGACTCGCATCGGTGACGGGGGAGCGGCGCACTTCCTCAACGTCAAGGGCCCGGAGCTGCTGAATAAGTACGTCGGTGAGACCGAGCGCCGCATCCGCCTGATCTTCGAGCGCGCCCGCGAACTCGCCGGCGAGGGACGTCCCGTCATCGTCTTCTTCGACGAAATGGAGTCGATCTTCCGGACCCGCGGCTCCGGTGTGTCCTCCGACATGGAAACGACCGTCGTCCCGCAGTTGCTCACGGAGATTGATGGAGTGGAAGACATCGCCAACGTCATCGTCATCGGCGCCACCAACCGGGAAGAACTCATCGATCCGGCGATTTTGCGGCCCGGCCGCCTAGACATCAAAATCCGTGTCGACCGTCCCTCACGCGAGGAGGCCCGCGAGATCTTCGCCCGCTACATCACTGACGATGTTCCGCACGCGGAGGAGGTGGAAGATCTGGTGAACGCGGGCGTCGATAAGCTCTTTGCCCCGCGTCCTTTCGTCCAGCTCACGCTTGTCGACGGCACCACCGAAACCCTCCACTACTCCGACTTCGTCTCCGGCGCGATGATCGCCAACGTCGTCGACCGTGCGAAGAAGCTGGCTATTAAGGATGAAATTTCGGGCGCGGGTTCGGGAGTTTCCGTCGAGCACGTGCGCGCCGCAGTTCGTGCAGAGCAGGACGAGAGCGAGGACATGCCAAACGTGTCCAACCCGGACGAATGGGCGCGCATTTCGGGCCGCACCGGCAAACGAGTCGTGGCTGCTGAGGTGCTGTAGGTGTCCGGGGTCGTGCTTCAAAGAGCCGAACTGCTAGCAAGGGTCCGTAGGACAATGTCGAAGTCGTGGTCGCTGAGGTGCGCGAAGCTCATGATCAATCCTTCCGTGCGCCCATCTCGGCTCGACCACAGCGACTCGAGGCGGCCGCACTCGATCCCATGTGACCGAAGCTTGTCAGCGAATTGGTTCCGGTGGGCAGGTGAGTCGAAGTTCAGTGTGAGATCCACTCCGTTCGACTCGGCCATTTCGTTGACGTGTGCGCCGCTGGCCTCGAGCACCGGAACGAGATCAGTGTGGATGATCGCCCGCCGACGTGCCAAACGGTTACGGACGGCTTTCGTGTTCCGGCGAACATGCCCGTTCTGAAGCAGACGCGCGACGGCCAGCTGCGTGACCGCGGATACGGGCATACCGAGGACCTTCCGCGTCTGCTGCACGCCTTCAGCGAATGCTGGGGGAGTGACTACGTACCCGGCAGAAAGGTTGCGGCTCAGCAACGTCGAGAAGGTACCCAGCGTGAACACGTCGGCCTGGTGATTGAGGGCGGCCAGCGGAGGTTGCGGGGCAAGGCGGTAGCGCAGCTCAGCATTGAAGTCATCCTCGATGAGAGCTGTGCCCCTCTCATGCGCCCACGCGAGCAGTTCGGACCGGCGGGCAGCCGGCATCGATGCACCGAGCGGGTACTGGAAAGCGGGAGTGACCAGAAGAGCATCCAATTTGTCGGGCAAGAGTTGGACGTTCACGCCGTACTCATCGACGGCGCATGGGACCGCGTTGTGCCCGGTGGTTGGAATGACGCGGCGGAGGCCTGGGTGGCCAGGGTCCTCGACCCCCACCCGGAGATGATGCTGCCGCCTGGCGAGAGTGAGCAGAATCAGCATGAGGCCTTCGCGTGACCCGCCGGTGACTACGATTCGGTCCTCAGTCACCGCCAGTCCGCGGGCCAGACGGAGGTGCTCTGCGATCGCCCTGCGGAGCTCGGGTTGTCCTGCAGAATCGACCACGATGGGCGGTTCAGCTGCTGCCTCCCGCCACGCTTGGCGCCATGCGGCGGGACGTACTGCTCCGGCGTGCCCGGACGACGGCTTCAAAGAAATGAACTTTCGCGGTTGCTCAACTTTTGGCCGAAAAGTTGGTGCATCGATGCCACTAGGTGCACCCGCCGGCAGATCGGGATGCACGCGCGTCGGTGAACCCTGCGAGGCCAGCAAGTACCCTTCGCTGATGAGCTGGTCGTACGCCGTGACGACGCTACCGCGTGAGATCCCGGCCAGTCGCGCAAGCTCGCGTGTCGACGGCACCTCATCCCCGGGCTGCAGTTCTCCTTCGGTGATAGCCGTCCTGATGGCGGTTGCTACTTGCGCGGGGAGTGGAGTGGGGAGGTCGCGGGAGACGTCGATAAGCATTGCTCGAAGGTGACTGGTCCAAAGAATCTAAATCAAACTGGCACTAGGAATCTACCAGTGGGAGGGCAAGACTAGTGCTATGACGTTTTCCACGAACCTCTCTAAAGCTGAGTTGACCGAGTCCTTCAAGGGCGGAGTGATCATGGATGTGGTCACGCCCGAGCAGGCGAAGATCGCCGAGAACGCCGGTGCTATCGCTGTGATGGCGCTCGAGCGCGTGCCCGCCGACATTCGCGCTCAGGGCGGTGTTGCCCGCATGTCCGATCCGGACCTTATCGAAGGCATTCTCGGTGCCGTCGACATTCCCGTGATGGCCAAAGCTCGTATTGGCCACTCGGTGGAGGCCAAGATTCTCGAGCACCTCGGTGTTCACTACGTCGACGAGTCTGAGGTGCTCAGCCCGGCGGACTACGTCAACCACATCGATAAGCGCGGCTTCGACGTGCCGTTTGTCTGCGGCGCGACCAACCTGGGCGAGGCACTGCGCCGCGTGAACGAGGGTGCAGCAATGATTCGTTCGAAGGGCGAGGCCGGCACCGGTGATGTATCCGAGGCCACCAAGCACCTCCGCACTATCAAGAGTGAGATCGCTGGCCTGCAAGCACTGTGGAACGGCAACCGCGATGAGCTCTACGTTGCCGCCAAGGAACTGCAGGCGCCCTACGAACTGGTTGCCTACGTGGCCGAGCACGGCGCACTGCCGGTACCACTCTTCGTCGCCGGTGGCGTATCCACGCCGGCCGATGCGGCCCTGATGATGGAACTGGGTGCCGACGGTGTCTTCGTCGGCTCCGGCATCTTCAAGTCCGGCAACCCGGAGGCCCGTGCAGCTGGTGTGGTGAAAGCTACCCAGAACTGGAACGACATCGCTGCTGTCACCGAGGCGTCCCGCGGTCTCGGTGAAGCAATGGTCGGCATCAATGTTTCTGATCTACCGGCTCCGCACCGTCTTGCCGAGCGCGGTTGGTAGCCAGCAATAGATCTTTAGTATCGCCTTTCAGGCGTTTAGCCAACTGGCGAACTGCGGAAACGCAGCTGCGGGGTCGCGAAAGGCGATACTGAAAATGTAGGACCGGGGCTCTCACCCGCGACGTACGCCCCTTTAGACTGGTGCACCATGACGCGTTTCATGGGAACCGAAACTGAGTACGGCATTCTCACTCCGGATAGCCCGAGCTTGAGCCCGATTGTGAGCTCGACGCACGCGGTGGTGGCCTATGCGGCGATGCACACCGCCGCCCGTGCGCGCTGGGATTATCAGGACGAGCACCCGCTGAAGGATTCCCGCGGGTTCGATCTGAAGCGCTACCAAACGGTTCCCATCGTCGACCCTAACGCGATCGGTGTGGCCAATGTGGTCACGGAGAACGGTGCGCGCTTCTACGTCGACCACGCGCACCCCGAGTACTCATCGCCCGAGGTGCCGGACGCCTTCAGCGCCATGCTTTACGACGCTGCCGGTGACCACGTTCTCAACGACGCCGCCGCCCGGATCGCAGAGCTGTGGGAAGATGGCGTCTCAGTGCTGGGCGGCCACGACCCCTGCCCGCCGCTGAAGCTGTACAAGAACAATGTCGACGGCAAAGGCGCATCGTTCGGTGCCCACGAAAACTACCAATACTCGCGGCAGACCCCATTCGAGGCGATCACTGAGGGTTTGATCCCGTTCTTTGTGACCCGCCAAGTCTTCGCGGGCGCGGGCCGAATGGGACTGGGGGAAGCGGGGGAGCAGGACGGATTCCAGATCTCCCAGCGGGCCGACTACTTCTTCCAAGAGGTCTCGCTGGAGACGACACTCAACCGCGGCATCATCAACACCCGCGACGAGCCGCATGCGGACGCGACCCAGTTCGGCCGGCTCCATGTCATCATCGGCGATGCCAACATGTCGCAGTACGCCAACCTGCTCAAATTGGGCACGACGAAGCTCGTCCTCGACGCCATCGAAGAAGGCGTCGACTTCTCGGACCTCCAGCTCAAGGAACCGGTTGAGGAACTCAAGCGGGTGTCCCGTGATCTGAGCCTGACGCACCAGCTCGGGCTCAAGGATGGCCGTGCGCTCACAGCATTGGCGATTCAGCGCGACTACCTTGCACGCGTCACGCCCGCGACGGATGTGGATAAACAGGTCGTGGCTCTATGGGGAGAGATCCTGGACGATCTTGATCGCGATCCACTGTCTACCGCGGACCGTCTCGACTGGACAGCGAAGTGGGCGTTGATCAAGGGCTACCTCGACCGCGGAATCGACATCGGCAACGCCAAGCTCAAGGCCGTGGACCTTCAATACGCCGACATCGATCCGGACAAGTCGCTCTATCACACGCTGGTTCGGGCTGGACGGATGAAAACGTTGGTCAGCAACGAGGACATCGCCCGGGCGGCGGCCACACCACCAGAGAACTCCCGGGCGTATTTCCGCGGCAGGATCGCGAAGGAATTCGGCGAAGACGTCCTCTCCTCGAGTTGGCAGACCATCCAGTTCAACACGACCGCTGGCCCGCGGACTGTCTCCATCCACGCAGTGGACGGATTCACGCGCGATGATGTCGGTGAGTTGCTGGACCGTGCGGCATCCGTGGAGGAGATTGTCGCTGCTTTCAACGAGAACCCATAAGTGCTAAGTAGGGTAGAGCTATGGCTCAAGAACAGATCAATACCCACTCCGACGGAGGCTCGGACGAGGAGGGCACCGGCCAGGAGGCTGGTCAGGTGAACGTCAACACCGCAGGCACCGACGACTTGCTCGACGAGATCGACTCTTTGCTGGATAACAACGCCGAGGAGTTCGTCCGTTCCTACGTGCAAAAGGGCGGCCAGTAATGACGGTGTATCCGCGCCGCATCATGGGCGTGGAGACTGAATTCGGGCTGACCGCCATCCGTGACGGCAAGGCGGTTTTAGGGCCGGAAGAGATCGCGCGGTACTTGTTCAAGCCAGTCGTGGCCCAGTACAAGAGCACGAACATCTTCACCGACAACGCGGCCCGTCTGTATCTCGATGTCGGTGCGCACCCGGAGTACGCGACAGCGGAGTGCGATTCGCTCACCCAGTTGCTCAACCACGACAAAGCGGGTGAAGTACTGTTCAACGATCTCGCCGCCCAGACGGAAAAGACCCTCGCAGCCGAAGGCATCGGCGGCGACGTGTACCTGTTCAAGAACAACGTTGACTCTGCAGGTAACTCCTACGGTACGCACGAGAACTACCTGATCAGCCGAGAGCTGTCGCTGAAGAACTTCGGCAAGCGGTTGCTGCCGTTCCTGATCACCCGGCAGCTGCTGTGCGGTGCGGGCATGATCAAGAACGGCCGTTTCGTCATCTCGCAGCGCGCCGATCAGGTGTGGGAGGGAGTCTCGTCAGCAACGACGAGGACACGCCCGATCATCAACACCCGCGACGAACCCCATGGGGATTCGAGCCGGTTCCGCCGCATGCATGTCATCGTTGGTGACTCCAACATGGCGGAGCCCTCCTTTGCTCTCAAGATCGGCTCGACGCAGTTGGTCATCGAGATGCTCGAAGCGGATTGGGACATACCGGCTTTCGACGTGGCCGAGCCGATCAAGCACATCAAACAGATCGCGCTCGACCCGACCGGCCAGACAGAACTCGCGCTCAAAGACGACACCACAGTGACCGCGCTCGAGGTCCAGCAGGCCGTCCTCGAGGCCGCGAAGGGCTGGCTCGCCCAGCGCCAGGACGAGGGCACGCCGAATGCTGAGTTGGAGAAGGTCGTGGAGCTGTGGGGCAGGACACTCACGGCCATCGAGACGCAGAACTTCGAGCCAGTCTCTGGCGAGATCGATTGGGTGATCAAACGCAACTTGCTTGAGCGCTACCGCGACCGCTTGGGCGGGGACTGGAATCACCCGAAGCTCGCCCAGATCGACTTGGCGTACCACGACATCAACCCGCGCCGCGGGCTGTTCTACCACCTGCAAAATAAAGGATTAGTCCAGCGGTGGACCACCGACGAGGCAATCGCCGCGGCTGCGGCTACCGCGCCGGAAACAACGCGCGCCACTCTGCGCGCACAGTTCCTCGATACGGCCCGTGAGCTGGGCGCCCACTACACCGTCGACTGGGTGCACATGAAGGTAGACCGCCCAGAGCCGCAGACGGTGGATGTTCAGGATCCGTTCGCGACGGAGGACGTAGGCGTCGATAAGCTCGTGGCGTACATGCGCGAGAACCGCGAGGTGCTTGGCAACGCACAAGGGGGAATCCGTGGCTAATGACGCGCGTGTGATCCAGCGGCTGACCAACCTCACGTTCGCATTGCTGGGGTCGAATAAGCCGCGTGATATCGAGTGGATCCGCACGCATGTTGACGGCTACGAAGACAAGACCGATACCGCCATGGCGCGCATCCTCAAGCGCGATGTCCAATCACTGCGCCGGGCTGGCGTTCCCGCGCGCAGTGAGAACGGGCTGGTCTGGGTGAACAAAGACTCTTACGAACTCCCGCCGATCAGCTTCACCGAGGAAGAAGCCTACGTGCTGGGGTTGGCGGGGGACTTGGGGACGTCGGGAAGCTTGGGCGCGTTCGCGCGCTCCGGGTGGACCAAGATCGCAGCGGGCGGTGCAACGCGGGCATTTGACGATGCTCCGATTAGCGCGCTGGACAACGACATTTCCCGGCTCGACACTGATGTCGTCGCGGCCGTGACCGCGTGCGTGCGTTCCCGCACCCGGATGCGCTTCACCTACCAACCCTCTCCGACAGCGCCGCCGCAAACGCGCACGATGGACCCGTGGGGGCTCATCGCGCTGAACAACCGCGCCTACGTCGTCGGCTACGACGTGGAACGCGAAGCTGAACGCAGTTTCCGGGCGGTGCGCGTCAGCGAGGTCCGGAAAGTGCGTGACGTGCCCGCAGCAGATTTCCACCTTCCAGACCGCCCAGTCCAGCAGATCGTTGAGGATTCTCTGCGCGGCCCCACGGTGAAAGAAGCGGTGGTGCGCGTTGACCCCGGAACGGCAGGGGAGCTCGTCGCGAAAGCTACAGATCTCGGTGATAGCCGTTTCCGTCTCGTCGACGTGGAGCGTGACTGGCTGGTGCGCACTACCGCCAGCTTCGCTCCGCATGCGATGGTGGAGTCCCCGGGGGATGTGCGCGAGGACGTCATCAAGCTATTGAGTGCGACTCAGGAGGCGCAGAATGAAAGATAGCCCGGAAAAGCTCGGCCAACTCGTCCGCGCTCTGAACTTGATCCCGTACCTGCACCAACACCCGGATGCGACGCCAATGGAGATCGCCCGCAACCTGGGGTATCCGCACACCGAGGTCATGGAGGACCTGAAGCGGCTGCAGATGTCGGGCGTGGGTAAAGGACCGGGCGAGATGATCGACCTTTCCGCAGATTGGACTGGCATCACGCTCATCGAAGATCAAGGGTTGAACGCGCCGCTGCGTCTCACGCCTACGGAAGCGAATGCCCTCTTGCTCACCCTGGAATCGTTGGAAACCATGCCGGGTCTCGTGGATCAAACCGCGGTGGCGTCCGCCGCGCAGAAACTCCGGGACGTCATGCACGATGCCGGTGTTCCCGACTCCGACCATGCGGAGACTCCCGGACCGGCACGCATGGTGTCCCAGGCGCTGACGCAGCGCTGCATGCTGGAGATCACCTACTACTCGGCCACCTCGGACACGACGCGTACGCGCACGGTCTCCCCGGTGGGCATGTTTCACCGTGACGGTGCGACCTACCTGTCGGCGTTCGAGGACGGCTCACCGAAAACCTTCCGCTTGGACCGTATCCAGGACGCATCGCTTCTCGACGTCCCCGCCGCCCCGTCTGCCCACCGCGACTACGACGCGGCAGACCCCTTCGGGTTCGGGCAGGAGAACGTCGCCACACTGCGCATCCGCAGTGACGCGACGTGGCTGGCAGACTACTGGCAGATCGAGTTGCACGAGACTGAGCCCACGGCGCTCACCGAAGGTGAGTGGGTCGAGGCCTCCATGCCCTACGGCAGCGACGACTGGATGGTTCGTTTCTGCCTCAGCCAGGCCGACCGAGTGAGCGTTGTGGAGCCGACTCATATTGCCGAAGAGGTCGCCGGTCGCAGTTCTGCGGCCCTTGAGCGTTATGCTTAGAGCCACACGCGCTTTAAGCCCTTGAATGAAAGGAACTCCCATGCCAAACCTTGGCCTGATGGAAATCCTCCTGATCGTCTTCATCATCCTCCTGCTTTTCGGAGCTGGAAAGCTTCCGGACTTGGCTCGCTCTGTGGGCCGTTCTGCGCGCATCTTCAAGTCCGAGGTCAACGAGATGAACAACGACAAGGCTGCAAAGGAGTCTGTCGCGAACCCTCAGCGTGAGCTGACCTCGGGCGCCGAGTCGACTCAGCCCCCCAACTCGCAGCAGGGCTTCTGGGACCAGCCGGAGAACCAGCAGCGCCCCGCTAACTAGCCGTGTCCCGCAAGAACTCCGAGGGCACGATGACCCTCACGGAGCACCTGCAGGAACTGCGCCGACGCGTAGTCGTGTCGCTCATCGCCATCGTCGTCGGAACCATCGTCGGATTCATCTGGTACCAGTGGGCGCCTGGGCCGACGATGCCGCTGGGCGAGATCATTCGCCGTCCCTATTGCTCTCTGCCGGAGCACTTGCGGGCGGATCTGACCTCTGACGGTTCGTGCCGTCTCATCGCTACTTCGCCGTTCGAGATGTTCATGTTGCGTCTCAAGGTGGGTTTCCTCGCGGGTCTGGTGCTGTCGTCTCCGGTGTGGCTGCAGCAGATCTGGGCGTTCATCACTCCGGGCCTGCATAAGAATGAGCGGCGCTGGACGATGTCGTTTGTCACCTTCGCTGTGACGCTCTTTGTCGCCGGCGCAGTTCTCGCGTACTTCATCGTCGACCAGGGCCTCTACGTGCTCATGTCGATCGGTAGTGAGTACCAGGTCAGCGCCCTGTCCGGTGGCGAGTACTACAACTTCGTCCTCGCACTGATCATCATCTTCGGCGTGAGCTTCGAGGTGCCCCTGATCATCATCATGCTCAACCTTGCCGGGCTGCTCGAGTACGAGCAGGTGAAAGACAAGCGCAGGATCATCATCGTGGCCCTGTTCATTTTCGCGGCGTTCATGACGCCCGGCCAGGATCCGTTCTCCATGATCGTGCTCGCCCTGTCGCTGTGCTTCCTCGTGGAAATGGCGTTCCAGTTCTGCCGCATCAACGACAAGCGCCGCAAGAAGAAGACCGGGGACTGGGGCGATATGCGTGACGACGAAGCTTCCGGCCCCATCGCTCCTGCCGAGCCCATTAGCGCTGCCGCTCCCGTAAGTACTCCGACTCCGGTGGCATCACCTGCCCCTCGACCCGTAGACGACTTCAACAAACCGGGCTATTTCGACGACGTGCTCTAGGGTGGTAGCCATGTCTTCGACGCTCCACACGCACCTGGATGAATTCCGCGCCACTAAGTCGTTTCCCCTCGATGACTTTCAGGTGGAGGCGTGCCAGGCGGTGGAGGAGGATCGCGGGGTGCTGGTGTGCGCCCCAACGGGCTCCGGAAAGACCGTGGTGGGGGAGTTCGCGGTCTCGCTGGCGTTGTCGCGCGGGACGAAGTGCTTTTACACCACTCCGATCAAAGCGCTCAGCAACCAGAAGTACCACGACCTCGTCGGGGAGCACGGCGAGGATGCCGTCGGCCTGCTCACGGGTGATGTGAGCATCAACGGCAACGCGGAGATCGTCGTCATGACTACCGAGGTCTTGCGCAACATGATCTACGCCGGGTCGAGCGCGCTCGACCGCCTGTCGCACGTGGTCATGGACGAGATCCACTACCTCGCTGACCGCGACCGTGGTGCGGTGTGGGAAGAGATCATCCTCAACCTCGACGAGTCTGCTCGCATCATTGGTCTGTCTGCCACGGTCTCAAACTCGGAAGAGTTCGGCGAGTGGCTACACGAGGTCCGCGGCGATACCGCGGTCATCGTCTCGGAGAAACGCCCAGTCCCGCTTAACCAGTACATGATGGTGCAGAGCAAGATCATGCCGCTGTTCGAGCCCGGCGCGGTCGAAGCGCCCGGCAACGTGAACAAGGATCTGGAGCGCGCCATCGAGCGGCTCGAATCCGGCGCCGCCAACGAAGGTCGCGATGATTTCCGCCAAGGTAAAGGCTTCCGCTCGCGTGCTGGCGGCGGCCGCAGTGGCGCACCGCGGGGCCAGGACCGGATCCGACCTGTTGGCCGCCCCGAGGTCGTGGAGGCCCTGCGGGGGCGAGACATGCTGCCCGCCATCGTGTTCATCTTCTCCCGCGCGGGGTGTGACGGCGCGCTGTTTCAATGCCTGCGCTCCCGCAAGGAACTGACCACGCAGGAGGAAGCTGAGCGGATCAAGCAGATCGCCGACGAAGGCGTGGAGGGCATTCCCGAAGAAGACCTCGAGGTACTGAACTTTCGCCAACTGCGTACAGCCTGGTCGCGCGGATTCGCTGCCCACCACGCAGGCCTGCTGCCAGCGTTCAAGCACATCGTGGAGCAGCTCTTCGTCGAAGGTCTCGTCCGTGTTGTCTTTGCCACGGAGACGCTTGCGCTGGGCATCAATATGCCGGCCCGCACCGTGGTCTTAGAGAAACTGGTCAAGTTCAACGGCGATGCCCACGTGGATCTCACCCCGGGGCAGTACACCCAGTTGACGGGACGTGCAGGCCGCCGCGGGATCGACACGATCGGTAACGCCGTCGTGCAATGGGCGCCAGCGATGGATCCCCGGGAAGTCGCCGGTCTCGCCTCCACCCGCACCTACCCGCTCATCTCGCTGTTCACACCCGGCTACAACATGGCCATTAACATGCTGCAGATGAACGGCTTTGAAGATTCAATCCGACTTATCGAGAAGTCCTTCGCTCAGTTCCAAACCGACCGCTCCGTCGTCGGCGAGGTGCGCACCATCGAGCGCCAGCGCGCCAAGGTAGACACGCTGCGCGCTGAGCTTATCGACGCCGCAGGCGCCGACGTCAGCGACGACCTCATGGAGTACATGAACCTGCGCCGGGACCTCACAGAGGAAGAGAAGCGCAACAAGAAGGACTCCATTACTGAGCGCCGTCAAGAAGTTCAGGCCGTGTTAGGCCGGCTGCAGATCGGTGATGTCATCGCTTTGCCGTCGAAACGCCGTCCGGAACTCGCCGCTGTCGTTGCGCCCGCAGGGAAGAAGGATGACCCGCGGCCGTGGATCACCACCGAGCGCGGCTGGTCGGGACGCATTGACGCCTCCGCCTTCGCCAACGCCCCTGTCGTGGTCGGCAGCATCAAGGTGCCGCGAGACATCGCGCACAAACCGCGCAAGCACACCCGGAAGGTGGTCAGCGAGCTCTCCCGCAGCCGCTTCAACGCGCCAAAGAAGTTGAAGCAGGAGGCGCGCAACCGGCCGTCGAAACGCATGCTCGAACTGCGCGATGCGATCCGGTCCCACCCGGTGCACTCCTGGCCGGCTGCGCAGCGGGAGCAGCTCGCTCGGCTCGGAGATGAGTTGGTGCGTGAGGAAAGGTCGCTGGAGCGGGCGCAGAAAAGCGTCGATAAGCAAACGGACACGTTGGGGCGCATGTTTGAACGCATCATCGGCCTGCTCACGGAGATGGACTACGTGGAGCTTGTCGACGGCGAGCCCACCGTCACCGACGAAGGCGAGCGTCTCGCGCGCATCCATAATCCTTCCGACCTGCTGGTCGCCCAGTGTCTGAAGCGGGGGATCTGGGATGACCTTGATCCTGCCGAGTTGGCTGGCGTTGTTTCAATGTGCGTGTTCGAGAACCGCAAGTCGACCGGAGGGTATCCGGAGGCCGCGACAGACCGGATGGCAGATGCGATGAACGACACGGTGCGCATTCACGGCGAGCTCGCTAGCGACGAGCAGCGCCACCGCCTGCCGCCGACGGGCATCCCGGACCCTGGCTTTGCTTTGTCGATGCACCAGTGGACTGCCGGCGCACCGTTGGGTTACGCGCTGGCCGCAGCCGCCGAGTCTGGTGCGGAGCTGACACCGGGCGACTTCGTACGCTGGTCGCGCCAGGTCATCGACCTGCTGGAACAAATTGTGCAGACCGGGTACTCCGCCGACATCAAGCACAGCGCCCGCAGGGCAGTCGACGCGATCCGGCGCGGTGTGGTGGCGATCGGCAACTAGCGCACCGTCCCTTCTGGGAGCAGGTTCACCGTGGCCACGCGGAGATTCTTCCCGAACGGGTCGAGGATCAGCGACTGCACTCCAACGATCCTCCCGCCGACCATGACCGGGCCGCCGGAATCGCCCTTGACTGCGGGCTTCGTGTTGAAGACCAGCCCAGCCGGCCGCACGCGCGTGGCCCGAGACCGCGACATCGCCATAGGAATCGTGCCCAACCACAGGCCTGGACGCGCCTGCATCCTCCGCGCGCGTCCGCCAAACCCGAACGTGACGGCTGGGGTGCCGATCCGTGGCGCAGCGCCCTCAACGATCCGCGGGAAGGTCTCAGCCGACAACTTCCGAAAAGGACGAACGGTCACGATGGCAATATCTGTGCCCGGCACGGCTCTGACCTGCCTAATGGTTCGGATAGCGCCGTGGGCCTTCACCGTGGCTCCTGTGGGATGCTCCCGGAAGAAGTGCGCACACGTCAGCACCGTCTCAGGATCGAGCAGCGTGCCCGAGCAATAAGCAGCCCCAGATGAGATGCGGACAAGCGAAGCAGGAAACATTGCCGCCCATCCTATCCACCTACAATGGCGGGCATGAATGCTATTCCCACGCATTTCCCACCGGCCGTCTACGCGCACCGCATTAAGCGGGCCGAAACCCTGTGCACGCAGCGGGGACTCGGTGGGGCAGTGGTGGGAACTGGCCCGGAACTCGCGTTCCTGACCGGCGCGTGGACACAGTCGCATGAGCGTCTCACCGCGCTTGTCATCTCGCCGCTGGGCGACCCCACGCTCATCGCCCCGGCCACCGATGCTGCCGACCTGGCCTTCGTGGAGCAGCTGGGCATCACCCTGCACACGTGGCGTGACGGAAACGATCCCTACCGTATCGTTGCGGCGCACCTCGGTGGCGGCACGGTGGCGCTGGGCAAATCGTTGACTGCCGACCACGTGCTTCGCCTCATGGAGGTCGTCGAAGACACCGTGCTTATCGACGATGCGGTGCCGGACCTGTTCATGGTGAAAGACACCGATGAGATCGCGCAGCTGGAGTTCGCAGCTGCCGCCATTGACCGCGTTCACGAGCAGGTCCCGGACCTGCTCCGTCCCAGCCGCACCGAGAACGAGGTAGCAGCGGACCTCGCCGAATTGATCAAGCGTGAACACGCATCGGTGGACTTCGTCATTGTCGGCTCGGGCCCGAATGGCGCCAACCCTCACCGCGACCACTCAGACCGCGTACTGGAGGACGGCGACCCAGTCGTGGTGGATATCGGCGGCTCCGTCGGCGCCGGCTACCACTCCGACTGCACCCGCACCTACGTGGCGGGAACCGTTCAAGACCCCTCGTTCCAGCGTGCCTATGACGTGCTCCGCACCGCGCAGGACACAGCCGTTCATACTGCACGACCCGGTATGACGGCGGGGGAGCTCGATGCCGTGGCACGCTCCATCATCAACCACGCTGGGTACGGAGTGAACTTCTCCCACCGGCTCGGTCACGGGATTGGATTGGCCCTGCACGAGGCACCGTTCATCGTCGAGGGCAGCGACACGGTTCTCGAAGAAGGCATGGTGTTCTCGATCGAGCCGGGGATCTACCTGCCCGGGCAGTGGGGGATGAGGATCGAAGACATTGTCGTGCTCGAACCCGCTGGCGCACGCCGCCTCAACAACGCTGCCCGCCAACTCCGCTATGGTTTGCAGTCATGACACAGGCCACACCGGGCGCCGGCACCATCCTGCTCCTCGGCGCGACCAGCGACATCGGCGGGGAGATTGCTGTGCGTGTATGTTCCGGTCGCGATGTGGTTCTGGCAGCCCGGAGACCAGAGGCGCTGGAAGACGTCGAAAAGCGACTGCGCAATGCGGGAGCCACGAGTGTACGTAGCGTCCCTTTCGAAGCGATGGACCTCTCTTCGCACCGAGCGGTCGTAGACGCAGCTGGCCCGATGACAACGGCGATTGTGGCCTTCGGGATTCTCGGTGACCAAGAGCGCGCGGAACACGACGAAGCACATGCAGCCGAAATCGCCATGATCGACTACACCGCGCAGGTGAACATGCTCACTGTGCTGGCAGATGCCATGCACCGCGGGGAAATCTTCGCGTTCTCGTCGATTGCAGGATGGCGGCCGCGGCGCGCGAACTACGTGTATGGGTCAACCAAGGCCGGGCTCGACGCGTTCTGCCAGGGCTTAGCGGACAAACTGCACGGTGGGCCGCTGAAGCTGATCACGGCACGCCCGGGCTTTGTCATCGGTTCCATGACCGAGGGCATGAAGCCTGCACCACTGTCTGTGAAACCGGAGGATGTCGCCGAGGCGGTCATTGCCGCAGCGCAAAAGAAGGGCAGCCGCACTGTCTGGATTCCTCGTCAGCTGCAGGTGTTGGCCTGGATCATGCGCTTTGTTCCGCGCCCGATCTGGAGGCATATGCCACGGTAGAATTCGGAAAAACTGGTGCGACAAGGGAGGAAACGTGGGCAAGACGAGCAACATTGTCGGTGTGGTAGCCGGTCTCGGGGCCGCTGCTGCCGCTGGTCATCTGTGGAAGAACTCTCGGGAATCAGGCACCCGAGGACTGGTCACGCGGGCATGGCTGCCGCTGTTTGTGGATCTAGCAAAAGACATCATCAACCGCCCCGTCACCGATCCCGAGTTCGAGCCGCCGCAGTGGTTGTCCGGTGCCACCGGTGGAGAGTTGTTGCGGACTCAGAAGGTTCGCGCACTCGGGCTGAACTCGTCTATGAACAAGGGCACGATGTGGCGGATCGAGTACGCGACGACGGACGCGCACGGGCGCCCACTGTCCGCCACGGCCGCCGTGATCCGCTCGGAGAATCCGTGGGAGGGAACAGGCCCGCGTCCCGTTATCGGGTTCGCGCCCGGAACGCAGGGCACGGCGCGCCACTGTGATCCGTCGTACTCCTTCAGCATGTTCCTCGACGCGCGGTGGCCCTTCGACATCGTTTCCGCGTACGAGCAGCCCGCAGTGAACATGTACGTCGCCGCCGGCTGCCATGTGGTGGTCACCGACTACCCGCGGGATCCGGAAACAGGCAAGCAGCTCTACTGCGACCACGTAGCAGGGGCGCATTCGCTTTACGACGCCCTCCGTGCCGCCAAGCACCTCGACGTCACCAGCGACCGCGTAGGCCTGTCCGGGTTCTCCCAGGGTGGCGGGTGCGTCGCTGCAGCGCTCGAGGAGCCCGAGTACGCCCCCGACATTCCGGTTGTCGCGGCGGTGTGCGGCGCGCCGCCGTCAGACCTCGAGGACATTCTCAACCACGTCGACGGCGCAACCGCGACGTTCGTGCTGCCGTACGCGCTCGACGGAATGATGGCCTCGTACCCCGAGATTGCAGGGGAGCTTCTTCCACACCTCACGGAGAGCGCTGGCGAACTGCTGGGGCTGGCACGTACCCGGTGCGTGCTCGGCGCGATGCCCCATAGCGCCCGCCAAGACACCACGACGTGGACCACCGATGGCCGCAAGCTCGTCGACGTGATCAAGGAGCTGCCGATCACCAACTCGCTCATCGGCGACAAACTCCTTGGCCACCCCTCTCCGCAGGTTCCGACGCGCCTGTGGGCAAGCGTTCACGACGACATCATTCCGTACCACTCAACCGAGAAACTGGCACGCGATTGGGGCATCGAGCTGACCACGCGGCGCCTGTTCCCGCTGCTGCGTTTCGACGTAGCCAAGCACCTCGTGCCGTTCTTCATCTGGATGCACGACGATGCAACATGGTTGATCCGGCAGATTGAGAGTTCTGGGGCCTCAGGCAGGTAGTCTGGCCGCATGCCCTATGCCGCTTATTTCCTGATCTACCTGATCCTCGAGGCGCTCGCGTTCTGGGGTGTGAGCCAGCTCATCGGAGTCGGATGGGCCTTAGCCGGCATCTTCATTCTCATGATTGTCGGTGCCGTGGGTGCTTCCGGAGCCATGCGCGCTGAGGTCGCCCGCGCCTCCCACGGGCGCGCCAGCATTGGCCAGTTTGCGGGAGGCACCGCCCTTGCCATGGCTGGGGGAGCGTTGACCGTCCTTCCGGGGTACATCACCTCAGCGGTCGGTGTCCTGCTGCTGTTCCGCCCTACCCGTGACCTCATCCGTCAGTCCATGGCGGCGTCCCTGCGCATGCGTGTAGAGACGTTTGGTGCCCAGGTATACGACGTGTCCAATATGCAGCGGCACGCAACCTCCTACGGCACGTTCGGTGACGGCTCGGCTTCGGAAGAAGTGATTGATTCTGAGGAGATCGAAAAGTGGTCGCGTGATGCTCGACCGGAAGACTTCGGAGGTCCGAGTGAGCGCTAACTCGAATGCGGTGGTCACTGGCGGCCGCCTGCTGCTGGCAGGCGCAGGGGGAGTGCTGGTGTACTTCTCCCACGAACCGCACGGGCACTTCTGGGCGGCGATTTTCGGCGTGGCGCTGTTTTACTTTGCTCTGATGCCGTGGCCGTTCGTTACCGCCACCGATAAAGCCGCTGCGCCGACCGCCGGCCGTGGCGCGTTGCTCGGGTACGTTCACGCAGTCTGCCTCTACCTGCCGTTGTTGCCGTGGGTGGGTGAGTTTGTGGGCGCATTGCCGTGGATCGCGCTGTCTTTGGCGTGCGCTCTCTACTCGCTCATCACAGGCGCGTTCGGCGCTCTTGTTGCCCGGTGGCGTTTCGGTTTTCTCGCGTTCCCTCTGGTCTACGTCGCCGTCGAGTACGCGCTGTCCTCGTTCCCCTTCGGCGGATTCTCCTGGGTCCGTCTGGCCTGGGGGCAAATCAACGGCCCGCTGGCCAACGTGGCGCCGTGGGGTGGCCCCGCACTGATCACGTTCGCGACTGTGCTGCTCAGTGCGTCTATAGCCGCTTGCGTGCATGGGCTTCTCTCTCGCGTCGAGTGGTCGCCGAAGGGGAGTGTGGTCGCCTGGTCGATGGTTGTGGCGGGGTTGATGATCTCCACGAGCATGATCGCGGGCCTGGCCGTCAACCGCGACGCCCCGACAACAGGGGAGGTCACTGTCGCCGCAATTCAGGGCAATGTTCCCCGCATGGGCCTGGACTTCAACGCGCAGCGCCGCGCGGTGTTGGCCAACCACGTGAACGTGACCAAAGAGATGGCCACCGACGTGCACGGGAAAGGGGAGAGCGTCGACATGGTCTTCTGGCCCGAGAACGCCTCTGATGTGAACCCCTTCGCGGACGAAGACGCGTTCGAGCTCATCTCCGGCGCCGTGGCAGAGGCGGATGCGCCCACCCTGGTGGGCACCTTGACAAAGGACGAGGTCGGCGATCGCAACACTGCCGTCATCTTCGACCCAGACAACGGGCCGGGGGACTACCACCACAAGAAGTATCTGCAGCCGTTCGGCGAATGGATGCCCTACCGAGATTTTTTCCGGAACTTCTCCGAGTATGTCGACATGGCCGGCAACTTCAAGCCCGGTGACGGCAACGGCACCGTGCGGATGGGCGACCACGTTGTCGGCGTGGCCACCTGCTACGAGGTCGCATTCGACATGGCCTACCGCGACGCGGTGAAGGCTGGTGCACAGATCCTGACTACCCCGACGAACAACGCTACGTTCGGGTTCACGGACATGACTTACCAGCAGCTAGCCATGAGCCGCATCCGCGCGATGGAGACTGACCGAGCCGTCGTCGTCTCTGCCACGTCCGGCGCCTCTGCGATTGTCCACCCGGATGGTTCGGTGTCGCAACATACGGAGATCTTCCAGCCGGGGTATCTCGTCGAAAAGCTTCCGCTGCGTGATTCCGTGACATTTGCCGTGCGCTATGGGCAGTGGGTGCAGTGGCTGCTCGTTGCAGGGGGAGTCGCGGTGATGGCCGCATCCATGATCGGCGCGCGACGCGGGTACACTGCCTAGAGAAACACGAGAGAAACGACATCCCTGGTAATAAGGAGAAACCGTGCCTGTGGCTGACAAACCCAGTGACTCCACGTTGGTGATCATCCCGACGTACAACGAGCTGGAGAACCTTCCGCGCATCGTGGCGCGTGTCCGTGCCGCCACGCCGGAGGTGGACATCCTCGTTGTCGACGACAACTCCCCGGACGGAACCGGTGACAAGGCGGACTCCCTCGCTGCTGCGGACGAGCACGTTCACGTTGTCCACCGCGAGGAAAAGTCGGGCCTGCTGGGTGCATACCGTGAAGGCTTCGAGTGGGCGCTTGAGCGCGAGTACAAAGTCATCTGCCAGATGGACGCGGATGGTTCCCACGCGCCGGAGCAGCTGCGGGATCTGCTGGATGCGGTGGATACGGGTGCGGATCTGGTCATTGGTTCGCGCTACGTCCCCGGTGGGGAAGCGGTGAACTGGCCGAAGGAGCGTTTCTACCTGTCGAAGCTGGGCAATCTTTATATTTCCATCGCTCTCGGCGACGAGATTGCGGACATGACTGCTGGCTACCGCGCGTTCCGTCGCGAGGTGCTCGAAGCCATTGACTTCGATGACCTGTCCCGCAAGGGCTATATCTTCCAGGTGCAGATCGCCGATGTCGTCGTCCAGGAAGGCTTCGATGTGCGCGAGGTGCCCATCACCTTCGTCGACCGCGAACTCGGCGAATCCAAGCTGGACGCCAGCTTTGCCAAAGACTCCCTGACCGAAGTGACCAAGTGGGGTTGGACGCGCCGCTCGAGTCAGGCGAAGGAGATGGCCTACGAGCTGAAACGCCTGGGTAAATACGAGCTTGAACAACTGGGAGTGCAGCGGATCCCGGGCAAGATCACCGGTGCGTTTTCGGTCGCCGGCGACATGGTCGAAGAAGGCTCGAAACTGCTGGCATACGAGCTCAAGCGGAACTCTGACGAAGTAGACACGCGCCCCCTGGCTTCCTTGGGCCGCAGTCTTGTCGGCTTCGTGGAAGAGGGGGCGCGCTTGGCGAAGTATGAGGTGCAGCGGCTGGTGAACAACCGCCACTAAGCCTGGTTCTCTTGGGCTTCTTTCTGCTCCTTAGCAATGCGTGCCGCGTTGCGGCGGCGCTTGCGCAGCTGCTCTAGGCGTTCTTCAAGCAGCTCATCGAGCTCATCGATGGTGCGGCGCTCCAGCAGCATGTCCCAGTGGGTGCGCGGTGGCTTGACCGGTTTGGACTCTACACCTTCGCCCTCAATGAGGGTGCCGGTCTGGCCGTTTTTGCACGGCCACTCCTCGGGGATCTCGGCGTCGTCTGCGAACGGGATCTCGAAGACTTCACCGGAAGGGGTGCGGTACTTCGCCATCCTGCGGGGGGCGAGATCGTGGTCACGATCCGTCTCGTAGCTCACTGCACCCATCCGGCTACCACGCAGTACCCGATCAGCCATGCTGCATCTGTCCCTTCATCTATTGGTCTGTAGAAGCTTGCGGGGCGGTCGTGCAGCCCCATGCAATCTTCAAAGTATAACGGCCACCCATAGCAACGGTTCACCCACACCGTTTGTTCCAGCAGTTACGATCACAAGTGATCCGATCATGAACCAGCCACTTCACACTAAGGACGAACCGGGCGCCTGCCTGTGGTGCGGTGCTCCCGTTGAACAACTGCAGGGGCGCGGCCGCCGCCGCAAGTACTGCAGCGACTCGTGCAAGCAGCGCGCCTACGAGCGGCGGCACTATGTCCCAGGCAACCTTGGGCGTTCGGGCCGCGCGCGTCCGCACAACGACGACACTCTGCGCGATCGGTTATTCGCGCTGCGCTGCGCGGCAGAGGACATCGCCACGGCTGTCTCTGAGGGTGCAGACATCAACGAGATTGAGTCCTTGTGCGATGAGCTGGTTACCATGGCTAAGAGAATCGAAAAGCTTCACTAGAAGTTTTGAGAAGTTTTGCAAGCAGAAAGAGGGGAAGTCATGCAGACACGCACCCAGAAGATCGTGTTCTTTGGTGGTCTGGCGGTGATCATTCCTCTCACTCTGGTAGCGATCGTTCCGCTCGTCTTTGCGCTGTTCAACTCGCCTGGCATCAAGACCGAGCCCATTGACAACAGTGGTGCCAAAGCCGCGACAACCGAGGTGGACGGGCACTGGGTGGTCAGCAACCAGATGGGCAAGAATGCGACGTCCGCTGGGTTCACATTCCGTGAGCTGTTACCGGGTGATGAGCGCGTCACATCCGGCTCTACGCCAGCTGTCACGGGTGAAATGACCATCGAGGCCGGCACGCTGACCGCCGGTGAGGTGACTGTGGATATGACTAATATCGTCACGGATCGCGATGTCCGTGACGTTAATGTGCGGAGGAGCATCCTCCACACGGAGGAGTACCCGGAAGCGACATTTGTCCTGACGGAGCCCGTTGATGTTTCGCAGCTGCCAGACGACGGCAGCATCGGCACCGTCACGCTCACGGGTGACATGACCATTCACGGGGAGACAAACACGATCACGCAGGAGTTCAACGCGCTACGCACGGAAGACAACGTGATCGTGCACGCCGACATTCCGTTCAACCGTCTCGACTATGGCGTGGAGACGCCGGAGTTCGTGGCCGCGAAGATTGCGGAAGAAGGCGAGATCAATATCCGCCTCAAGATGGATAAGCAGTAAAATATCCCCATTTGTCCGATAATGTACATTATGTCAAGTAGGACGTGCGCCTAGCTCCGCCCGCTTTTCGACGTTGCCCCCTACCGCACTCCCCAGCGGTGCTTGTGCGCAAGCGTGTACTGAACCGCATCGAGCATCCCCAACCGCGCAAGCGCTTCACGGAGGGCAAGCTGCCACGTCCACAGGCGCCGATACACCGCATCGAATCCGTCGGCCGCCGCTTCGCGCAGCTGCCCTTGAAACGTCGTGCGTTGGTGTCCCAAGGACAATGCGAGGTGCTCCGGCGCGTGCGTCTCACCGATGACGCGTAAACCGCTGTGCTTATCGACGAGCCTGCGTAGCGACTCCTCCGTGCCGTACTCCAACGCGGGCCAGACATAGGCGCGGAGCGATTCCAGGGATGACGCAGCGACCGGGGTGAGCTTCTCTGTCGCCACGACAGTTTGGATGACGGCACGGCCTCCCCGTGTGAGCAACTCGTCCATGACTGCGGTGTATGCGGGGCGCAGACGCATCGGGAGGGTTTCGAGTGTCTCGACGGAAACAACTGCGTCATAACGCCCCTCTCGTCGTGCGAGTGCTTGCTGGACGCTCTGTACGACGTTGATATGCACGCTGTCGTCGACTCCCGCCAGAGTCAGGCGCTCGCGCAGCCCCGGTACGGTACCGGGATCTGTTACGAGCGAATCCACTGTAGCTTGCCTTCCGGCCGCCGCTATAGCCACTGCCCCGCCGGAACTGGGAAGTTCCGCTATGTGGGAGCCGGCGTGGACACCGGCGGCGTCGAGAAGCATGCCGACGCTTCTGCGCTGTGCGTCGGCAAGATCCAGCTTTTCCGTGCTCAACGGTTCGCTGAAATTCGTCACAGAGACGAAATAGTTGGCCGGCTCCCCGCGCTTGCCCGCGCTCGGCGAGAACGACTTGACGCTGCGACGCTCCGTCGTGGGCACCCCTGTTGAGAAATGGCCGGCGAAAGAGCTCATTCCGTCCCCGGCGTAACGGGCGACGAGCTCTGGCGGCACATCCCCACCGATAAAACGTGTATCCGCTTTCGCGCTCGAGGTTCGGGGGTTGTACCCCGATTCAATCAGGCCGGAGAGCACCTTGACGAGCGCTACCGGGGTCTGCGTGCGCCACTCTCCTGCCATGTAGGCCTCCGCCAGCCCAATCCAACCGTGAGCGGCGATGCGGGCAAACATGGCCTCGTGATCGACAACAAGGTCTGGCTGACCGTTCGGATCAAGATCGAGGCCGGCCTGCATGCACGCTTTCGCGAACTTCGCCTCCGCCCGCCGCGACCGAAGTCCCATCGCACGCCCAGACGGAACGTGCGCGATGCTCGGCCATTGCGCGGGATCCACAGTTGCCAAGTGGTCTAACTGGGGACGATAGGAAGCATTGTCGGGCACGCCGTTTAGAATAGACCGCCGTGGCAGCGGTGTAGCGGTGCCACGGCGCGCACTTGCTGCAAACCCGCGTATGATTTCATGGCGGATCCGCACAACGTTGTTCTAGAAGGCTAAAAGGAGTTCATACATGTCCGACAAACCGTACCGCCCCGCAGGTAACCGCCACCATGTCGTGATCATTGGTTCCGGCTTCGGCGGCCTTTTTGCCGCACGCGAACTCGACGGCGCTGACGTTGACGTCACGCTGATTAGCCGCACCAACTTCCACCTCTTCCCGCCGCTGCTCTACCAGGTGGCCACGGGCATTCTCGGCTCGGGCGAGATTGCTACCTCCACCCGCCAGATCCTGGGCAAGCAGAAGAACACCGACATCATGCGCGGCGATGTCACCGACATCGACCTCGACGCTAAGACGGTCACCTGCAAAGAGGGTCCGTACACCTACACCTACGAATACGACTCTCTCATCGTCGCCGCCGGTGCCGGCCAGTCCTACTTTGGCAACAACCACTTCGCCGAGTTCGCCCCCGGACTCAAGACGCTCGACCACGCGCTGGAGATCCGCTCCCGCCTCGTCACCGCGTTCGAGCGCGCCGAAGTCACCGAGGACCCGGCCGAGCGCGAGCGCCTGCTCACCTTCGTCATCGTCGGTGCGGGCCCGACCGGTGTCGAGCTCGCCGGCCAGATCGCCGAGATGGCGCACCGCAGCTTCCGCAACGAGTACTCGCACTTCCGCCCCTCCTCCGCCAAGATCATTCTTCTCGACGGCGCACCCCAGGTCCTCCCGCCCTTCGGCAAGCGCCTCGGCCGCAAGGCGCAGCGCGAGCTCGAACGCATCGGCGTGACGGTCCACCTCAACTCGATGGTGACCAACATCGACGAGACCTCGGTGACCTACAAGGACATGGAGACCGAGGAAGAGACGACGATCGAGTCCTACACCAAGATCTGGTCCGCGGGTGTGGCCGCTTCCCCGCTGGGCAAGCTCGTCGCCGACCAGGCCGGCCTCGAGGTCGACCGTGCCGGCAAGGTCCCGGTGAACAAGGACCTTTCCGTGGGCGACCACCGCAATGTCTTCGTCGTCGGCGACATGATGAATTTGGACAAGCTGCCGGGCCTGGCTCAGGTGGCGATCCAGACCGGTGAGTACGCGGCTAAGGCGATCAAGGATGGCGTGGAGAATGACCAGGAGCCGGACCAGCGCGAGCCGTTTGAGTACTTCGACAAGGGCTCCATGGCCATCGTTTCGCGCTTCCACGCCGTGGTGAAGATGGGCAAGGTAGAAATCGCCGGCTTCCTGGGCTGGATCATGTGGCTGCTCGTCCACGTGTCTTTCCTCGTGTCCAAGCGCAACCGCATCGTGTCTATGTTCACCTGGACGCTCAACGCCCTGTCCCCCAAGCGCTACAACCTCGCCGCGACCCAGCAGCAAATGCACGGCCGCACTGCCCTGCTGAACCTGGAGAAGTACGCCGCGGAGGAGGCTGAGCACCTCGTCGAGGTGCGTGACACCAACGGCGAGAACTAAGCTCGCTCTTCTTCTCCCCTACGCCCGCCCCCGGTTCCCCCGAATCCGGCGGCGGGCGTATGATTCTGCCCGTTCATCCAGTTGATACATCTGCCCGAAGGGGGTTGCCTTGGTACCGAAGAACCCGCTTTCCCTGGGAAAGTCGAAGCAGACAGAAAAGGCGACCCAGAAACCTATCCCTGTCCCGGTGGAACGTTCGATCGACTTCTGCCGCGTGATTGTGGATGGTCAACTTGAACCTGGCAGCTGCCACTACTCCACCGCTCTCAAGAAAGTGAATGAAGCTGAGAGCGGCTACGTGTGGTTGTCCCTCCGCGAGCCCAACGTGGAGCAGATGGAGAAGGTCGCCGAAGAGTTCGGCATTCACGATCTCATTGTGGAAGATGCCGTGAGCGCCCATCAACGCCCGAAGGTGGAACGCTACAACAATCAGCTGTTTCTGGTCATCCGCACGATTGAGTACCGCGACGACGAAGAGGTCACTGACCTGCGCGAGATCATCTCGACCGGTGAAGTGCAGATGCTCATCGGCGAGAACTTCGTGATCACAATCCGCCACAACGCGGAGCTTCCGAACCTCACTCAGGAGCTTGTCGAAGACCCGGAGATTTCCGCGCTGGGACCCGCTGCCGTCGCCTGGAAGGTCGCAGACCACGTCGTAGAGAACTACGCCATGATCACGACCTTCCTCCGCGAAGACGTCGATGAGCTGGAGAACGAAGTCTTCACTCCGCGCCGGCAGATCAACATCGACAAGATCTACTCCTACAAGCGTGAGATCTTGGAGATGCGCCACGCGATTGACCCGCTGGGTCCCGCGTTGAAGACAGGACTGAACCTGCACAAGGACCTGTTGAGCAAGCAGATCCGCTCTTACCTGCGTGACGTGCAGGACAACGCGATGATTGTCACCGACAACGTCAACGGATTCGATGAGCGGCTTTCCTCGCTTCTCGACGCGTCCGTGGCCAAGGTGAGCATGCAGCAGAACTCCGACATGCGCACGATCTCAGCCGTGGTGGGAATGGCGGCCCTTCCGACGATGATCGCCGGAATCTACGGCATGAACTTCGAGTACATGCCAGAGCTGTCGTGGCGCTATGCGTATCCGGTTGTCTTAGTGGTGATGTTCGGCTCCATCGTGGCCATGTACTGGTGGTTCCGCCGGAACAACTGGCTCTAACCCAGCTGTTAGGCCATCACCATGGTGCGCAGGGTGGTAATCGCGACGATCTTGCCCCCCTGCTTCATCTCGATGCGCCAGATCTGGGTGCGCCGGCCCAGGTGGACGGGCGATGCTTCAGCCTCAATCGTGCCGGAAGTGACGCTGCGGATCAGATCCGTGTTGTTGTTCATGCCCACAACGGGCGCGCCCGCGGCGGCGTACCCAGCGTAAGAGCCCATGCTCTCTCCGATGGCGCAGAACACCCCACCGTTGACCTGGCCGGCGGGTTGGTGGTGGCGCGGGTCCGCTTCCACCGTCGCGGTGATCTTCTCCGGGCCGAAAGCGGTGAAGTGCAGCCCGATGAAGCTGTCGAATTCGACGTGGTGAGCGTTCAGGTACGCCAGTTCGTCGTCGGTGAGCTGACGGTCGCGTAGTTCCATGAGTTTGCTGAAATCCATCTCCATGGCCAGAGATTTTACCAACGAAACTAGATCGCGTGCGCGGTTATAGATCTGTTTGTATTTAAAGGGTTCTTATATGGCCCATCGCCTGCGTAGGACCGACTGGCCTGCGTATGCTTTGGGCATGACTAACGAGAATCTTGCGCAGATCGGCGTCGTGGGCATGGCTGTGATGGGCTCCAACTTGGCCCGCAACTTCGCCTCCCGCGGCCACACGGTAGCTATCTACAACCGCTCCCCCGAGAAGACCCGCGCCGTCATGGAGCAGCACGGCCACGAAGGCAACTTCATCCCTTCGGAGTCCATTGAGGACTTCGTTGCGTCTCTGGAACGCCCGCGCAAGGCAGTCATCATGGTGCAGGCCGGTGCCGGCACCGATGCAGTGATCGATCAGCTCGTTGAGGCCATGGACGATGGCGACATCATTATCGACGGCGGAAACGCTCTGTTCACCGACACCATCCGCCGCGAGAAAGAGGTCGCAGCGAAGGGCCGCCACTTCGTCGGCGCGGGCATCTCCGGTGGCGAGGAGGGCGCCCTGAAGGGGCCGTCGATCATGCCGGGTGGCCCGAAAGAGTCGTGGGAGACCCTCGGTCCTCTGCTGGAATCCATCGCTGCTGAAGTCGATGGCGTGCCGTGCGTGACTCACATCGGCCCTGACGGTGCTGGTCACTTTGTGAAGATGGTCCACAACGGCATCGAGTATGCCGACATGCAGGTCATCGGCGAGGCTTACCACCTGCTGCGTTACGCGGCGGGCATCGAGCCGGCTGAGATGGCAGACATCTTCGCCGAGTGGAACCAGGGTGATCTGGACTCCTACCTGATCGAGATTTCCGCTGAAGTGCTGCGCCAAGTCGACGCGAGGACGGGCAAGCCGCTGGTGGACGTCATTGTCGACGCCGCTGGCCAGAAAGGCACCGGCCGCTGGACTGTGAAGGAAGCACTCGACCTTGGCGTGCCCACAACGGGCATTGGGGAGGCCGTCTTCGCCCGCGCCCTGTCCTCGGCGCTGGCGCAGCGCCAGGCTGTCCAGGACACGGGTTTGCCGTCGGGTGAGGTCACGTCGCTGGAGACGCTCGGCGTCGATAAGCAGCAGTTCGTTGAAGATGTCCGCCGCGCCCTGTACGCCTCCAAGCTTGTGGCCTACGCGCAGGGCTTCGACGAGATCAACGCTGGCTCCCAGGAGTACGGCTGGGGCATTAAGCCGCAAGACCTCGCGACGATCTGGCGCGGTGGCTGCATTATCCGCGCGAAGTTCCTCAACCGCATCACCGAGGCGTACAACAACGACCCGCAGCTGCCGTCGCTTTTGCTCGACCCTTACTTCAAGTCTGAGCTGGAGAAGGGCCTTGTCGATTCCTGGCGGCGTGTGGTCATCATTGCCACCCAGTTGGGTCTGCCGATCCCGGTGTTCGCCTCAAGCCTGTCCTACTACGACTCGCTGCGCGCGGAGCGCCTACCGGCTGCTCTCATCCAGGGCCAGCGCGATTTCTTCGGCGCCCACACCTACAAGCGCGTGGACATGGAGGGCACCTACCACACCACGTGGTCCGGTGAGCGTGAGGAAATCACGTACTAGCCCGGTAGGGTTGTACACTTCATCCGATGCCCACATTCTCGGATCTCGGCCTGCCCCGCTCCATCGTCAACGTTCTCACGAAACAAGGAATCGAGGAGCCCTTCCCAATCCAGGAAGCGGCGATCCCCGCTGTTCTCGACGGACGGGATGTGCTCGGGCGCGGGCCGACGGGCTCGGGTAAGACTTTTGCCTTCGGGCTACCGATGCTGGCGCTGCTCGCCGGTTCCCCGTCCAAACCCGGCCACCCGCGCGGCCTCGTCCTCGCCCCCACCCGTGAGCTCGCAGCGCAGATCCGACAGCGACTCGACGATCCTGCTGCTGCCGTTGGTCTGCGTGTGCTCGAGGTTGTGGGCGGGGTGAACATCAACAACCACATTCGTTCGCTTGCAGCGCCAGTGGACCTGCTCGTCGCTACGCCCGGACGCGCTCAGGACCTGATCAACCAGGGCAAGCTCAGCTTCGATTCCGTCGCCGTCACAGCGATTGACGAGGCTGACCAGATGGCCGACATGGGCTTTCTCCCCCAGGTCCGCAAGCTTGTCGACGCCACACCTGAAAACGGCCAGCGCCTACTGTTTTCGGCGACGCTGGACGGTGACGTGGAAAAGCTTGTGCAGCGGTACCTGACGGATCCTGTGATGCACTCGACGGCCCCTGCCCAGGCTGCCGTGGACACGATGCAGCACTACCAGCTGCTGGTGGGCAGCCGAGAGTCCAGGAACGAGATCGTGCCGCTCATCGCCGCGCGCGAGGGCAAGACCATCATGTTCATGCGCACGAAGCATGGCGTGGACCGGCAGGTGAAGAAGCTCCGTCGCGTCGGCATTGAGGCTCAACCGCTCCACGGTGACAAGGGCCAGGGCGCACGCACCCGGGCTATCGAAGGATTCACAGACGGGTCTGTTCCTGTTTTGGTCGCAACCGATATCGCTGCACGCGGTATTGACATCAGCGACGTGTCCTTGGTCGTCCACATCGATCCCCCGGCCGAGCACAAGTCCTACCTGCACCGTGCCGGGCGCACCGCCCGCGCAGGCATGTCCGGCACTGTGGTGACCTTGGTCATGGACGAACAGCGCAAAGAAGTCGATCAACTGCTCCGCACAGCGGGCGTGGACGCGCAAAAGGTCCGCGTTACCCCGATGTCCGACGAGTTAGTTAAGATTACGGGCGCGCAGGAGCCCCACGGCCGTCCACTTCCGCCGCCCGGCCAACCGCAGACAACCAAGCGCTCCCGCGGGAAACGGCACTGACAACACCACCTATGGATCTTCTTATCTCTCTACTCGCCCTTCTAGGGTTTGTGCTGCTCACGGCCTCAACTGGTCTGTTTGTCGCCATCGAATTCGCGCTCACCGGCATGGAGCGCTCAACCGTGGACAACCATGTGCAGGAGAAAGGAGATAAGACCGCTCTGGCCGTTCAACGCGACCACAGCAACCTCTCTTTCGTCCTCTCGGGGGCGCAGCTGGGCATCACGCTGACTACTCTTGCGACTGGTTTTCTTGCAGAGCCGGTGCTGGCTCGCTTCTTCGGCCCCGCGCTCGAGCTCGTTGGGCTCAGTGAGTCCGCCTCGAGCGCCGTCGCCCTCATCCTCGCCCTCGTCGTGGCAACGACACTGTCCATGGTGTTCGGCGAGCTGGTACCGAAGAACATCGCGATTACTGAGCCGTTGGCCACGGCCCGTTTCGTCGTGCCGCCCGTCAATGCCTTCAACACGGTGTTCAAGTGGTTCATTAAGGCGATGAATGCGTCGGCAAACTGGTTCGTGCGCAAGCTCGGGATTGAGCCGGCAGATGAGCTCGCCTCCGCCCGCTCAGGTCCTGAGTTGGGCGCTATGGTCCGCAGCTCCGCAGAAGCGGGTGGACTGGATGAGCAGACTGCCCGCATGATTGATCGCTCCCTTCAGTTCGGCGAGACCACCGCGGAAGAGGTCATGACGCCGCGGTCGACGGTGAGGTCCCTCGATGTCTCGGACACGGTGAACGATTTGATCGCATTGGCGATGGAATCCGGCCACTCCCGCTTCCCTGTCCGCAACGGTGACCTGGATGACACCGTGGGACTGGTTCACATCAAAGACGCGTTCTCGGTCGCCCGAGACCAACGCGCCACGACGCGGCTAGGCGATCTAGCCAAGCCGGTCAGCTACGTCCCCGGCACACTCGACGGAGATGCTGTTCTCGATCAAGTGCGTTCCGCCGGTTCACAGGTTGTGCTCGTTGCGGACGAGTACGGCGGCACCCAGGGCTTGGTCACCATTGAAGACGTCGTCGAAGAAATCCTCGGCGAAGTCTACGACGAGTACGACGACCGCGAGTCCGAGCGCGATTTCCAGCGCTTCGGAAAGTCGTGGGAAGTCTCCGGCCTTGTACGTCTCGACGAACTGTCGGAGCGGATCAGTTACACCGCCCCTGACGGGCCGTATGAAACTCTTGGAGGGTTGATCATGGCCTCGCTCGGCCAAGTCCCCTCTGTCGGCGATACTGTGGTTCTCCCCCACCCTGCCCAAGATCTTTCGGAGGAGCTCGAGGAAGCGAACGCTGGCCGTTGGCTGGCTCGCGTGTCCATCATGGAGGGCCGTCGACTGGACAAAGCCATTCTGACGCCAATCTCCTCCGATGATATCGGGAGGTACCAGTCATGAGCATCTGGACTGCCACCATCCTCATCATCGCCCTGCTAGCTGCCAACGCCTTCTTCGTGGCCACGGAGTTCGCGCTCGTCTCGTCGAGACGCGATCGCCTCGAATCCATGATCGCGCAGGGCAAGACCAGCGCACGGCGCGCTTTGGAAGCCACGGAGCATCTGTCGCTGTACTTGGCCGGCGCTCAGTTCGGCATCACTTTCGCCTCGCTCATTCTGGGTAAGGTCGCCGAACCTGCCATCGCGCATTTTTTGGAGGATCCTTTCACCAGCATCGGCGTTCCGGAGAACCTCCTGCACCCGATCTCGTTCGTCATCGCCCTGCTCATCATCACGATCCTCCACATCATCTTCGGCGAGATGATCCCGAAGAACATCGCGATCGCCGGGCCTGAAACGCTCGCTGTGTGGCTGACACCGGTGATGGATGTCTGGGTGAAGCTGACCCGGCCACTGATCTTCGCGCTGAACGAGATCGCCCGCTGGACGCTCTACCTCTTCGGCATTGAGCAGCGCGACGAACTCGACGCCACAGTGGACCAGGAGCAGCTGGCCAACATGATCTGGGAGTCCCGGCAGGAAGGGCTTCTGGACGAAGAGGAGACCACCCGCCTTGCCTCTGCCCTGTCGTCTGAGTCGCGCAGCCTGCAAGAGGTGATGATCCCCATCGACAAGCTGGTGACCATCCCCTACTCCCGGCAAGGGATTCCTCTGCGCGTCCTTGAAAACGCTGTCCGTGAGACCGGATACTCGCGTTTCCCGGTGGAGGGCACCGATGGCGCACTGCTCGGGTACATCCACGTCAAGGACGTCCTCGACCTCCTCGACTCGGAGATGGAGAGCCCGGTCATCCCGTACAACCGCGTCCGTCGCTTGAGCATTGTCGACGGCTCCGGCAGCCTCGACGACGCGTTGACCGCAATGCACCGTCGCTCCGCTCACATGGCCCAGGTCCGCGACAACGGTGAGCTAGTGGGTGTTCTCGCGCTTGAGGACCTGATCGAGGAGTACGTGGGCACCGTGACCGACTGGACCCATGAGCAATGATCTCGCTCGCGCGTGAGGAGTGGAGCGAACTCGCTGAAACCCACGAGAAGCGTGCCCGACAGTGGGTCGATCCGCACATAGCGCGGCGCAGCCGTGGTGAGAAGCATCCGATCTGGGATTTCCTCTTCGACTACTACCCTGTTCGCCCCACGCACCTCACGCGCTGGCACCCGGGCCTTGGCACGAAGCTTCTCGACGCGTCCGATGCCCCTCACACTTCATGGCGCGATTACCAGCGCGGCCCTGACGGAACAGTCACCCTCGACGTCGAATCGTTCCTCGCCCGCCGGCGGTCCGATATGGAAAATATTCGGGTTCTGTTGCGCGCTATTGATCACAACCGCCCGCAGTTCGACTGCTTCGGTTTGCACGAATGGGCCATGGTCTACAACACCGGGCGACCCCGTCACGACGTTCCGTTGCGGTTGGGGCAACGGGGCACAGATGACGTGGTCAAGCAGCACGATCTGAAGTGCACGCACTTTGACGCGTACCGCTTTTTCACTCCACCCGCGAAACCGCTCAATCTGACCGTGCTTGACTCTGCCACCCGCCCCGCGAATGACCAGTGCGGATGCCTTCACGTGGGCATGGACCTGTACAAATGGGCGACCAAGATGGGCCCGCTTGTGCCCGGTGACCTCATGCTGGACTGCCTGGAGCTGGCGATGGATATTCGACTGCTGGACATGGAGGCCTCCCCGTATGACTGCCGCACGCTCGGCTTCGGGGTGGTCCCGATTGAGACGCCGGAGGGCAAAGCTGAGTACGTAGCAAAGCAGCGCGCGTTCTCTGCGCGAGCGGAACCTTTGCGAAATCAGCTGCTTCAACTTCTTGACGCTGCATTTACCCGATAAGCTGTCTATCGTAACTATTGCGAAAGGCAGACCATGGCTCGGCATTCCAACGGCAAGAACAACTACGCCCTGTCCAAGGGCGCAATTGCGTTCCTCGTATTGCTCGCCCTCATGATGCTTGCGGTTGCGGCTGCGGGGGTGGTGTGGGGAACGCATCGTGGCAAAGCGGGCGGGAACCAAGCCGCGCCCGAGTGCGTGTCCGGTGAGTTAGCCCTGCCCGTCGCTGCGTCGTCGGAAGGCGTGGCCCGCGAGGTGATCAACGCCTACGCCAACTCCCAGCCTGTGGTCCGCGATTATTGTGTTCAGCCTGTCTACGTGGACAACCTGAGCGAGGCCGCTGTATACATTGCGCCTAACACACCGATCTCCCACCAGGAGATCGCGCATGCACAACGCAGTGCCACGACCAACGAGCCCGCCTCCGTGTATTCGTCGGTCGTCGGACTTGCCGGGCCTAATGAGATCGACCCGGCCACAGTGGACATCAAACAGGTGGACTTCCCCACCGATGAACAGCCCGAAGCATCTGCAGTTGTCGCCTCCGCTGTAGCTGACAACGATAACGCCGCCGTTGCCGCCCTGACCGAACAGCGTGTGGGCACCGCCGCATCCGACACCGCGAACTCCACCCGCTTCGTTGCCAGCGATGAATCCAACGTCCCCGACGGATTCACATTCAGCCCGTTAGCCGATACCTCTGTCGTCTACTCTGCCATCCCGCTGAATACGACGGACGCCGTCACAGAGGACCAAACTCGAGCGGCTCAAGCATTCGCAGACTTCGCGAGTGAACAGTACGGCAACGACTCCCAGCTCCCGGTCGTCGCTGAGTCGGTCTGGGCCGCTGCCCGCCCCAACGGTGGAGAACGCATCTCCACAGCGGCGCAGGAGCACGAACCAGCGCAGACGGAGATCGGTGAACCGATTGACACCCTGTTCCTGCTGGACACCTCGGATCAAATGGCACACTTTGCGGAACCGGTGGCCCAAAGCATTGGAGCGGTGGCTACTTCACTTACGGACGCTGGGCGCCAAGTTGCGCTGTGGAACTACTCCTCGCCGCTCAACCCCGGCGTCACCCAGGGCTTCCGCCGCAACGTGGAGTTCACCAACGATGGCGCGCAGATCGGTGCCGCCGCACAAGGCTTCATCAATGCCGGTGCCCCCCGCACCCGTGAAGCCGTCGCAGCCGCGCTGAAGTATGCAGAGTCTGTTGAAACTCCCATCCGAGTGATGTTGATTACCTCAGGCACTGTCGACGACGCTGACGTGACACCGGCTATCGCACACGCTCGTGCAGCTGGAGTTGAACTGTCTGTCGTTCACGTTGGTGCCGCGCCAAAAGACCAGGTGCTTATCGACGCAGCAACCTCCTCCACTGACCTCTCTTCCCCAGTCGATTCCGCTATCCGCGAGGCAGTAGGACTCTAAAACTCCCTACGTAAAAGGAAAACCCTGCTGGAGATTATCCAGCAGGGTTTGACGTATCTTCGGTTGACCCTAGGAGCTGCGACGCTCCCGGCGGGCAGCCAGTTCATCGAGTGCGACGACGTTGTCGGATTCTTCTGCGACAGCGTCGCCGCCGATCCGCTCGGAGGGGAACGCCGAGATGGTGCCGGTGAGCTCCTTGACGATCTGCGGAACAGCGATGGCGAACACGCCCTGGCCACCGCCGAGCAGGTCGATGATCTCGTCGTTGCTGCGGCACTCGTACACGGTGGCGCCGTCGGAAACGAGGGTGATCTCGGAGATCTCGTTGATGCCGCGGTCACGCAGGTTGTCCACGGCGAGGCGAATGTTCTGCAGGGAGATGCCAGTGTCCAGCAGGCCCTTGACGATCTTCAGGACGAGGATGTCAGTGAAGGAGTAGAGACGCTGCGAGCCGGAGCCTGTGGCGTTTCGGATGGAGGGGTTCACCAGATCGGTGCGCGCCCAGTAGTCCAGCTGGCGGTACGTGATGCCGGCCACCTGGCATGCGATGGGCACGCGGTAGCCAACCTCATCCGACGGCCCGAGGTCAAACAGGCTTTCCTGGACAGGGGCATCGATGTCGTCGTGACTGTCGAAGATACTCACGTAATTACTCCCATGATGTTTAGAGAAGGGCGCACTAGTTATTTAAAGCCAAGCTTAAGCTGCGGTCAAGACCAGGGACACCGACACGCCGTAACTTCAAGCTCAACTTTAACTTTAGAGTTACTCTTCCCCACTGTCATCTTCAGTCACATCTTTAACATCGGATCTTTCGAATCCGAGGTCCTGCTCTGATACTCCGAGATCGCGCATCAGTTGCTGAAAATCAGCGTCTGCCTTGGCATCACCAGAGGCAGAATCAGATCCGGCTGGCACCGCTTCGTCATCGACTTCAATGTCGAAGTAATCCAGCGCATCCTCCGCTGACAGCCACAATGACGACTGCGACCAGACAGTTTCATCAACCTCAATCGGCATATCCAGCATGACGGACAGGACAAACGCGTCCGTCGGGCGGCAATCGAACTCGGCACCGTCTTCCATCGTGATCTGCGCCATGAACACGCCGTTGTGATAATTAGTCAGCTCAATAGCAGCAATGCCGGCGGTGGACTGCTCGATGAGATCGAGCAGCAGATCATGGGTGTCGGGGCGCGTGGGCTCCCAGTCACCGATGCGTCCAATGAGCTGCGCCCCACCGACGGGCGGCAACCACACCGGGACGAAACGACGGCGCTCCTCCCACAGGAGCAGTGCACACAGGAAGCTTTCCGGGCCGACGGGAAAAACCCCGCAAAATGTGACGGGAACAGAGGTCATAGGCCTACGCCCCTAGCCCGCGGCGCAGCTCGTCCTTCACCAAGGCAGAGTTCAAAGACACCACAAGTGAGGCCACCTGCTGCCCGAGCTCGTCAGCTTCCTGCTTGGCGGAGGCTTTACCCGACTTCGCAACAGGGCCAACGACCTTTGCCACCATGTCCGCTTGCCTGCCTGCAGCATTGCGAAGGGCTTTCAGGTGGCGTCCATCAAGACCGAATTCAGCCAACGAAGCTGCCGTGCTGACAATCCGTACGTCATCGGCGGAGAACAGCCCACTCGAGTCCGGGACGATCAATCTAGCATTGATGCACTTCGTTACGAAGGACTGCTCGCACTGCGCCTGTACGGCCACGTCTTTGTCTGTCAGGCGCGTCGCCTTCGCCGCGCCGATGCTCTCCGAGGAAATGACTTGCTCAGAGACCACGACGACGTCTCCGGAATCCATGGCTTCAAGCTGCTCGCGAATGACTTTGAGCGGCAGGTAGTTATCCCGCTGCGTCACCAAGATGTAGCGCAGGCGATCAATATCAGCCTCCGTGAAGCGCCTGTACCCCGACTCTGTGCGCTCCGGGCTGATCAGCCCCTCCGATTCGAGGAACCGGATCTTCGACACAGTGACATCCGGAAATTCTTCGCGCAGGCGTTGGATGACCACGCCGATGGACATGGTCTTGTTCCCCGTCTTCTTTGCTTGTTGGGGTGCCTGTTGTTGGGTTTTCCGGATCGCGGTCACTGTGCAGAAGGATTACTCAGATTCAGAGATGAAAACGAGGCGGAACTTGCCGATCTGAATTTCGTCGCCGGTAGACAGCGCCTGGGAGTTGCGCGGCTCGCGGTTAACGTAGGTGCCGTTGAGGGATCCGACGTCGACGACCTCGAACTCGCCGGAATTGCGGCGGAACTCAGCGTGACGGCGGGACACGGTCACGTCATCGAGGAAGATGTCTGCCTCGGGGTGGCGGCCTGCGGTGGTGGTGTCACGGTCCAGCAGGAAGCGGGCACCCGCGTTCGGGCCACGCTTCACAACGAGGAGGGCTGCGCCTTCCGGCAGGCCCTCCACGCCACCGACGTTGTCAGAGGCGGTAGCTCCCGTCTCCATCTCCTTCAGAAGATCGGCACGGAATACCGAAGTGGTTTCTACCTGTGCCTCCGGCGTACCGGTGTTCTCGCTCATGTCTTCTCCTGACGCTTTCGACGGATGTCAATCGTTATTCAACTTCACGCCCATCATACCGACAACTTCGTCGACCGCGCTGCGATCGTGGGCGGTTCGCGCTCTAACCTACCGGAACATGCTGGCTATCCCAGAGATGACCGAATTTCCTCCCCCGGCGAGCGGGTTGTCGGACACCATGTAGGTCCACGTTGCGCTCGGGCGCTTCCAGCCGGTGTTAGCGAGGTGGGCGCCGCGGTCGTCGATAAGCACCTGCTCAAAGGTGTCAACGGCACGATCGACAGCGCGTTGTGCCAGCTCCTTGAACTCCCGCACGGCAATTCGGTGATACTCGGTCAGCGGGGTTTCGCGCGCGATGGCCCGCAGGTGGATGGACTCGCGGACGTCGTCCATATGGGCCAGATGCTCGGACCATTCGTCGTCGAGGTGGAAAAGCATGATCTCGCGCGCGGCCTGTTCACGCACATGCTTATCGACGCCCGCAGCCTCAACCTCCGCAGCCTTTTCCGGCGCACGCTGCGACAGTTCGACCCATGCACGGTCGGTGTCCAAGAGGATGGCGCGGCGCTCGTCGATAATAGCCCTGTGATCTGCAAGAAGCTGGTTGTACTTCCACGTCTGCGCGTGGATTTCTAGCAGTTGGCCCTCAGTGACACGCTGGCAGTGGGCCACGAAGTCGTGAATGCGTTTTGCGTCCACCCGGCCATCGGCATCGGGCTGCGCAGTGATCTTCTCGTCCGCTCCACCCGCGGCTACGATGTCATCTTCGAGGGACACGAAGAACAAACTCAAGCCAGGATCGCCCTGGCGTCCCGCGCGGCCACGGAGCTGATTGTCCAGGCGCGCTGTGCGGTGTCGGGCCGTACCGATGACCGCTAGTCCACCGAGTTCCGCAACGGCGTCGTGGTCGGCCTCGTCAGCGCCGCCCAGGCGAATGTCGGTACCTCGTCCGGCCATCTGCGTCGACACCGTGACGCGGCCCAGATCGCCCGCTTCTGCCACGATGCGCGCCTCCTCCGCATCGTTCTTGGCGTTGAGCACGTTGACCTCGATGCCGCGTTGCATCAAAGCGTCAGCAAGAGCCTCAGACTCAGCCACGTCGTGCGTGCCGACGAGCACTGGCTGCCCCGTTTCATGAAGGTGGGCAATCTCCGCGACGATGGCTTTGAACTTCTCATCCATGGTGGCGTAAACGCGATCCTGCTCGTCGAAACGCTGGAGGGGTTTAGCCCGCTCGATGACCGAGACGCGCAGATCGTAGAACTGGCGCAGTTGATCCGTCGCCTCCACCGCAGTACCCGTCATCCCGCACACGAGCGGGTAACGGCGCATCAGTGCCTGGAGCGTGATGGAGTCGAGGATGCGGCCGCCCTCACTGACATCGAGTCCTTCCTTCGCTTCGACAGCCGCCTGCAAACCGTCGGGCCAGCGTTGGAGCTCAGCGACGCGACCACGGGAGGCATCCACTAGGTCGATCTTGCCGTCCTGAACGATGTAGTGGACATCGCGGATGAGCAGCGCTTTCGCGTGCAATGCGAGGTTGACGCGCACGAGAATCGTGCCGATGTTCCCATCCGAATACAGCGAGTCAATACCGAGAGACTTCTCCAGCTTGGCGGCGCCGTCGTCGGTCAGGAACACATTGCGGCGATCCGCATCGATCGTGTAGTCGATCCCCTCCCTCAAATGGGAAACAGCCTCCGTGATCTGCCCGGTAGCCTGCTCCCCTGGCTTGGAACCGGCGAGGACGAGCGGGACTAAGGCTTCGTCGACAAGCACGCTGTCTGCTTCGTCGACAAGCGCAACGTCAGCCCGCGCCTGAACAGTCTGGCCGCGACTCGTGATTTGGTTGTCGCGCAGGTGGTCAAATCCGATTTCCGCAACTGGCGCGTAGACTACGTCCGCCCTGTACGATTCAACCCGGTCTTCGCGCTCGCTCGATTCGGTGACAAAGCCCACCGTGAGCCCGAAGAATTCGACGAGCGGGCGCATCCACTCCGCGTCACGCTGCGCGAGGTAGTTGTTCACGGTGATGACGTGCACACGCTTGCCAGTGAGTGCGAAACCCGTGGCAGCCATCGCACCCACGAGCGTCTTGCCTTCACCGGTGGCCATCTGAATCACGTCGCCTTCGAGCAGACGCAGTACCGCTTGATTCTGCACGTTGAACGGCGTTATCCCCAACGTGCGGGTTGAGGCCACAGAAAGAATGGCGAGAAACTCTGGCTTCTTCTGAATCTGCCCGTCCACAACGGTTGCCCGGATCTCCTTGGCAAGCTCCGCATCACTGCGCCCCTCGTACGCAGGAATGAGTTCGTGCGCGGAAGCGACAATGCCCTTCGACTTCTTGTCGTTGCGCTCAGACGTCGAGCCCATCGCTTTCCAGAACCAGTCAAACTTACCCATAGTGCGACTCTACGTGACCTGCTGATTACTGATTAAACTGACCGTGCTGTAATCTATCGAAGTTCCCCAAGAATGCTTCGGGAGCAACGGGCTGTGGCGCAGTTTGGCAGCGCACTACACTGGGGGTGTAGGGGTCGCAGGTTCAAATCCTGTCAGCCCGACAATTCTTTTCACGGGTTCTTACGGCTTGAGGACGACCTTGATGCAGCCGTCCTCCTTCTTCTGGAACTTCTCGTACATGGCAGGGGCGTCGTCAAGCGGCGCGGTGTGCGTTTTCAGGTCAAGCACGCCGAGGGGGTCGGACGGGTCGTCGACCAGCGGGAGGATGTCATCGGTCCAGTTGCGCACGTTGCACTGGCCCATCCGCATCTGGATCTGCTTGTCAAAGAGCGTCATCATCGGCATCGGGTCCTTCATCCCGCCGTAGACGCCGCTGACTGGAGAACCGTGGGCTTCGATGCCGAAGGCGTCGACGACGGAGTCGGGCCCGCGGCCGTCGCAAAGCTCTTGCAGCTTCTCGACGACATCCTCGCCGTCCTCGATGACCTCGATCCCGTGCCGGGCCGCCATGGCGCGCCGCTCCGCGACGGGGTCGACTCCGATGACGCGGTAGCCGAAGTGCGCACCGATACGGGTAGCCATCTGCCCGATCGGGCCGAGGCCGAGCACAGCGAGGGTGCCGCCGTCAGGGACGCCTGCGTACTTGACGCCCTGCCAGGCGGTCGGCAGAACGTCAGAAAGGAAGAGGTAGCGCTCGTCCTCGCCGACGCTGGGGACCTTGATGGGGCCGTAGTCGGCGTGCGGGACGCGCAGGTACTCGGCCTGGCCGCCGGGCAGCGAGCCGTAGAGGCGCGAGTAACCGAACAGGGTAGCTCCCTTGTCGTACTCCTTCACCTGCGTGGTCTCACACTGAGACTGAAAGCCGCGCTCGCACATGAAGCAGTGACCGCAGGAGACGGTGAAGGGGACCAGGACGCGGTCGCCGGGTTTGAGGTTGGTCACAGCACTGCCGACCTCCTCGACAATGCCCATCGGCTCGTGCCCGATCACGTCGCCCTTGTCCATGAAGGGTCCAAGGACCTCGTAGAGGTGGAGGTCAGAGCCGCAGATGGCGGTGGAGGTGACGCGGATGATGGCGTCGGTGGGTTCGATGATCTTGGGGTCGGGGACGTCCTCGACACTCACGGTGCGTTTCCCTTGCCAGGTCAGTGCTTTCATGGGGAACCTTTCCATGGTTAGGGTGTGGCCGAGCGTAATCCCGACTTCTTTGAGTGCGCAACGTTTTTAGGCAGTGTGAAACTTTCGCCAGTAAAACAAAGGCTATTCGTCGAGTTGCGGTGGCTTTCATCCGGCACGCGAAAATCAGGAGTGGGGTTAGATCGGGCTCACCGCTGAGGGGTCGAAAGATGAGTTGTCCGAGGCCTTTACTCTTTGCAGCTGTTGGCCTCGTCAGCAGACCTAGTCAATAGGCGCGACGCGAATAAGATTCCCGTCGGGGTCTTCGATTACAAACGTCGTGCCGAACACTTCCTCATAGGGCTCGCGGAGGATCGTTACCCCTTTGTTCTTCCACTGTTCGAACGTGGTGGTGACCTCTTCGGCAGGCACGTTCAGGCATACCTCCGAAGTGCGATTCGCTGCACCTTCCAGCGAGTTGGCATTTCCCGACCATAGCGCTAAGAACACCCCCTCACCCAGCGCGAAGGTGACGTAGCGGGGCGTGACAAAGTCGGTCTCAAGACCCAGGAGGTCACTATAGAAAGCGACCGATGCGTCGATGTCCGAGGCGTACACGATGAAAACAAGTTCACGGTTCACTATTTGCTCCTTACTTTCGAGATCGTGGACACCAGGATAGGTAAAAACCCGCCGGAGCAATTGATTGTGCGGTTACTGCGGGTTCGGCCCCACCGCGCCGGTGAAATCCACACCGAAGAAGTCCAGAATCGTCTCTGTTCCGAATCCGTCAGATGGTTGGGTGGCGAAGCTGTCGTCCTGCTTACTGCCCGGCCAGACGTGCCTACCGCCGTCGAGGCGGTAATGGCGCAGCTGCGCATCACAGCCCTCCCACACGAGCTCTTCGCCGGGACGGCGGATCTCTGCGCGGACGGGTTCGGGTTCGCAGTGGTTTCGCCGAGCTGCGTTAGCCATGACGTCTTGAATACTGAGGATGGCCTCGTTGTGGCGCACTCCCCCGTAGTAGTCGATGATGCCGTCTTTGGTGCCGTGCATGTCGATCTGCTTGACCGGGGTTGGCGAACAATCATCGAAGACTTTGTCGTAGAACGCGGCAGACACTGTCGCAATGCCGGTGATCTGATGGGAACGGTGGCACGC
The DNA here is from genome assembly GCF_024454095.1 of Corynebacterium sp. CCUG 69979. Taxonomy (NCBI): domain Bacteria; kingdom Bacillati; phylum Actinomycetota; class Actinomycetes; order Mycobacteriales; family Corynebacteriaceae; genus Corynebacterium; species Corynebacterium sp. CCUG 69979. Next base: position 67,822 of record NZ_JAGPZA010000004.1, on the reverse strand, counting down.
GGCATAGGCGGCAAACCCGCCGCCGTTCGACAGGCCGGTGACGAATACTTTGGCGGGATCGATCGAGAACTCCTCGAGCATCTCTTGCCGCACCGCGTCGAAGTACGCCAGATCCTGCTCCCCCGATGTCTTCGCGTAGGGCGCCGGCGCCCATGCGCTGCCCACACCGTTCATGTACACGACCACTGCATGTGCTTTATCTAACTGAGTGAACTGACGCATTGCCTCCGCGTTGTTCGTATACCCATGAAACGCGAAAATCAGTGGTAGATCAGACCGCTCATCGACTTCCGGCGGCACGGTGAGGATGAATTCCCGGTCGAGTCCACCAGCTTTGATCTTCCGGGTTTCAGTGAACGGTTCACCCTCGAAATCGCGCACCGGTTGCACAAGTTCCTCACGAACCTTCTGCGTGACTTCCTCGGCGACGCTGTCGGCGCGCATCGACTCTTTATTGCCATCCCCGCATGCTGCAAGCGCCCCGGCAGAGAGCAGGAAAGAGCAGGTTATCGCTGCTGATCGTGTGAGTTTTCGCACGGTGAAGGTGCATCCTTAGGAATCGTGGCGCTGCTTTCGTGGGCAACCTTAGCAATCAAAGCGTCGACCGGTAAGTTGACACGTAATGGAAGCCAGCCCCACTCCACGCAACTTCAAACCCAGCGCCAAAGATATGCCGGGGTTCCGCGACGCCGCATCGCGACAACACACAGCGAGAGCGTTCGCGTCCGGGGCGCAGCTTTACGACGCCACACGCCCCTCCTACCCCACTACCATCCCCGAGCTCATAAGCACGGCGGGCAGCGTACTCGATCTCGGCGCGGGGACGGGCAAGCTCACAGAGCTGCTGGTGCAGCCTGGCCGCACCATCTACGCAGCTGATCCTTCCAACGACATGCTCAGGGTGTTGCGCTCTCGCATGCCCGAGGTGAAAACTCTCCGAGCAGTCGGTGAAGCACTCCCGCTTACTGACGCCTCCGTTGACGCCATCACTTGTGCCCAAACCTGGCACTGGGTCGACACCGCGGCGGCCAGCGCAGAGGCCCACCGTGTCGTCGCGCCTGGAGGCAAACTGCTCCTGTGTTGGAACACTCTCGACGTGTCGCATCCGTGGGTTCTGCGGCTCTCCCGGATCAGTCACTCGGGGGATGTTCAGAGGGAAGGGTTTTATCCCGACGTCGCTAAGCAATGGGCGCTTTCACGCGAACTGCGCACGAAGTGGTTTGAAGCCGTGACCACGGACGACCTCTTCGCACTCGCACGCACGCGATCGTACTGGCTGCGGGCGAATGAGGCCACGCGCGCGAAGGTCACCGAGAATCTCCGGTGGTACCTCTTTGATCGCCTCGGGTTCGACAAAGGTCAGCCCATTCCCCTCCCCTATCGCACCGACGCGTTCGTGTACGAGCGGCGCTAGCTTAACGACGTCCCGGCCTTTTCGAACGACCTCGCCAGACACTGGGCGATCTGTCCATCGTTCGAACGCGCGTTCTATTTTGGGTTCGGTTTCTGGCTATGTTGGTACATCGGTTTGCAAGAATGTTCCCATAGCTATCCGGACGGAACCGACGACGTCGAGGGGGACACTATGGACACTTGTAGGCAAGCGAAGAAGGGTAAGCGGGCCCCTTTCTTCGTCACCGAAGACCCGGACTGTCCCGCTGCAACTGCCGGAAAGTCCATCCGGCAAGGTCAAGCCGACGCCTTCATGGAATTCGCCGACGCTGAGAACGTGTTGGCGGGATCCCGCGACTACGACCTGGAAGTGACCCGCTTGACGCAACGCAGCGGGTTGCGCAAGGGCGAAGTTGAGAAAGGCATTTACGGTTACCAGTCGCTGCGCCGGCTACCGGGTCTCCGTGCGATCCAAAAAGAGCATTGGCGGTTAGACGTCGACAGACTAGACGCCATCGCAAGAGCAATCGCTGCCCTTGGTTGCGAGGCACCCGCCGAAGCCTACGAAGCCTTCGATGACGTGCTGGTGGACATATTCACCCCCACCCGGACCCGGCAACCGTTGCCCACGAGCAACACGATCAGCTTGCGGTTGAACAAGATGATCGCGGAGTTCGACAACGCAGCCGCATTCGATCCTGAGCGGCGGAAGAAGCGTAAGAAGGGTCCTCCCAGCACGAATGATCTCGACTTCGGCCCTGGCGCTGCGGGCGCTGATACAGCATGGATGACCCTGAACGCTGACAACGCCACTATTGCAGCCATGCGAGCAAGCATTGAGGCGACCGCGCGCGAACTTGGAACCACGCAGGCCAACGCGTTGGTCAAGCTTGCCACCGGTGACGTCACTCCGGCTGCGATGGCGACGATCTACGCCTACGCCCCCAAAAATGCTGACGGTGAGGTCGACCAAGAGGCCGCGGCGTTCATTCCCGGGTTCGGGCACACCGGGCCGAACTCCACAGCCTTGCTGCACCACTTCGCCGCCACCTACGGCACGACCGAGGTGGACCTAGACGTCGCGTCGAAGAAGGTCGTCGCTGGGCACGACGCGCCAGCTGATGTCGCCGCCTACGTCCGCGGCCGGGACGGCACGTGCGTGTACCCGGGTTGCACACGCCCGGCACAGGCTTGCCAGCTCGATCACCGCCAGCCTTACGACGAAGGTGGCATGACCACGGCCGACAATCTGTTCTGCCTATGCCAGCACCACCACAACCTGAAAACCGATCGCCGCGCATTCTATGTCCCCGACCCGGTGACAGGATCAATCGTGTGGCTTCTCGAAGACGGCACCTACTACTGGACCGATCCCAATGGCTTGCTCGCCGCCTACACCACCCCCACAGCGCCCAGGTGGCGGCGCAGTGTTGACGATGTCGAGCGCCTCAGACAGCAAACCGAGCACTTTCTGGCGAAAAGTCACGCAGTTCTCGACGCCTACGAGACCACCGCACAAGCCTACGATCCGCACATTCCGGAGGAGCAAACAGCTGCCTGGGACCTCTACAAACAGTGCAAGGCTGATCTGCAGGACCTCGAGGAAGAATTCGACGAAATCTTCCACTACCACCCGCTCCCGCCAAAGGCCGTGCCAGACGATGAGCTCGTAGTCCCCGACAACCAATTCTTCAACACCTACGACGGCACGGGCCGCGATGCAGACTTCGATCCCGACGACCCGCACAGCTACTGCGACGAGGAGTACGACATCCACGCCTTCTTCCGCCCTGCTGGCTACCCCTTTTCCACAGCAGAAGAATGATGCGCCGCCTTTTCGGCGAAAAGTTGAACAGTTACGGGAGAGCACTCAGACCAAAGAAGGAAAGAATTTCCTCGGTGACGTCCACGCTGTCGGCCCCAGATCCCGCCGGCCACCCATGCCCCATGCCGTCAACGGCAAGGTGCTCGACTCGGCCTGCATCGCCATTGCGTTTGCGGAAGGCCGCCACGACGTCATCGGCGCCGTAAATGCGGTCACTAGTGCCGCGAAGTTCGCCGTCGTAGGGAACCCTGATGTCGGAGGTGCCGTGGATGTTCAGGTAGTCGATAGCTTCACCTGTGGTGAACTGTGCCGGATCTGTGCGCACGGCTGCAGCCACTGTGGCTACGCCCGCATAGCGGTCAGGGTGAGCTGCCGCGGCAGCGGTGGCCAGTCCCCCACCGTTGGAGAACCCCACGAGATAGACCTGTGAATTTTCAGCCGGAAAGGTGGCTTTCACGTCGGCGACGATCGCTTCAATGAATGCGGTTTCGTCCTTCAGTGTGGTGTCGGCATAGGGTGCCGGGGCCCATGCGCCACCAACACCGTCAGGTGCAGCCACGATTGCTGGTGCGTCGTCCAACCCTGTGCCCGTGAGAAAACTCTCACCGGTGCCACCACGCCCGTGAAAAGCAATGATGACCGGTAAAGGCTCGTCCGCATCGTGCGGGGTGGAGACCGTATAGGTCCGCTCCCGTCCTGCGGCGTTGACGGTGCGTTGCGAGACCTCCGCTGGCACCGAGGCACTACTCGTCTCTGGCGGGGAGCTTTCCGGACCAGCGCAGGATGCGAGCAAAACGGCGGCGAAGACGCCTAACGCGGTCGATCGGACTGCGCGTCGCACCGTTTACTCCTGCTCCGCCAACTTCTCGATATCGAAGAAGCCGAGGATCTCATCGGTCACGTCGATGCCCCGGCCCCTGGCCCATATCCCTGAGGGCCATTCGTGGCTCATGCCCTCCACTGGGATGTGCACTGTGCGAGCAGTATCGCCATTTCGGCGTTCAAAGGCGGCGACCACGTCGGGAGCCGGCATGATGGTGCCCAGAACTCCACGGTCTTGGCCCATGTAGGGAACAACGTCGTCCCAGGTGCCGTGAATGTTCAGGTAGTCGATCGGAGTGCCCTGCTCCAGCAGATCCATATCCACACGAATCGCCCCTGAGACGGTCGCGACACCGGCATAGGCTGACGGATCATTCACGGCAAGCACGGCGACAAACCCTCCGCCATTGGAAAACCCGGCCAGATACACCCGCTCCGGGTCGACGGAGTAGGTGGCGATGATGTCGTCACGGATGGCGTGAATTAGTGCGGTGTCTTCCTCGACCGTCGTCACGGCGTAGGGCGCGGGGCTCCACGCCAGACCACGCCCGGTCGGCGCAGCGACAATCGCTTTGGCGGCACCGAGTCCCGTGCCCACGAGGAAGTCATGCCCGTTGTCACCCTTACCGTGAATCGCCAGAATGACCGGTAACTTGTCCCCCTCTAAGGTGACCGGAACAGAGCACTGGTAGGTGTGGTCGACCCCATCGACTGTGACGGTGCGGGTGATACGGCGTGACTGTCCGGTCATGGCGTCTCCTTATTTACGGGGCTTGCGTTCACGCACGCGGACGGCAATGCGCACCGGGGTGCCGTGATAGCCGAATTGTTCACGGAACTTTCGCTCGAGGTATCGGCGGTACCCGCCGTCGAGGAAGCCAGTGGTGAACAGAACGATGGTCGGCGGGCGCGTAGACACCATGGTGGCGAAGAGCACCTTGGGCAGGCGGTTGTTCTTCATCGGCGGCGGGTTCGCGGCAATCGCGTCCCGCATCCAGTTGTTCAACTGGCCGGTGGAGATGCGCTTATCCCAGTTCTCCAGCGCCGTGGTCATTTCCTTCTCCAGGCGGTGCAGCCCACGGCCCGTCTCCGCAGAAATATTGATCTTGGACACCCACGGCAGGTGGTCGAGCTGCATGTCGAATTCGCGGTCAAAGTAGTACCGGCGGTCCTCGTCCATCAAGTCCCACTTATTGAACGCGATGACCATTGCCTTACCGGCGTCGAGCACCATGCTGATGACGCGTTGGTCCTGCTCGGTGATCTCCTGGGAGGCGTCGATAAGCACAACGCACACTTCGGCGGCGTCGATCGTGCCTCGCGTGCGCAGCGACGCGTAGTACTCGTGCCCTTCGGCGTTCTTGACCTTCTTGCGCAGACCAGCGGTGTCGATGAAACGCCACAGCTTCTGGTTAAGTTGAATGAGTTCGTCGACGGGGTCAACGGTGGTGCCCGCGACATTATCGACGACCGCACGGTCCGACCGCGACAGCTTGTTCAGCAGCGAAGACTTGCCGACGTTCGGCTTTCCGACGAGCGCAACCCTGCGCGGTCCTTCCGTGACCGAGTTCGCCGACTTGGGCTCCTCCGGGAACGACTTGACGATCTCATCGAGAACGTCGGCACCGCCGCGGCCGTGCAACGCCGATACGGGCCACGGGTCACCCAGACCGAGCGAATAGAATTCGGCGACGTCCGCCCACTGGGACTCGGACTCGAATTTGTTGGCCACGAGAATCACGGGAACCTCGGAGCGCTGCAGGTTGTTCGCCATGACAGCGTCCGATTCGGTGACTCCGACATGGGAGTCGACGACCATGACAATGACGTCAGCATCAGCCATTGCCGCTTCGGACTGGTGCGCGATGGAGGCGTGAATGCCCTTCGCGTCCGGATCCCAGCCACCGGTGTCCTGCACCCAGAAGCGCTGTCCGTTCCAGTCCGACAGGTAACTCACGCGGTCACGGGTCACACCAGGGTGATCCTCCACAACAGCTTCACGACGGCCCAAGAACCGGTTGACCAACGTGGACTTGCCCACGTTTGGTCGGCCGACAATAGCCACCGTCGGCAAAGCTTCTTCGAGGTGTCCATCGGCGGTGAGACCGAAAGCTTCCTCTACTTCCGCCCATTCTTCTTCGGTCAGGTCATCGTCAGAAAGATCGGAATCGGACTCCGGCTCACCGTAATCAGCCTCGTCGAAATCACCCTCGAAGAACTCGATCTCGTCTTCATCCTGTGGATGCGTCACTGTGCGCTCCTTTCGATCAGCCCGATCAGGCTGTCCAGCACGTCGTCCTTGCTCATCTCAGAGGTGTCGATGACGGCTGCATCCTCAGCGGGGCGCAGCGGACTCGTCGCGCGGGACGAGTCGAGCTCGTCACGGCGGATCACGTCGGCCAGAACGGTGTCGTAGTCCACGTCGCGGCCGGCTGCGGTGTCCTGGTTGTAGCGCCGTGTGGCTCGTACTTCAGGGGAGGCGGTAAGGAAGGCTTTGGCTGGGGCGTCGATAAGCACGACGGTGCCAATATCGCGGCCTTCAACGATGGCGCGGTGCGCGTCGTGCGCCAACTTGCGCTGCAGCTCAACGAGGTTGACACGCACTTCCGGAATGGCGGACACGGCAGAGACGTTTTGCGTGACCTCACGTTCACGGATCTCGCGGGCGACGTTCTCACCGCCTAGAAGCACCTCGGTGGAATCCGGATCATCGCTGACCTCCAACGGAAGGTCACGCGTGACCTCGATGACGGCATCGGTGTCAGCTGGGTCGACGCCAGCGCGCAAGACGGCGAGCGTAGCCACTCGGTACATCGCGCCGGTATCGACGTACTTCGCATCGAGTTGCTTGGCCAACGTACGGCACGTCGTGGACTTGCCGGTACCGGAAGGGCCATCAACTGCGAGAATAAGGCCCCCGTTGGGCATATTGGAAATCTGGCTCATTACAACTCCACCGCCTTGTACAACGCAGTCAACTCAGAATTGTTCAGCGCGCGCATCGCGCCAGGCTTGAGCTCACCGAGCTGGACGGTGTGAATCTTCGTGCGCACGAGCCGCTGGACCGGATATCCGGCCTCTTTGAGCATGCGGCGCACCACGTGCTTGCGCCCTTCGTGAATGACCAGGCGGATCAGCGACTGGCCCTGGTGCGTATCGACGATCTGAGCGTAGTCAGCCTTGGCCACCCCATCCTCAAGCTCAATGCCCTTCCTGAGCTCGCGCACGAGTGCAGGCTTGGCCTCGCCGAGAACTGTGGCCAGGTAGGTCTTCTCCACGCCGTACTTCGGGTGCATGAGACGGTTGGACAGCTCACCGTCGTTGGTGAGCAGCAGCAAGCCCTCCGTGTCCGCGTCGAGTCGTCCGACGTGGAAAAGGCGCTGGCCCGCCGCCACGCGGTCGGCGACGAAATCACCCACACACGGGCGGCCCAGCTCATCCTCCATGGTCGTGTGCACGCCGCGCGGCTTGTTCAATGCGAAGTACTGCTGGTCCTCATTGACGTTCACGCGCACCCCGTCGACGCGAATAATGTCCACGTTCGGGTCGACGCGCACACCCTGCTGGCGCACAATCTTGCCGTTGACCTCGACGCGACCTTCATCGATCATCACCTCAGAGTGGCGGCGAGATGCCACCCCGGCCTGCGCGAGGACCTTTTGCAGGCGGATACCCTCCCCGCGCTTGTGCGGTGCGGCAGGTTCAGCATCATCGCTGAATGCGTTGCCTTCCGGTGCAACAGGGTCGTCGCGGTAGTCCCACCAGTTGTCTTCGAGCGGGTGGGGTTCCTTCTCGGCGGCTTCGCGGCGCTTGCTCAAGCTCACATTCTGGTGCTTGGCGGGCTTCGCGTTAGAGAGATAAAACTTGTCCGGTGTGCCTTCTCGGCGAGCGGGAGGAGTCATAGTTTCCAAAGCTACCAGTGCGTTAAAGGCATTACCAAGACTCTTCGATCGCATCCACATCGGGCAACAGCGGCGCCAAATCGGGAAGGCGGTCCAACGAGTCGATACCGAGCTGCTCTAGGAAGAGCTCGGTGGTGACGTAGCGGTGAGCTCCCGATGATTCCTCCGGATCCACCTCGGCGATGAGCCCGCGCAACGTCAGGGTGCGCATGACACCATCGACGTTGACACCGCGGATCGCCGCCACCTGCGCGCGGGTGACGGGCTGGCGGTAGGCAACCACCGCGAGAGTCTCCATGGCGGCCCGGGAGATTTTGGTCTGGGTGCCGTCCAGAAGAAAAGCTTCGACGACCTCAGCGTTGGCCGGCCGGGTATAGAGCCGCCACCCCTCCAGCGTCTCGCGCAGATCCATGCCCGATCCACGGTCATTGAGTTCTTGAGCCCACGCTTCAAGCTCTTCCTGAACAGCAGTCACTGGCACTGAGAGCGCGCCAGCTAAATCCTCTGCCGTAGCAGGAGTTTCCACGACCAGGATGATGGACTCGATCTGCGATCTCAGCTGGGAGACCATGGGCAGCTCAGGCGATGAGTTCACGTCTACTCCCAGTTCTGCGCAGCGATGACGGCAGGATCGACGTCCTTACCGGTCCAGGAAATGTCCAACGGACCCAGCGCCTCTTCTTGCTGAGCGTCAATGGCGTGCGCTTTGTAGAGTTCCAGCACGGCGAGGAACCGCCCGACGACTTCCATCGATCGCGTGCAGTCCCGGGTGAGAGCTGCGAAGGTAAGCCATGTGTCCGGTCCCGCAACCTTGAGGGTGTCCAGCAGCTTGCCTGCCTGTTCTGGCACGGAGACAGGCGGGGCGTGGAGGTGGTCGACCCGCACTTCCTCCGGTGGTTTAGGCCGGAAGACTGACGCAGCCAGTTCCGCGAAACTGCCTCCAGTGTGCCCCAGCTGCACCGGCGGCAAGAGGTCGAGGAACTGCTCTTCCATGCCCACCGCGCGGGGGTAGCGGCGGCGAGCTTCGCGTTGCCAGCGCTCAAACTGATCAGCGGCCTTTTGGTAGGCGCGGTACTGCAGCAGGCGTGCGAAGAGAAGGTCGCGGGTCGACAGCAGCTCAAGGTCGTCCTCGTCTTCTTCCCCGCTCTTCGGCAACAGGCGCTGTGCTTTCAGGCTCAGCAGCGTGGAGGCGGTGAGAAGAAACTCTGTGATCTCGTCGAGCTCAGCGGTCTCCCCCAGTTGACGCACATAATCAATGAACTCATCAGTGACCTCGGCCAGAGCAACCTCAGTGACATCGAGTTTACGTGCCCCGATGAGGTTGAGCAGCAGGTCGTACGGGCCCTCGAAGTTGTTGAGAGCGAGGGTGAACCCGGTGATCTCCGGCTGGTAGCCCTCTTGAATGTTCGCGGTCATGTTGTCCGTTCAATGACCTCGAGCGCGAGAGTGCGGTACTGCTCGGCCCCTGAAGAGTTCGGTGCCCAGGTAATGATCGGCTCGCCGGCCACAGATGTCTCGGGGAAACGAACGGTACGCGTGATCACCGTGTCAAAGACGCGGTCGCCGAAGACTTCCACCACGCGATCCATGACCTCGCGGGAGTGCGTTGTGCGGCGGTCGAACATCGTCACCAGAATGCCGACGATGTCCAGGTCGAAGTTGATGCGGTCGCGCACTTTCTCCACAGTATCCGTCAGCAGCGCGAGGCCGCGCAGTGAGAAATACTCGCACTCCATCGGAATGATCACGCCCTGCGAGCAAGCGAGCGCGTTCACGGTGAGCAGGCCGAGAGAGGGTTGGCAGTCAATGATGATGTAGTCGTACTCGCTGCGCACGGGACGCAGTGCGCGGCCGAGAGTCTGCTCGCGCCCGACTTCATTCACCAGCTGAATCTCCGCCGCAGAGAGATCAATGTTCGCCGGGACCATATCTAGACCGGAGACGTTACTGTGCTTGATGGAGGCGTGGATGGAGGATGTGTTGTCCAACATCAAGTCGTAGACGGTGACCTGGTCTTCGTCCTGGGTGACCCCCAGTCCGGCCGAAAGCGCGCCCTGCGGGTCAAGGTCGACGAGGAGGACTTTACGCCCCTGCTCTGCAAGGCAGGCTCCGAGGTTGATGGACGACGTGGTCTTGCCCACACCGCCTTTCTGGTTGACCATGGAGATGATCGTGGCGGGGCCATGCTTGTCCAGCCGCTCGGGCTGCGGCAGCTCGCGGATAGGGCGGCCCGTTAGGCCGATACCCGGGGTATCGAAGAGTCCATCCTCCGTCATGATGGCCATCTTACACAGGTGTCATTTTCCACGTTTAGGATCGGGGGTGCGCCGTGCGCCATACTTCGCGCAAATTCTCCGGGGTGACGTGGGTGTAAATCTGCGTCGTTGTCACAGAAGCGTGCCCGAGTAACTCCTGCACCGTACGCACATCTGCCCCGCCTTCCAGTAGGTGCGTTGCAAACGAGTGGCGCAGAGTGTGCGGAGAAATATGCTTATCGACGCCCGCTCGCCCCGCCGCCTCCTTGATCACCGTCCACGCGCTTTGCCGCGATAGGGCACCGCCGCGCTTATTCAGAAACAGTGCATGGGTCTTGCCCTTCGACAATGCGGGGCGGCCGCGGACAAGGTACGCCTCCACCGCGTCACGGGCAGCGCTGCCGACGGGAACGATGCGCTGCTTATTTCCCTTGCCGGTGACTTTGATGAACGTCCCGTCATCGAGACCGACCACATCGTCAACGACGAGGCCGAGCACCTCGGAAACGCGCGCCCCAGTGGCGTAAAGGACTTCAAGTAGTGCCTTGTCGCGGAGGTCTGCTGGGGTGTCGGTGGGGCATGCGTCGAGAAGCAAGCCCACTTCCTCAATGCTGAGCGTGTCCGGAAGCTTCTCGCCTGTTTTCGGCGGTGACACCCCGGCAGCAACGTCGGCGGCGACGGCGCCTTCCACGGTGGCGAACTTATGCAGCCCGCGCGCAACGACGAGTGCACGACCAGCGGACGACGCCGCCAGTCCCCCACGACGCAGATCCGCTACATAGTCCTCGAGGTCGGACGCGGTCACGCTATTCAGGTCTGTTTTTCCTGCTGATTCCAGCCATGTGACGTAGCGGTCAACGTCGCGCCGGTAGTTGCTCAGCGTGTTGGCCGACAAGCCGCGCTCCACCGCGAGGTGATCGAGCCACAGCTTGCCGAGTGCTTCGGCGCTCACTGCTTCTTCTTCATATCGGGCACAATGCCCTGTTTTTGGCGCCTATCTGCCATGTGGGTCGGTCGGAGAGCGAACGGGACATCGGTGCTGCGCGCTGTTGCACGGCCCGCAACGACCTCAGACGCGGCGAGCACACCAGCGATAGCGATCGAGTTGGTGATGCGCCCGTCCATGACGGAAGCACGGGCATCGTCCAGCGGCACCCACGCGAAGTCCATGTCAGCTTCCTCATCCTCGGCGTCGGGGCGCTCAACGTGGGATAGGCCAGAGGCCAAGAAAATGCGGACGGCTTCCTCGGCGAAACCGGGAGAGGTGACCAGGTCAACGAGCAGCGACCACTCCGCCGCTTCGAGGCCGGCTTCTTCCACCAGCTCGCGCTTAGCGGTGTTCAGCTCGTCCTCGCCTGCGAAGTCGAGAATGCCCGCGGGCAACTCCCACAGCCGCGCGCCGACGGAGTGGCGGTACTGCTCGACCATGGCGATGCGCTGTTGATCGTCGAGCGCGACGACCGCTACCGCCCCGAAGTGCTCGACAATCTCCCGCTTTGCCGTGTTTCCACCGGGCATGGTGACTGTATCGCGGCGCAGGGCGAGAATGGGAGCGTCAACAAGCAGTTCTGAATCCGTGACCGTGAATTCGTGGCGCATTATCCACGCTCCGGGGCTGGTGCCTGGGCATTGTCTGCTGAACCGTACGAACCGGAGCCTCCGTTGATCTGTTCTGCCAGGGCCAGCACGGCCGAGATTCGGCCTGTTTCGGATTCCAGCGAGTCCACGGTGGAGATGTTCTCGTTCGCCTTCGGGTCGTCGCGGACCACCGCGATGGGGCCCTTGTCCTCTGCGGCGCCCCGGCGGCCGGCGAGGACAACAGAATCCCCGCGGGAGTCTAGACCGCGGGCAAGATCTGCAAGGACGGTCGAGGCGAACTCGTTGCCGCCCTCGGCCTCACCGGTGGCAACGATGATGCCTTGAGCCGGGGTGATGGTGCCGTCTTCGTACTCGATGAAGCCCGCCTCGCGCAGAGTCTGCAGAACCATCGCACGATCTTCAACGGTAGCCAGCGGTGCACCCGTGGCCTGATCGAACATGAGCGTCGCGCCAAGGGATTCTCCCGCGTGAATGCCCGGCGCTTGGTTATCCACCGACAGTTGAGCGCCGGCAGGGAGCGTGTTGGCGATGATCGAGCGCAGCTCGTCCGCACCATCCTGGGAGAGGAATTTGTCCGTCAGCGTGATCTGGCCAGCCTTGGTGCCGCCTGCCATTTCAGCAAGCCAGCTCGTGGTGCTCACATCATCGTCGTTCGCGTCCGGAGTGCGGATGATGAGGTACGGGCGACCGGTCAGCGTGCCGTCGACAATGCGTGTCGACGATTGCGCCAGCAGCGCATTCGCCGCGTTCGCTTCACGATTGTCAGCTCGGTCCTTATCCTTTTGCTCGCCTTCAGGGGTCGAAGAACCCCCGATGTTGTTGAAGGAGTTGTTCGCGATCGGCGCCATCGCCGGAGCCACCACGAGAGCACCGAGAGCGATGCCCCCGGCAATGCCCCACGTGACACCGCTGGTGAACCAGCCAGCACCCCCGGAATTCTGTTTCGGCATGTTTGTTTCCCTCCTCTCCTCTAGTTCTTGAACAGGTTCTGAACGGCCAGGGCGAAGTTGTTCCACGAGTCGATGAGGTTGTCCACAAACGTGCCGTTACCCATGACACCGACGATGACGACGATCGTTGCGATAGCCACCAACAGGCCGAGGATTGCCCACGCCCAAGCGACACCGCCACTAGACGACGGGCGGTAGAGGTTCTCAATCACCTGCGAATCGACGAGGCGGTCCCCTGCCTTGAGACAAGCCAGCATGGCAGGTGGCGCAGCGTGGTCCGCACCGGCGAAGATCCTGTCGAGGTCTACTGAGTCGCCGGCCGTGACGATGATCTCTGCGTTATGGTAGACCGCCAAGAGAATCGCGAGATCGGTCGGCGAGTCAGTGGCGGCTGGGAACGTCACGGCACCGACGCCGAGGTCCTGGATGCGCTCGAGACCCGCGGCGTGGCCATCTGGGTCAGCGGGGAGGATCACGCGGGCATCACCGCGCAGGTTGTCGGACGAGATGTCCGCCGGATCACCGACAATGAAGTCGCAGGAGTAGCCGAGGTCGAGAAGCGTGTCAGACGCAGCGCCGACACCGATGACAACGGGCTGGAACTCGCGGATGAAGTGACGCAGATTGGAGATCTTCTCGCGGGTGTCCAGCGTCGGGCTGACCACCAGCACCTTCTTGCCGTCCATCACGTCGCCGAGTTCGGGGACGCCTACGCCGTCGACAAGCAAGGGCGATTCGGTGTGAATGAACTCGGTGGTGTTGCCGAAGTAGGCTTCCATGTGGTCGACGAGTTCGCGCTGCGAGTTGTCGAAGGAGGACTCAACGGCCGCCTGATCGAGCGGCTCGGCCTGAGCGATGACTTTCTTGCCGACGATGATCTCGCCGTCAGCAGTCAACGTCGCCTTCTTGCCGTCGCGGAACGCTTCGCGGGTGGCAGCGCCAGCCCCCTCAAGCAAGCGGATATCGGCGTCGAGCAGCAGCTGCGGCCCGTAGTTCGGGATATTGCCGGACGAGAAGGGGGCAATGTTCACCACTGCGGCGGGGCGCTTTTCCACGAGCAGCTGAGCTTCACGGCGGGACATGTCCGGGGCGTCGACAATCGCGATGTCGCCCTCGGACAGTTTGCGCAGACCCTTGCCCTGTGGGGTGCAGTCGCGCAACGCACCGGTGAGATCAGCACTCTCTGCTGCGCTGGGAGTGCTCGGGGTGCTCGTGGAGGCGGGGTTGAAGATTGAGCTCATAACCCCAGATCTTGCCGTTTCAAGCACTCAAATCGGGTTAGGCGCGCGGGGAAAAGCCCTCCACGTCGGCTTTGGCCTTGTTCAATAGCTCCGCGGCGTGCGCTCGACCGGTCGCGGAATCATCCATACCGGCTAGCATCCGAGCGAGCTCGTCGACGCGGTCATCGTCGCCGAGGAGCTGTACGCCAGAGGTCACCGACTCATCACCCACATTCTTCGACACGTGCAAGTGCGAGTCAGCGTAGGCCGCGACTTGCGGCAAGTGCGTGACGACGATGACCTGATTATTCATTGCCAACCGCGCCAACCTACGCCCAATCTCTACGGCCGCACGGCCACCGACGCCAGCGTCGACCTCGTCAAAGACCAGCGTGGCGCCACTGCGGCGTTCAGACAAAATGACTTCGAGGGCCAACATGACGCGCGAGAGCTCACCACCGGATGCGCTCGATGCCAGCGGCTGTGGTTCCAACGCGTCGTTGGGTGCAAGCCGCAACTCCACGACGTCTGCCCCGTCCCGCGTGAAGTCCTGCGGATCCTTGGCTGAGTCCACGGCGACGACAATGCGCGCTTTCGGCATCGCTAGGCCACGTAGCTCACCCGTGACCGCTTTCTCGAGCGCCTTCGCGGCCTTCTTCCGCGCTGCCGTCAACTTGGATGCCGCAGCTGTCATGGACTTTTCGTGGGACGCCACGGCCTTCTTCAGCTCCTCGATCGCTTCCGCGGACGTATCGATGGACTCTAAACGCTTCGCTGCTTTCGCGCGCCACGCAATGATGCCGGCGGCGTCGGGAGCGTACTTACGGGTCAGCGCCTTGAGCTCTTGCTGGCGCTGGAGAAGGCGGTCGAGCTCTTCCGGGTCGCTGGGAAGGTTGGACAAGTACGCGTTCAGCTCACCGGAGACATCCGAAAGGATCGCGGCGACATCGCCCAGTTGGTTGCCCAGTTCGCGTAGCTGACCGTCGCTCGCCCCAGTCAGCGCGGCGCCAGCTGCACCGACGAGCGATGATGCGGAGGCGTCACCGTCGGCGCTGCCGCCGAAACCGCCGACAGATTCGGCGCCGTCAATGGCCACGACTGCTTCCTCTGCAGCCTCACGCAGTGCGTCGACGTCCTGCAGCCGGTTAATGGTCTCCACTAGCTCGGCGTCTTCCCCCTCCTGGGGGTCGACTTCGTCGATCTCTCCGATGGCGAACTCCAGGCGGTCCACCTCTTGGGCGAGTTCACGGCGCTTCTCCGTGCGCTCTTTCAAGTCTTTGACCGCAGCCCGCCACGCAGAGAAGGATTCCCCATAGGCCTCACGCAGAGGAGCAATTGCTGGATCGAAAGAGTCGAGAGCGCTGAGCTGTTCTGCCGGTGAGAGCAAACGGAGTTGGTCGTTCTGTCCGTGAATGGTGAGCACGTGCGCAGTGAAGTCAGCCAGGGTGGCGGCCGGAACGGTGCGGCCGCCCAGGTGCGCCCGGGAACGACCTGTCGCTTTGACCGAACGGGCGGCTAGGTAGTCGCCGTTCTCATCAAGCTCAGCGCCGGCATCCTCGGCGAGGGTGGCGACGGCGTGGCTGGCGCCGTCGACAAGCCCCTCCGTGCTGAAGGATCCTTGCACGCTCGCATGGTCCGCACCCGTGCGCACCTTCGAAGCGTCGGCGCGACCACCCGTGAGCAAGCGAAGCCCGGTAACCACCATGGTCTTACCAGCACCGGTTTCACCAGTGAGAACGGTCAACCCCGGGGCGAATTCGACATGGGAGTGCGGGATGACGCCCAAGTTGTCAATAGTGAGATCGAGAAGCATTAGCGTCGCGTCACGTTGTCGCCGTACGTCTTGTCTTCTTTCAGCACCGGGCCACGCCAGCCATTGATCGGCAGCTGAAGCTTATGCACGAGGCGGTCGGTGAACGGTGAATCGTCCAGACGCACCAAGCGCACGGGCTTTACACCGCGCACGACGTCAAGGCGGGACCCCGGCGGCATGTCCAGGTGCCGGAAGCCGTCGAGTACAACGTCAGCAGGGGTCGTGGTGATGAGCGACTCGACCGCCACCCTGGAACGCGGCGAGACGACTAGGGGTTTGGTGAACAGCGCGTGGGCGTTGTTCGGCACAACAAGGATCGCGTCGAGCTCCGGCCACAAGATCGGGCCACCTGCGGAGAACGCATAGGCAGTCGAACCCGTGGGCGTGGAAATGAGCACGCCATCGCACCCGAAAGAACTCACCGGACGGAAGTCGACTTCCAGAATCGCGTCCAGCACACCACGGCGGTCGAGGTTTTCCAGGCTTGCCTCATTGAGCGCCCACCCCTGGCCGATCTGGTCGTTGTTGGAGTCGTGCACCGTCACGTCGATCGTCATGCGGTCATCGACGGTGTACTCGCGGTCGATCACGCGCCGGATCGCGGTTTCCAGGCTGTCTTCCTCCCATTCGGCGAGGAAGCCGATGTGGCCCAAATTGATGCCCAAAACGGGGACATCCTGTGCACGGGCCATACCAGCTGCCCGCAGGAAGGTGCCGTCACCGCCGAGCACGAGCACGAGTTCACATCCGGCTGCCGCCTCATCCTTCGGGGCGACCTGCTCGATCTGGCCGAGAACCGGATAGTTGTCCGTGAACGGCAGCTCATCCTCCCCGACAAGACGGACGGTGATGCCCGCCTGCATGAGCAGCTCTGTCGCACGCGCCGCAGAAGCAATGTTGCCCTCGCGCCGGGTGTGCGGGACCAAGAGTACGCAGCGGTCGGTGTCGCTTTGTGTCATTAGTTCTTCGGTCCTTCCTCTACTGCACGCGTGATCATGGCAGTCAGCTCCCCATCATCGGGTGCGCTTTCGCCACCATCGTGAACGAGCCATAGGAAGTATTCTACGTTCCCGCTCGGCCCGGGTAGCGGTGACGCCACCGCACCGCGGCAACTCAACCCCAATGACAGCGCAAAACGGGCGACATCGAGGGTGACTTCTGCGCGCAACTCCGCCGACCGAACCACTCCGCCGCTGCCCAGGCGGTCCTTGCCCACCTCGAACTGCGGCTTGACCATGGGTAGCAGATCCGCACCGTCGGCCATGCATTGTGCGATAGCAGGCAGCACCAGCTCGAGCGAGATGAAAGACAGGTCGCCGACCATCAGCTCCGCTGTTCCATCCATGAATTCAGGGGTGAGATGGCGGATGTTAGTCCGGTCCAGCACCGTGACACGGTCGTCGTCCTGCAGCCGCCAGACCAGCTGGCCATACCCGACGTCAACAGCTACGACCTCGCGGGCACCGCGGCGCAGCAGCACATCGGTGAATCCGCCTGTGGAGGCACCGGCATCCAGCGCGCGCTTTCCTGCAATGGACAGGCCGTGCGGCTCGAATGCCTCAAGGGCACCGAGCAGCTTGTGGGCACCGCGAGACGCCCAATCATCACCGTCGACTTCAGCGACTTTAATGGACACCTCAGGCTCGACAACCGTCGCAGGCTTCGTCGCGGTGAACCCGCCGACCTCGACTCGGCCCGCTTTGATCCACTCGACGGCTTGTTCACGGGACCGCGCGATCTTGCGGCGCACTAACTCCGCGTCAAGGCGACGGCGCCCTGGACCCTGCCCCATTAGGCCTGGTCCTGCAACGCATCGGCGAGGACGGTGTACGCGGCCTCGTACTGGGCTAGTTCGCCGGCGAGGTCCTCTGGTGCTTGAGCCATCGCCGTCTCGAAGCGCTCGGTCAGCTGCTCGGGAGTACTCACTATCACCACCAGCTTTCCACGGCACGGCGCGCAGCAGCTGATGCTGCTTCAACATCGGGCACCTCACCAGCACCAAGGCTCCAGGCCGCCTTCAACACTGTGCGCAGAGCCTGCATGCTTGTCGACGTCTCATCTCCCCCGTCCAGCACAACCACCGATCCCCCAGTGTCGTCGTCCCGTTCCACCGCCGCAGTGAATCCGCCTTGGGCGCATGGGCGCAGCTGGTCGGCTTCCACCGAAGCGTCGACAAGCACAGACATGTCTTCGGCGATGAACGTCGGGCGCTGATCGGCTGGCGCAGAAATGAGTGCGCGTGGGCCGGAGACGCCTGTGAGCACGTGCAACGTGTCCATGCCTGCGGCGACACCACCGGCGATGTCGGTGTCGAGGCGGTCACCGATGACAAGTGGCGCTGTCACACCGAGGTTGTCGCGTGTGAGGGTGAACATGGCAGGGCCGGGTTTGCCCGCAGCCCGCGGGGTGACACCGGTGGCGTTCGTGACTGCCGCGACCATGGACCCGTTGCCCACCATGAACCCGCGGTCCATTGGCAACGTCGAGTCCAGGTTGCTCGCCAGATACGTCGCCCCGGCCTGAATAGCCAGTGCTGCCTCCGACAGGTGCCGCCATCCGTTGTCGGGCGAGTGCCCGTGGAGCACGACGGCCGGTGCGTCGTCAGCGGAGTCCACGACAGTGAAACCAGCCTCACGGACAAGGTCGCGGAATGAGTCAGCACCCACCACGAGCACTGCCGCGCCGGGAGCCGCGTGCTGCTGCGCGAGCTGGACTGCGGCTTGCGCAGATGTCATCACGTCCTTTTCAGTCGCTTTGAGGCCAATGGACTGCAGCTTGCTCGCAACATCACGTGGCGCCTTGGAAGCGTTGTTCGTGATGTATGCAGCGCGGCGCCCAGAGGTAATAGCGGCGTTGATCGCATCGACTGCGCCGGGGATAGAAGCATCGCCGTGCCAGACTGTTCCGTCAAGGTCGAGAAGCAGAGCGTCGTAACCGCTGATAAGCATTGCTTAGCTGAACTCCTTCAGACGCTGCGCGACATCCGTCATCTCTTCGCTATCGACCTTCTTGACGTGCTCGAACCACGTCCGGGCCTCATCAGTCCTGCCAACCTGGGCAAGAGCATCCGCGTAGGCGTAGGAAAGACGGGTGTGGGCGAAGTCCCCCACCTTCTTCTCATCGATGGTGGGATTGAGCTGCTGCAGCGTCGCCAGCGCAGCTTCGTGTTGGCCGAGGTCGTGGCGTGCCCCCGCAACAACAATGGCCAGTTCGACCTGCGACTCAGGATCGAGCTGCTGTGCTTCCTGGCTACGCCCGATCTCGATCGCCTTGTCGGGGCGACCCAGGCCTCGCTCACAGTCAGCCATGACAGCAAGCAGACCGGGGCCACCGCTCATCCGGCGGGCTGCTCGCAACTCAGACAGCGCTTCCTTCCACTCCCCAGCGTGGTACGCAGCAATGCCTGCTGCCTCACGGACGACACCAACGCGACCCGCACGGTTTTTTGCGGCGCGGGCATGCGCCAAGGCCAGCCGGGGATCATCCGCCATCCACGTAGCAGACATGATCATGTGCTTAGCTACTTTGTCAGCGTTGTCCTTCGCCAGCACTCGCAGGTCTTGCAGAACGGACGGGTCAAGGTCAGACGGGTCGATGTCGTCCGGAATGGACGGCTCATTCTCCTTCTGCGCCATGCGCTCCTCGCGGAAGCCCTGGCGGTACGGGTTGGAGCGGTCGTGCCGGACCTTCTTGTCCTCACGTCCGTCCCGGCGCCCCCGGTTGGCATGCGTTCTCGGTTGGCCGTCTTTGCTCATGCCAGTCCTCCTTTAGCCGTGCACCTTCACGCCGGCGAAGTTCTTCTTGCCGCGGCGCAAAACAACCCATGAACCGTGGAGCAGATCTTCCGCGGTAGGTTCCCACTCCTCAGACTCAATACGCTCGTTGTTGGCGTAGGCACCACCTTCCTTGATGGCCCGACGAGCGGCACCCTTCGAGTCCACCAGGCCAGTGCCCACCAGCAGATCAACAATGGTGCGCGGCGCTCCCGCCTCAACCTCGAAGACATCCGTTTCAGAGACAGCAGCGGCGAGAGTTTGCTCATCCAGCTCAGACAGCTCTGCACGGCCGAACAGCGCCTGTGAGGCCAGTTCGACAGCCTTCGTCGCCTCGGGCCCATGAACAAGGTCGGTCATCTCCTGGGCGAGACGCTTCTGGGCTTCACGCTTGAACGGTCGCTCCTCCACCTCGGTTTCCAGTTCGGCGAGCTCATCCTGCCTCAGTAAGGTGAACCAGCGCAGGTAACGGATCACATCGACATCCGCGGTGTTCACAAAGTACTGGTACCAGCGGTACGGGCTGGTCATCTCAGGATCGAGCCAGAGTGACCCGCCACCGGTGGACTTTCCGAACTTCTTGCCCTCCGAATCCGTGACCAGCGGCACGGTCAGTGCATGGACCGATGCGCCGTCGACGCGGCGATTCAGGTCGACGCCCGCGACCAGGTTGCCCCACTGGTCCGACCCGCCGATCTGCAGGATGCAATCATGACGGCGCCGCAGCTGCACGAAGTCGTTCGCCTGCAGCAGCATGTAGGAAAACTCCGTGTAGGAAATGCCGTCACCCTCAAGACGGCGCTTGACCGTCTCGCGCGACAGCATCGTCGACAAAGAGAAGTGCTTGCCGATGTCACGCAGGAACGAGATCACCGACATGTCGTTGGTCCACTCGGCGTTGTTGACCAGCACGGCGGCATTGTCTCCTTCAAAGGACACGAAACGCTGCAGTTGGCCGGTGATTCGCTGCGCCCAATCCTCGACCGTGTCGGTGGTGTTCATAGACCGCTCGCCGACCTCACGTGGGTCACCGATCAAGCCTGTTGCGCCGCCAGCGAGCACGATCGGCCGGTGTCCGGCTTCCTGGAACCTACGCAACATGAGCAGGGGAACCAAGTGGCCGGCGTGCAGGGACGGACCGGTCGGATCGAAGCCCGCGTACAGCGTGATTGGGTTCGCTGTCTGGTCCTTGAGTGCCTCGAGATCCGTGGACTGGTTGACCAATCCACGCCACTGGAGTTCATCAATGATGTTCGCCATAAAGTAGTTCTTTTCAAACCTCGTTGTCTGCGGGGTGCGGCTGAGCTTCGTCGATAAGCAGCACCGGAATACCGTCATCAATGCGGTAGGCAATGCCCATCCGCGGGTTGATCAACAGTTGCTCCTCGTGGTCGTAGTCGAGCGGACCCTTGTCTTGCGGGCACGCTAGGACCTCGAGGAGCTGGGGGTCGAGCGTGAGTTTATCGGCCGTCATAGTGGTCAATCGTACCCCTGCGCATTCTCGGGCTCGGGCTAGGTCTGGTCCAGCCCCGGAAGATTGCCGAAGGTCTCGCGCAGTGTGCGGGCCTGGGAATCCATCGTGCGCAGACTGTGGTCGACCACGCCTAGCTTGATCCGCTCGAGCGCGCCGGTCAGCGTTGACAGTGAATCCTCCATGACCGCAGCTGCCTCAGCGCTGTGATACTGCGGGGCGTTGACGTAGGTGTTCACCACTTCCGGCAAGTAGATCTTCACGATGTTCCATACCGTTTGTTGGTGCTCCGGGGTGGACTGCAACTCATCCCACTCATCCAAAATGAAGCGCATGTTGTCTTCCAGCTCGGACGCTTGGTTGAGCACCCGCTCCGGCGGCTTCGCGCGCACGAGTTCCCGCAGTGTGTTGCGCACGTCGCGGTTCAACTGGACGTTGACCGGTTCCATCGGCGCGGGCGGCGCTATTGCCTTCGGCGCCGGCGGCGGGGTCAGAGCAACGCCGGCACCCCATGCAGCCACGGCCACGACAGGCCACAAGAACCCCAGGCCAACTCCAGTGGCCATGATCAGGACGACGTGCAGAATGATGACAAGAGCCGCCAAGCTCATCCCGACTTTGTTCTTGCGGGAGGTGAAGAAGTTCCCCTCCCCCACTCCTGTCGCTGCGGGACCTCCTGGCCGGTAGGGGCTGGGCGTATTACTGGTAGCCACGAATCTCCTTGAAAGCTGCATCCAAGTCGCCGTTCAACGCGTCGAAGACGGCACCGCCCGTCAATTCTGCCAGGTTGTTCATCTCGCTCGCATTGGCCTCCCCGTAGAGGATCACAAAGACCGGGATGGAGCGCTGCTCCGGGGAAAGCCCCTGGTACTGCTTCTCAAAGGCGTAGTAGTCCATGCCGTGCGTGACTTCACCGTCGGACAAGAGCACGATCGAGCTGATACCTGCGTTCGGGTCGGAACTGCGTAGCGCATCGAATAACGTGTCGTAGATTGCGGTCTGGCCGTCTGCCACAAGGTCATTCACGTAGCCCTGGTACTTGGCCTTGGTGATGCGGTCATCGCGTAGGAACTCGCCCAGTAATGGCTCGTGAGGTGCCGTTGAGAAGGATTGGAACGTCACCAGCTCGCCATCGCGCAGGGCCACGTCGCCCGTGGCGGTGGCAGCGGAGCCGTCGATAAGCGACGTCATGATCTGCTGCAGGGACGCGATGCGCTCACCTTCCATGGAGCCAGAAGTATCCAGGACGAAGGTGGCAGTTCCGCGCTGGCGGTAGTCGTTGTTGTAGCGGTCCAGCAGCGCTTCGACAGTGCCGTAGCTGGCTGGGAATGCAAGCTCAATGACGGTCTGATTGCTCATCTCAGCGGGCATCAGGTCAGCGTTGGTGACGGGGCGGCGGTAGCTGTCCGCGATCTGCTCTTCATGCTCAAGCAACCATTCAGCGAGTTGGCGAACCTGTTCAGCGGCGTTCTCGTTTTTCGGTTGAGCGAGTGTGGACAGCGGGTAATCAGCGGAAATAACGCCGTCCGCCGGAACAATGACCTCGATATTTGCACCCTCGTTGCGCATGGCATGCAAAGTGGATTCGTAGTTGATGATCGCGTCGGCGCGCTCCGGGCTCTCCAAAAATGCGTCCTTGAGCCAGCTCGACGAGCCAGAAACCAACGACTGCGCCTGGAACAGCTCAGTCAACCGTGTGCCGACCTTTTGGATGTCTTCCTGGGTCAGCGCGGAGCCAGTGTCCGCCATCGCAGTCGCTACAGACACCAGCGCGGAGAAACCAGAGTTGGAGGTCGACGGGTCGGTCATACCAAAGGAGAACTTTCCCTCGCGTGCGGCATCGGCGAAGCCCGACCACGTCGGCTGTTTCGTGTCCCAGCCGAGCTCCTGCGCTTTGTCCCGCTGCACACCGAAAGCAACGGGACTGGTGGCAATCTTCGTTTCATCGGCCAGCTTGCCCTGGGCATCGATGAGATTGACGTAGCGGTTAGTGGCAAACCACGTCGCATCCATCTGACCGTCAAAGTTGCCCGCTTTGAGCTCCTGGGAGTTCTGCAGGGTACCGTCCGGGAATTGCAGGGTGATGTCGAAGCCGAGGTCCTCCGACGCCTGCTGCACCAGCGGCTCCAGGTCTTGCAACTCAGTCGCGGCCACGATAGTCAGTGGGCCTTTGGAGCCCCCGCCAAAGCCGCCGAAGCCTCCTCCCCCGCCTCCGTTATCGTCGCTGCATGCTACGAGGGCGGTTCCGGCGAGCAGTGCCGCAAGCGTCGCTAGAAGTTTCTTCATTTCTCCTGTTCCTCCTGGTTACGTGGGGGGACGGATCCGTACCGGTTGCCCACACCCTCGATAAGCTTCTCCATTCTGTCGAAGCTGGGCGGGTCGACTGAGTTGTCGTAGTGCGCCGGGGAGCCAAGGCCATGGCCCTCCATAGCGGTGGTGAGATAGTCTCCGGTGGCCGGCCGGAAACCGTGCCTAGCGGCTAGCTGCTGCAGTTCTTGGTCCGAGGCCAGCGCTTGGGCCAGCTCCTTGCCTTCTGGCGAGATTCCCACGATGCCGTGGTTGGCCAGTACGGTCGGTTCGAGGTGCATCAGGACCATGTCGTCTTTGATGCGGGAGCTCTCCTTCATCTGTTCGCCTAAAAATTGCGCCTCGTAGACCAACACCATGGGCACCGCTCCCATGCCTTGGCTGAGGTAGTCGGCGAACGGGCCGGCGGACGACGACTGGGTGTAACCCTGGCCGGTGAAGAATGGAGCGATCTGGTTGGTCAGCCAGCCAATGTCATCTGCTTTGTCGGGGTTGCTCTCCCCAAACTCCCATGCCAGGATTGCCAGCCACATCGCTGCAGAGTTCGAGGTGCGGATGTCGGTGGTGGCCACCTGTACATTGCGTTGCGACGGGAACGTGTTCCCGAAATCACGCCAGCGCTTCCCCTGCTGCGTCAGGGTGATGAACTCGCCGACGTCAAGGGTGTACTTTCCGGCAGCTTCCGTGGCCACGCCCTCCTTCTCAAGGATGCGAGCGATTGGTTTGAACGTTGCTACCGCCATCGGCGAGAAGAACGGGTACTCCACGGAGTAATTGGCGTCCTGGTCAGTGATCTTCTGGGCTGCCGGGCCTGACGACGGGAAAACGAAATCCTGCTGCGCCAAATTCGTTTCATTGGCGATGCGGCGGGAACCGGCGGTGGTGAAATTCACCGTGAACCCGAGCTCTGTCAGACGGTCAACGACCTCCGGGTCCTCGAAGTACTCGCGCTTTTCCGAACCGATCACACCGGTGACTTCTTTCGACCCGCGCCCGGAGATGAACGACCCCTCACCCAAGCCCCCGCGTCCGATGAAGACCGCAACAAGGGCAATGATGGCCAGCAAGACACCAATGAAAATGGCGCACCCTCGAGGTGGTTTCCGCAACCCCTCTTGTGCGCCTTGTTGTGTGGTCATGGCCACAGTTTATGTAAAGGACGCGTCAAGCGCCTGTGAACCACGGTGTTAGGTAGGAATTATGAATACAGAATTCATTTGATTCACTTGACGTTTAAGAACGCACCGGGGTTTGTGCCCAACGACGGGCATCGGCGTTCGCGGCGTCCACACGTTCACGCTGCTCCGCGACACGCACTCCGGCGGTGCCGCCGCGCGTCGCGCGGGATGCCACAGCACCATCGATCGTGAGCACGTCGCGCACCTGCGGGGTGAGTCGCTTATCGACGCTTGCCAGCTCTTCATCCGTCAGATCGATCAAATCCACCCCGCGAGACTCGGCGATCCGAACGCATGCGCCGGAGGCTTCGTGCGCTTCACGGAACGGCACGCCCTGGCGGACCATCCACTCCGCAAGATCCGTGGCCAACGTGAACCCAGCCGGGGCGAGCTCACGCATCCGGTCCTCGTGGAAAGTCAGCGTGGACACCAACCCGGTCATCGCCGGCAACAGGATGCGGAGCTGGTCGACCGAGTCGATGATCGGCTCCTTGTCCTCCTGCAGGTCGCGGTTGTAGGCAAGCGGCTGCGCTTTGAATGTGGCCAGCAGGCCGGTCACGTTGCCGATCAACCGGCCGGCCTTACCGCGGGCCAGCTCCGCAACATCCGGGTTCTTCTTCTGGGGCATGATGGATGACCCGGTTGACCACGCGTCATCAAGCGTGACGTAGCCGAATTCCGGCGTCGACCACGCAATGATCTCTTCGGCTAGACGAGAGATGTCTACACCGATCTGCGCGAGCACATAGGCAGCCTCCGAAACGAAGTCGCGTGACGACGTACCGTCAAGGGAGTTATCGGCCGCAGAGTCGAACCCGAGTTCCTCCGCGATCGCTTCGGGGTCGAGCTGCAGCGACGAACCAGCCAGAGCGCCGGAGCCGTACGGGGACACAGCTAGACGCTTGTCCAGGTCGCGGATGCGCTCGATGTCGCGCAGCAGGGGCTGCGCGTGCGCCAGCAGCGAGTGGGCCAACAAGATCGGTTGCGCCGCCTGGAAGTGGGTCTTGCCGGGCATGACGGCGTCAGGGTGGGCGGCTGCCTGGGTGGACAGAGCTTCGATCAGGTCAGCAGTGTCCTGTGCGACAGCACGCACCGCATCACGAAGCCACATGCGGAACATCGCAGCAACCTGGTCATTACGGGATCGGCCAGCGCGCAGGCGGCCGCCGAGTTCGGGGCCGACGCGATCAATGAGACCGCGCTCCATCGCTCCATGCACGTCCTCGTCGGTCGGCGCAGGGCCGAAGGAACCATTAGCAACATCACGGCCAAGCTGGTCGAGGCCGGAAAGCATCGCATCGAGGTCGCTATCGGTCAGCAGTCCCGCCCGGTTAAGGACCTTCGCGTGGGCCTTCGACGCGAGCACGTCATACGGGGCAAGGATCCAGTCGAAGTGAGTGGACACAGACAGCGCGAACATTGCTTCCGAGGGCCCGCCGGAGAAGCGACCGCCCCACAGTGCGCCCTGGTTGGTTCCGTGCTTTTCCATTAGGACTCCTGGGCAGTTGCGTTAGCGGCTGCCCTGTCGCGCTTGTTGGCAATCTCAGAGGACAGGCCGTGCAGCTTGACAAAGCCCTTGGCGTGGGACTGGTCGAAGGTGTCGCCGGTGTCGTAGGTAGCCAGGTTGAAGTCGTACAGGGAGTGGTTGGAACGACGACCGTTCACGGTAGCGGTACCGGCGTGCAAGACCATGCGGATGTCGCCGGTGACGTGCTCCTGGGTGGACTCGATGAAGGCGTCGAGGGAGCGCTTCAGCGGTGCGAACCAGAGGCCGTCGTAGACTTCCTCGGACCAGCGGGCGTCGATAAGCCTCTTGTAACGCGCGAGCTCGCGCTCGACGGTGACGTCTTCGAGCGCCTGGTGAGCGGTGATCAGTGCGACTGCACCCGGTGCCTCGTACACCTCGCGGGACTTGATGCCCACCAGGCGGTCCTCCACCATGTCCAGGCGACCAATGCCCTGAGCACCGGCGCGGCGGTTCATCTCCTCAATGGCCTCGAGGACAGTCACCTTGCGGCCGTCGATAGCCACCGGCTTACCGGCTTCGAAGGAGATGATGACCTCGTCCGGAGCATTACCCAGCGCCGGGTCCTCAGTGTAGGAGTACAGATCCTTGGTCGGCGGGTTCCACAGGTCCTCCAGGAAGCCAGTCTCCACGGCGCGGCCCCACACGTTCTGGTCGATGGAGAACGGAGACGCAGCGGACTGCTCGATCGGCAGGTCCTTGCCCTCTGCGTACTCGATGGCCTTGTCGCGGGTCCATGCGTAGTCGCGGGCCGGAGCAATGATCTCCAGGTCCGGGTCCTGGTTGACGAAGCCGACCTCGAAACGGACCTGGTCGTTGCCCTTACCGGTACAGCCGTGGGCAACGTGTGTGCCACCGTGCTCCTGCGCGGCCTCCACGAGGTGCTTCACAATGAGCGGGCGCGAAATCGCGGACACCAACGGGTACTGCTTCATGTACAGCGCGTTCGCCTTGATGGTGGGCAGGCAGTATTCCTCAGCGAACTCGTCACGGGCGTCCACCACAATGGACTCGACAGCGCCGCAGTCGAGCGCGCGCTGACGCACCGACTCCATGTCCTCTCCACCCTGCCCCAGGTCGAGGGAAACGGCGACGACTTCACCACCAGTCATCTCTGCCAGGTACGGGATGGCCACAGAGGTATCCAGTCCACCGGAGTACGCGAGAACAACACGGTTAGTCATTGGTGTCAAAGCTCCTTGTTTTGCTTATCGGTTCAATTGGTTCTGTTTGAGATCCAAACCGAAGAAAGTCTACTCTTCAGCGTCCTCGGCGCCGTCGACGCGGTCGCCCATGAATTCCTCGGCGAGTTGCCTGCCGGAGAGTGGTTCGCGTGCCAGCACGAAGATCGTGTCGTCGCCAGCGATGGTGCCCACGACTTTCTCCAGCGCGACCCGGTCGATATAGCTGGCCAGGTACTGCGCAGCCCCCGCCGGTGTGCGCAGTACTGCAATGTTGCCGGTGTAGTCGACAGACACCACCAGTTCCGCGAGCATCCGGCGCAGCTTGTCGCGCGGGCCTTTGGGCGAGGCCTGGAACGACTGGGCCTCCTCCCCGACTGCGTAGTAGGAACGCCCGCCGCCCGACGGTCGCACCTTCCGCGCTCCAAGTTCGTCGAGGTCGCGCGACAAAGTGGCCTGGGTGATATCGATGCCCTCATCCAGGAGCAGCTCGGACAGCTGCACTTGCGAGGACACCCGGGTGTGATCGAGAATCGCCAGGATCTTCGCCTGGCGTGCGGTACGCGAATTCGGTGCACTCATCTACTGGTTCTCCAACAGCCAGGCAAGCAGCGCTTTCTGCGCGTGCAGGCGGTTTTCTGCCTCGTCGAACACGCGCGACTGCGGGCCGTCGATGACTTCAGCCGTGACTTCACTGCCACGGTACGCCGGAAGGCAGTGCAGGAAGATCGCGCCGTCGCTGGCACGGCCCATCATCGCTGCATCCACTTGGTACGGCAGGAACGGAGTACGGCGGTCCTTGCCGTCTTCTTCCATGCCCATGGACACCCACGTGTCGGTGATGACCACATCAGCACCATCCACGGCCGCCACATCGGACGTGACGGCGACCGTTGCACCCGTTTCTGCAGCGCGGGCCTGCGCGCGTTCCACGAATTCCGTGCGCGGCTGGAATCCCTCCGGGGAGATGACGGTGATGTCCATCCCAGCGGTGGCGAAGCCGATCATGTAGGAATTCGCCATGTTGTTGTCGCCATCACCTAGGTAAACGGCATGCTTACCCCGCAGGCCCGCCGGGCCTTCCTCCGGGCATAGGTTCTCGATGACTGTTTGCAGGTCGGTCAAGATTTGGCAGGGGTGAAGATCGTCGGAAAGCGAATTGATGATCGGCACACTCGCCCCCTCTGCCATCTCCGTGAAGTTCGAGTGCGCGTACGTGCGCCACACGATCGCGGAGACGTAACGCGACAAGGTCGCGCCAGTGTCCTGGAAGGTCTCACCTTTACCCATCTGCGAGTTGCCGGTCTCGGCCACAATCGGGAAACCGCCGAGCTCAGCGATGCCCGCCATGAAAGAAAAGCGGGTGCGTGTCGACGTTTTATCAAAGAGAACGGCAACAGATTGCGGCCCCTCGAGCGGGCGGCGGGAATAGCGGTCGCGCTTCATCTCGGCCGCGAGAGCCAGAATCTCCGCCTGTTCAGCGGGGGTCACATCGTCGTCGGCTAGGAAGTGGCGTGGTGTGGTCACTGGTGTCCTCCGTTGGTGCTGGCAAAGCGGGACAGTGCTTCCTCCAGCGTAGTTGCGATCGCGTCCGTTGCTGCGCGCAGCTCGTCGCCGGTGATCACCAGCGGCGGGGTCAGGCGCACCACAGACTCAGTGGGGGCGTTGAGTATCACGCCGTGTTTCAGACCGATGGTCACGGCGTCTTTCGCCACGGGCTTGTCCAGCACGACGCCGAGCATCAATCCGCGGCCGCGCACATGGTCGACGCCGTCAAGCTTTTCGACGTCACGCGCCAGCCCCTCCCCTTTCTCCCGCACCTCAGCACAGAACTGATCGTCGACAACCTCCAGCACTGCCTGGGCAGCCGCGCAGGAGATCGGATTGCCTCCAAAGGTGGTCCCGTGGGAACCGGGCGTGAACAGATCGGCCACATCACCCCGCGCGATGACAGCCCCGATCGGTAGCCCGCCGGCCAGCCCCTTGGCCATGGTGACAATGTCCGGCTGCACCCCCGAGGTTGTGTGGGCGAAGAACGCTCCGGTGCGTCCGACGCCGGTTTGCACCTCATCGACGACCATGAGGATGCCGTGGGTATCGCACAGTTGGCGGACCGCTTCTAGGAATCCCTCCGGCGCTGGGATGACACCGGTCTCACCCTGGATCGGCTCAAGGAAGACGGCGGCAGTCTGCGTCGGGTCCTGCTCGACGAGTTCGCGCAGGTGGTCAATGTCGCCGTAACGGTAGAACTCCACCCCGGGCACGAGCGGCTCGAAGGGGGCTTGCTTACCTGGCTGGCCAGTCAAAGACAGCGAGCCCATAGTGCGGCCGTGGAAGCCATCGAGCGCCGCCAGCACGCGGGTGCGGCCGGTCAAGCGGGTGAGTTTGAACGCAGTCTCATTCGCCTCTGCACCGGAGTTGCAGAAGAAGACCTTCGCGGATGGATCACCGGAACGCTGCTTGAGCGACTGAGCCACGCTCAACGCTGGCTCCGAGGCAAAGAAGTTGGAGATGTGGCCGAGCGTGCGGACCTGGCTGTCGACGGCCTCCACCAGCCTCGGGTGGGCGTGGCCCAGTGAGTTCACTGCGATGCCGGCGAGCATGTCGATGTAGCTGTTGCCGTCGGCGTCGCGCACCGTGGCGCCGCGGCCGCTGACCAACGGCAGTTGCGGGGTGCCGTAGGTATTCATTAGCGCCTTGGTCCACTGCCCGAGTACTTGCTGGTTGCTCACTGCAGGTCGTCCTTCCTGAACACGGTTCCGTCGGGATAGTTGGCGGTGTCGTATTCGTCGGGAAGCACCATGGTGCCAATGCCTCCCATGGTGAACAGCTCCAGCAGCACGGAATGCGGGATCCGTCCGTCAATGACGTGGGCGGCGCTGACGCCCCCACGCACAGCGGTCACACAGGCTTCCATTTTCGGGATCATTCCGGAGTCGAGCGACGGCATGATTTCGTCGAGCTGCTCGAGCTCGATCTTGGACACGAGCGAGTCCTTGTTCGGCCAGTCGGTGTAGAGGCCCTCGACGTTGGTGAGTACAACGAGGCGCTCAGCATCGAGCGCGGCAGCGAGTGCGCCGGCAGCAGAATCGGCGTTGATGTTGTAGACGTTTCCGTCCGCTCCGGGGGCAATGCCGGAAACGACTGGGATGCGACCGGCGTCGATAATGTCCATCACTGCAGACGGGTCAACATCGACAATCTCACCGACGAGACCGATGTCGGTCAGTTCCCCATCGACCTCGACAAGACGCTTCTCCGCCGTGAACAGTCCTGCATCCTCGCCCGAGGTGCCCACCGCGTACGGCCCATGCGAGTTGATGCGGCCCAGCAGGTCGCGGCCGACCTGGCCGAAGAGCACCATGCGCACCACATCGAGAATCTCTGGTGTAGTCACGCGGAACCCGCCGACGAACTCACCGCCGTCGAGCTGCAGACGTCCCAGCATGTCGGTGATCTGCGGCCCGCCACCGTGCACGACGACGGGCTTCGCCCCCACGGTGCGCAGGAAGACCATGTCAGCGGCGAAGGCGGACTTCAGGTCCTCGTCGATCATGGCATTGCCGCCATACTTGACCACGACGATCTTGTCGCGGAAGTGCTGCAGCCACGGCAGAGCTTCGGCGAGCACGTGTGCCCGGTCCTGATTGGAGAGAGCCCGGGAGAGCTGTGAAGGTTCCATTTACGTCGAGTACTCCGAGTTGATTTCCACGTAGGCGTAGGACAGATCAGTGGTGCGCACCGTGGCCGTTCCGGGTCCGCCAGTCCCGAGATCAACGCGCACGTCAACGTCAATGCCGCTGAGGTCGACTTCGCGCGCACCAGGTGCACCAGTGCTGCCCTCGCAGACCGGCTGGCCGTTGAAGTAGACGCTGATGTTGTCCGGGTCCATTTCCGCATCCGCCATGCCCACCGCGGCGAGCACGCGGCCCCAGTTCGGATCGGAGCCGAACATGGCGCACTTGAACAGGTTGTCGCGTCCGATCGTGCGTGCGGCGTTGAGAGCCTGCTCATCGTCGGCAGTGCCCTCAACAGTGATGGCTACGCGCTTGGTCACACCCTCAGCGTCCGCCTGGAGTTGGTCAGCCAGATCCGCGCAGATCTCGGCGATCGCAGCGGCGAATTCGCTCTTGTCGGGCTGGACGCCAGAAGCGCCCGACGCCATGAGGATGACAGTGTCATTGGTCGAGGTCGCGCCATCAATGTCGAGCGTATTGAAGGTGCTTTTCGACGCTTCCTTGAGCACCTGATCCAACTCCCCCGCAGACACCTCAGCATCGGTAGTCAAGCACACCAGCATGGTCGCCAGCGACGGGGCCATCATGCCCACGCCCTTGGCCATGCCGCCGATGCTCCACCCGTCGCGCTCTACAAGCGCTTGCTTCTCCACTGTGTCAGTCGTCAGAATGGCCACAGCAGCCTCATGACCGTTGTCACCGAGCTGGCCACCGAGTGTTTCGATGCCTGCGCGGACCTTGTCCATGGGCATGAGTTCACCGATCAGGCCCGTGGAGCACACCGCGACATCCTCGGGTGCTACGCCGATCGACTGGGCTGCCAGCGACTGCATCTCCACTGCGTCCACATCGCCTTGACGGCCATTGCAGGCGTTGGCACTACCGGAGTTGAACACCACGGCGGCCAGTGAGCCCGTCGTCATCGCGTCACGAGTGACCTTCACCGGTGATGCGACGACTTTGTTGCGCGTGGTCACTGCAGCGGCGTCAAAGCGCGGGCCATGGTTGACCACCAGCGCCATGTCGGGTTTTCCGGACGGCTTGATTCCGGCCGTCGTTGCCGAGGCGCTAAAGCCTGCGGGTGCGGTCACACCCGTTTTCTCAGATGCGCTCATTGTCTCTCCTTCACCTACTTAGGGCGCGACTGCCGCCCGGGGCAGTCCGTCCGTTTCGTTGAACCCCATCTCAGCCAGCGCGATGTTCATGCACTGCACGGCGGCACCGCCCGTGCCCTTGGTCAGGTTGTCAATCGCCGAGGTAGCCAGCAGCACTCCCGCATCCTGATCGACCTCCACCTGGACGTGGCACATGTTGCACCCGACCACGTTCTGCGTCTGGGGCTGCACGCCCTTCGGCAGGAGGTGGATGAATGGCTCGCCCGCGTAGTACTCCGCGTACACGCCCCGCGCCTCATCCTCGGTCATCCCTTCCGTCAAAGGAGCAGTGACCGTGGTGAGAATCCCGCGCGGCAGTGGTGCCAACACCGGCGTGAAGCTGACTATCACGTCCTTCTCCGTGACCTCGCTCAGGTTCTGCACCATCTCGGGAGTGTGGCGGTGCTTGCCGGCGGTGTTGTAGGCCTTCAGCGATCCCATGGTTTCTGCCCCCAGCAGGTCAACATTCGTCTTCTTGCCGGCACCGGAAACACCGGTGATGGAGACGACGTTGAGCCGCGGCCCCACGAGTTCATGTGCGACGGCAGGCAAAGCTGCGAGGGTAGCGCCCGTCGGGAAGCAGCCCGGGACCGCAATGCGTTTGGCCGCGGCGATCTCCTCGCGGCGACCCGGGATCTCCGGAATGCCGTACGGCCATGAGCCTGCATGTTCGCCGCCGTAGTATTTTGTCCAATCGTCGGCATTGCGCAGGCGAAAGTCCGCAGCGCAGTCAAGCACGAGGGTCTCCTCCGGCAGAGCAGAGCCAATCTCTGCAGAGAATCCGTGCGGAAGGCCGAGAAAGACAACGTCATGGCCGGCCAATGTTTCCGGCGACGTCGGCTCAATGACGCGGTCCGCGAGCTGCGGCAGGTGCGGCATGAGCGTATCGACGCCCTGACCTGCATTGGAATTGCCCGTCAACGCCCCGATCTTCAACGTCCCGTCGGCATAGCGCGGGTGTCCGAGCAGCAGGCGGAGGATCTCCCCGCCCGCATACCCGGTGGCGCCGGCAACAGCCACGGTGACGGTGTCAGTACCGGTTGCAGTGCCCTGGTTGTCTGTCATAGCGGTCATGCTACGCATCTGACCAGACACTTGCAAACTATTCCACCATATTCATTTTATGCGCGCATCTGGGCTCCGAGACGTTGAGCAGCCGCTTCCGCAGCAGCCAGGCGAGCCTCATTAGCTTCCTCGTCCGTCAAAGTGCGGTCAGAGGCACGGAACACCAAACCGAATGCGAGCGACTTCTTACCGTCGCCGAGGGCGTCGGAGCGGTAGACGTCGAAAAGCTCAACGGTTTCCAGCAGCTCGCCTGCCGTCTCGACGAGCGTGCGACGCACAGTTTCAGCCGGGATGTCATCATCGACAACGAGCGCAATGTCCTGGTGCAGTGCTGGGAACGCCGAGAGAACCGGAGCCGGCAGGTTCTCGCTTATCGGTAGCGCGGTCAGATCGATCTCCATCGCACAGGTGCGCTCGGGCAGACCGAGGGCTTCGAGAATTTGCGGGTGGAGTTCACCCGCGTAGCCGACAACGCTGCCATCGACGGAAAGCTGCGCACAACGTCCGGGGTGCCACGGCAGGTGTTCGGCAGACTCGATGTCCAGTTCCACACCGCAGGACTTAGCGACGATCTGAGCCGACTCGATCGCATCCGCCCACGTATACGTACGACCCTTGCCCCAGGGGCCCTCAAGCTCCTTGTTGCCGATCGCCACGGTAGCGGCGTGCAGATGCTGCTCTGGCAGGGAACCGATGAGCTCCTCAAGCACCTCCGGAGTCGGACGCTCCAGCACGCTCGGCATCGGAGATTCGTCGGCGGTCTTGAACACGGTCTGCGCGACCGAGTACAGGGCCAGGTCCGTGCGGCCCCGAGCGACGTTGCGGCCGACGGCCTCGAGCATCGTCGGCAGCAGCGTCGTGGCCAGTACGGCGTAGTCGGCATCAAGCGGGTTCTGGACCTGCACGGTCTTGCGGCGCTTGTCGCCACTCTCGAGTCCCCAGGTGTCCAAAACCGTGTTGGGCATGAACGGCGTCGGAATGATCTCCACATAGCCGGAGTACGCTAGCGCGTGCGTGACGGCGCGGCGGCGGCGCTGCACCGGGGACAGGCCGCGACCACCGCGCGGGGTCGGCAGCTCGAGCGGAATATCGTCCAAGCCCTCGAGACGAACAATCTCCTCGATCAGCTCGACCGGCTCGTTGAGGTCAGTGCGCCACGTCGGTGGGGTGACGCGCAAAGTCTCGTCGTCGCCCGTTACAGCGCACCCCACTTCTTCGAGGCGGCGTACGACTGTCTCCTTGGAGTAGTCGACACCGATGAGCTCGGACGGGCGGCTCACTCGCATCTCGATCGGCGCGCGGTCTTTGACGTCGCCGACGAGGGTGCGCTTGTCGGAGATGGTTCCGCCAGCGATGTCTGCCAGCAGTGCGCAGGCAATGTCGAGGGAGATTTCGATGATGGCGGGGTCAACGCCGCGCTCGAAACGTCGAGAAGCTTCAGAGCTGAGCTTGTGGTGGCGTGCGCTGCGTGCGACGGTGAGCGCGTCCCACGATGCCGCCTCGAAGTAGACATTGGTGGTCTCGTCGGAGATCTCCGATGTCGTGCCGCCCATGATCGCCGCCAGGGACTGGATGCCGTTGTCGTCGGAGATGACCACATCGTTCGCAGTGAGGGTGCGTTTGACGTGATCAAGCGTCTCGAACTCTTCCCCACCCTGAGCGTTGTGGACGCGCAGACCGCCGGCGATCTTGTCAGCGTCGAAGGCGTGCATTGGCTGGCCGGTGAGCAGCATGACAAAGTTGGTCACGTCGGTCGCGGCGTTGACGGAACGGACACCACCGAGCATGAGCACGCGCTTGAGCCAGAACGGCGCCTGAGCTTTCGGGTCAATACCCTCGACCATGCGCAGGCCGAAGCGCTGCGCCTTCGTGGACTCCTCAAGAGTGATCGGGATGAGATCGCCGGCCGGGGCCGGAACATCGCTGACATCGATGCCCGCGATAGACGGATCTGCGGCAAGGTCCTTGTACTCGAGGTCGAATGCGGAAGCGACCTCGCGGCCGAGACCACGTGCAGACAGCGCATATCCGCGGTCCGGGGTGATATTAACGTCGAAGACCGTATCCGGGCCGCCGAGCACCTCACGGGCGTCCTGGCCGGGCTCGCCGGCACCCTCCTCGAGGACGATAATCCCGTCGCTCGTGGCGGTGAAGCCGAGCTCAGCCTCCGAGGCCATCATGCCGTTGGAGATGTGTCCGTAGGTCTCACGCGCGGCGATCTCGAAGCCGCCCGGCAGCACGGCACCTGGGAGGGAGACGACCACGAGGTCGCCCTCCTTGAAGTTGCGAGCACCGCAGATAATGCCCTGCAGTTCGCCAGTGCCGTTGGCCCGGCCAACGTCGACCTGGCAGTAACGGATCGGCTTCTTGAACTCCGTGAGCTCTTCGATCTCTTTCACGCGGCCCACAACGAGCGGGCCGGTGATCTCCGGCAGAGGCTCATAGCCTTCCGTCTCAAAACCCACGCGCACGAAACCGGCGTCGAGCTCCTCAGCGCTCACGGTCCAGCCGGGGTTGCCGGCGTTGTTCAGCAGGGACATCAACCAGTTCTGGGAAATCAGCATCTTTCTTTTCCTCCCCTTATCCCTTAAGCCTGTACTCCGAACGGCTGGGTGAACCGCACGTCGCCTTCAACCATGTCGCGCATATCGGTCAGTCCATTGCGGAACTGCAGCGTACGCTCAATACCCATCCCGAACGCGAACCCGGAGTAGACTTCCGGGTCAACGCCGACCGCACGCAGGACGTTCGGGTTGACCATGCCGCAGCCGCCCCACTCGATCCAGCCGGCGCCGCCCTTCTTGTTCGGGAACCACACATCCACCTCTGCGGACGGCTCCGTGAACGGGAAGTAATTGGTGCGGATGCGCGTCTTCGTCTCCGGCCCGAACAGGACTTTGGCCAGGTGATCCAAGGTGCCACGCAGGTGCGCCATGGTCAGGCCCTTATCGACGGCGAGCCCCTCCACCTGGTGAAAGACCGGCGTGTGCGTCGCATCGAGCTCATCCGTACGGAACACACGGCCCGGGCATGCGATATAAATCGGCAGATCACGCTCGAGCATCGTGCGCACCTGTACCGGTGAGGTGTGCGTGCGCATGACCTGGCGAGAACGCTCGCTGCCGACGTAGAACGTGTCCTGCAGCGTGCGCGCCGGGTGGTCCGGGATGAAGTTGAGCGCGTCGAAGTTGAAGTACTCAGCTTCAACCTCCGGCCCCTCGGCAACCTCCCAGCCCATGCCGATGAAGATGTCTGCAATGTTCTCGCTGAGAGTCGTAATTGGGTGCATTGCACCGGCCTGTGCACGGGACGTCGGCAGGGTGACATCGACCTTCTCCTCGCGCAGCTGCTGCTCGCGGTACTCCGCCTCACGCTCGGTGTGCAGTTCACTGTAGCGTTTCTCAGCCCGGCCGCGGGCCATGTTCACGAACCGTCCGGCATCTTTACGCTGGTCCTTGGGCAAAGTACCGAGCGCCTTGCGTGACTGCATGATCGGCGACTGCTCACCAAGGTGCGCGCGCTTGGCGGCCTGGAGGGCGGTGAGATCCTCCGCCGCCTCAAAGGCGGCGATGGCTGCATCCGCAGCGGCATTCAAGCTCTCTTCGGTCAGTTCGATTTCCGGTGTGGGAGTGCTCTGATCAGCCACGCTACCGTTCACCCGCGCCTTTCCAGACATACGTTTTCAAAACGGTCACCAGCATACCTGCGCACCTCGGTTTCCCCGCGGCAAGGCCCAGTTATTCGGCTACCGTGAGCTGGGCCCTATTAATGCTCACATCCCGCAAGGTACTAAGAAGCCTCTCGATGTGGCTCGAGAGGCATTGCAATTCCTCCTCGCCCATCTTGCCGCCAACCGCATTCGCCCACCTGTGTTGGCGCGGCCGGAGTTCAGCAAGGTTGGCTTTGCCTACTGGAGTGAGTGCGAGCAAAGGCGAACGTTTGTGCGCGGGATTGCTTTGCCACTGTGCTGCCCCCGTTTCGACGGCAACGTTAGCCAGTCTTTGCACGCTCTGACGCGCGTTTCCTAATCGGCGGGAGATCTCCGCGACCGTCAACGGTTCATCGATGACCAAGCCCAGAACTTTCCACATCGCTGGCGACAGGCTCGTACCATCCGTGATCGACATAGCTGCGCTCTCCAGTTCAGCAGCGACCTCAAAGAGGGGCAGAACGAGGTCTGTGAGAGCATCCCCCTCAGGCGTTCTGCCAGGCATCTAGAGCCTCCATAAACTCTGGGAATATCTCAGGGTCACCCAAGTAGAGCTTCTCCCATGAGTCGATGAGGTCGTTTGAGAGCAAATTAATCTCACGCAGAACAGCGGCCGTGAACTGCACGGGATAGATGCCAGACGCTGTGATCACTCCCCTGTCACTTTCCGTGGGCGCGTCCGAGTAGTTGTCGGCCCCTAGATAACCGGTCCCGACCAGAAACTCCATGGCGTTTGAGGTGTGTTTGCGATGATCGAGTACTCCAGCCCGCGCGAGTGCGATAGTGCCGCCACAGATGGCGGCAACCGGCACTCCTTGCCTTTCGCATTCTCGGACAATCTCTAAGAGTGGTTCATGACCCGAGCCATAGGTGTCCCCTCCTGGGATAACCAAGACACTCAACTGGTCGAGATCAAGCTCAT
Source organism: Corynebacterium sp. CCUG 69979 (assembly GCF_024454095.1). Classification (NCBI taxonomy): domain Bacteria; kingdom Bacillati; phylum Actinomycetota; class Actinomycetes; order Mycobacteriales; family Corynebacteriaceae; genus Corynebacterium; species Corynebacterium sp. CCUG 69979. The sequence goes on along the minus strand of NZ_JAGPZA010000004.1, from coordinate 30,022 downwards.
CGAGATCAACATCTGGCTTGAGGTTCAAACCGCCGAGAGTGTGAACGTCTTCCACTCTGTCTCCCACGAACTGGATCTCGCAGGTCCCCGGTTTCGCTTGCTGCGCCCGAGCAACCAGCGTCGTGAGGTAGGCAAACTCCCAGTCGGCCATGGTGTCTGTGGCGTAGCAAGCTAGCAGCTTGGTCATACATGACAGCATACTGTCATTCTTGCCCGGGCGCTAGCCCCGTTCCACCGTGCCTCGGCTAAAGGTTCAATCCCCCAGCATCTTGGCGGATTCCCACAGGCAGATGGACGCGGCCGTGGAAAGATTCAGCGACTCGGCCGAGCCCTTGATCGGGATGGAGACGCGATAGTCAGCGGCAGCCAGTACATCGTCGGGAAGCCCGTGCGCCTCGTTGCCGAACAGCCAGGCAGTCGGCTGATCAAGCGCGTTGCCGGGGTCGTCGAGCGAGACTTCTCCGCCCATTGTGGTCGCCGCCAGTTTCAGACCCGCTGCTCGGAGTTGACCAATCGCACCGTTCACGTCGCGCTCACGCGCCACCGGCACGTGGAAGAGCGAGCCGGCAGAAGAACGGACTACCTTCGGGGACTCTGGGTCGACTGTGTCACCGGCGAAAATGACGGCGTCGGCACCGAGCGCGTCGACAAGCCTGATGATGGTTCCCGCATTGCCCGGATCATTCGTGCCCACGCACACCGCGACGAGTTTGGGGCGACCTGTGAGCACAGAGCCGAGCGTCCAGGTGACCGGCTTGCACACGGCGAAAATGCCGGTTGTGTGCACTGTGTCAGTGAGAGACTGGGCGGCCTTGTCCGTGATGGCGTGAGTGAACACGTCCATGTAGGCGGCGGTGGTCACTACGTCATAAAAGCGATCGGCAGCGGCTTCAGTGACGAAGAGGTCTGTTGCCGCGCCCGTGGCAACGGCGGCCTCCACCGAATTCTCTCCTTCTGCAAGGAACCGACCAGCCTTCTTCCGGCCGGCCGCCCGGTTCAGCTTGGCGGCGTTGACCACGCGCGGGGTGCGTTCGGTGAACGGTTCAGAAAAGTCGAGAGCCATTAGGCGACAGCCTCCGGAATCGGGTGCAATGTGACTTCGATGCTAAGCGCTTTCGCGTGCATCCGTGTCATCGTGGTACCCGCCACCGCGTATCACCGGTGCGTTTCGGCAACATGGAAAATCTCGTTCTCCCCCGGCATCCACGCCGTCTCATCCGGGCTCGCACGAAAAGCCATTGGGATGCCTGTGCAGTGCGTCCAGTCCAGTGAGTCAGTCACCTGCACGTGAACGTGTGGTTGGGTGCTGTTCCCCGAATTTCCGCACTGGCCGATCACGTCGCCGGCACGGAGACTATCCCCGACTGTTACCGTCACGCTCCCCTGCTTCAGGTGCACAAGAGCAACGTAGTACCCGGTTGCTGCGCACCGCACCACCACGGCATTTCCGGTGATTGCCCGGATGCCGCCGGTGCGCAAGCGTTTCCGCTGGCCAAGCATGTACGGCAGCAGCCGGAACGGCGACCGGCGCGCTTCATGGTCTGCAATTCCGTCCCATGCCTCCACCACCTCCCCGCCAACGGGAGCGAGCACGTCGCACCCGAATGACGGGAACGACTCCGGATCCTCCAATCCGAAAGGAGTGGACCAGCTCCACGGCGCGGTGCGACCACCTTCGGACAGACCGATGAAGTCAATTGAGTACGTAGTCCCCAGCATGTGCGAGCCGTGACTGGGCACCCGGCGGGCGGGGCTATTACGTGCGCGCCACCATCCGGTGAACGGGAAGTCGAGCTCGACAACTTCTGCCACACCCCCAAGAGTACCGAGTGAACGCCGCTACCTAGCCCGAAGCTACTTCATGTCAGCTCACCCACCTTGCTTAAGCAACTGGGCTGTTCTCGAGAATGGTGTCGATAGAGACCGGTTCGACATTCTTCTTCGCGTCGAGGTGGTGGAGAACCGACATTGCTTCCTCCCACTCAGCGACGACGACCGGAAACCCCTTCATTCGTGTCTCCAGCTGTCCGCCCTCGACCTTGCCTCCGACAACGATGACGAGGATCAAAGCTACGTCACCGCCGTTGATGAACCGTCCTGCTTCGGCGAGCGCGGTCACCGACCGGTGGCGCGACAGCTCCTCGAGACCGAGGGCATGATCCACCAAGGTGTGCTTCGATGTCTGAGTCAGAGTCCCCCGCCAGTACTTGACGTCTGCCACAACAACGCCTCCACGGGTGGAAATGATATGCCCAACGGGAAGAGTCCTCGTCGATCGGGCTTCGTCGACCAGTGCCCGGAGGAAACGGTCGTTCGGGTCCGGGTTCGTGGCCGAGGCTGCGGAATCGACGCGAGTAAACGCAATGGGGTTGACTGCGCGCACCTCAGTTTCCGCGACGCGAATGAGATTCGAACTCCGGCCGGGGTTCAACTCGATGTCGTGAGCGATCTGCACGTCAAAAGGCAGCATGTTTTCTAGTTCGAGCCCGCGCTGCTGCCGTTCAAACAACGCTCGCGCGTAAGGCAAGGCGTGCGGAACTTCGTTGATGCCGTTGAACGTGCCGCGCTGCGCTTGCTTCACAAGCGGATTGGTCAGCACGCCGCGCGCCTTCCTCGAGATCGAATGAGGAAAGTCGGGATCAGACACGATGCGTTTCATGACGAAGAACCACGCGATTCCCAGCGCTATCAAGATTGCGAACATGACCAGACCACCGACACCGGAATTCATCCGCTCAATGTTCAGGAAGAAAACGATGACCAGCACCGCCGGCAATCCGAACGTGAGAACCACGGCAACCGGGAGCAAGTACCCCAGGTGGAGACCAATCAACTGCATCGCGAAATCCTTCATCGCTCTCACCACGGGATTCGGCTTGCGCTTCGGTTTATCTTCGCTGGGCGGCTTTGCAGACGTACGTGTTCAGCGTACGGTCGAAGAAGAGCCACGCGCTTTCCGACGGCGCACCGCCCACTCTCACCGCCATACCGATACCCTCCTGACCTCGCTGCTGGGGTTCAACCTACACTCACAACAGCCTTCTCAGGTAGGTTCCGTAAGCCGAGCGCCCCGCGGCCAGGTTGCGAACCGTGGCGCACGGGGCCGCGCAGTGCTCCGGGAGCGAAGATTAACTCTCCGGTTCCCGGACCGGCGGGGTGTCGCCACCCTGCCCGCCGACGGCAGCAGCGGGATCGACGATGCCGCTGCCGCAGCCTGCGCACGAGCCCTTGATCGGGCGCGCCGTGTCCCGTAGTCGAGTTGCAACCTCCTCCGGGCTCATGTCTGGGTTCTCTCCACGGATCAGTGCAGCGACACCGGAAACAAACGGCGTCGCCATGGACGTGCCTTGCAGCGAGCCGTAGTTCGGCTGCTCCGGCTGCTTGCTCCCGGAGTTGTAGGTAGACAGAATCCCGCCGCCTTGGCGTGCGTCGCCGCCAGGAGCCGTGATGTCTACTGACTCCCCATAGTTGGAGTAGCTTGCTTTCTCGTCCCGTTGACCTGAGGCGGCCACCGTCACTACTCCACTACAGCTAGCTGGCGAAACATTGGCCGCGTTCTGGTTCTCATTGCCAGCGGCGACAACGACGACGGTGCCGCGGCTGCGTACCCTGTCGATGACTTCCTGGTAGTAGCGGGAGCACGTGCCCGGGCCACCCAGCGACATGTTGATGATGCTGGCGGGATTCGGGTTGTCTTCAGCTCCCCTCACTGTGCCACCAGAGGCCCAATCCATCGCATCGAAGATGTCGGAACTGTAGCCACCGCACGGTCCCATGACGCGCACCGGCTGTAGCGTTGCATTCGGCGCAACGCTGGCTACCCCTTCGCCGTTGTCCGTCACTGCGGCCGACGTACCTGCAACGTGGGTGCCGTGCCAGGAAGATGGTGACGGCCTGCCGCCACCGCCACCGCAGATGCCCGCTTCCCCCCAGTCGCCCTCATCACGGGGGTCAGGGTCCCAGCCATCCCCGTCGCGAGCCTGCTTGGAAGAAGAAATGAAGTCATATCCCCCGGCCACGTTCTCATCCAAATCAGGGTGCGAGGTGATGCCGGTGTCCAGAACAGCGATCGTCTGCCCGTCGCCCCGCTTCGGAGCATTCTCCCACGCGCTTTCGATGCTCGGGCCTGCCATTCCGTTCAACGCCCACTGTTGCCCCATGCGAGGATCATTGACAGCCATGGGAAACATCCGCACATCCTCTTCAATGTGCGCGACCTTCCCGCTGTTCTGGGTGTCCTTGATGAACTCCTGGACTTCTTCATCGCTCATGCGCTTGTCAGCCGCCACGACACTCGTGCCGTCTTCACGCTCACGAACTTCAGTGACCTCGGGAAGCGGGTCGTCCGTCGCTGAATTGAGAATGCTGGCGCGCTCCTCAGGAGCACTTGGCTCCTCTGTGAACTCGACGATGAAGCGCGTCGGAGCCTCATCGTCCTGCACCTGCGTGTCAATTCTCGGAGCATCGGTGATGCGCGCATCTTGCGCCCCTGCAACCGGTATTTGCGCTGCGGCTAACAGCACGAGGCTTACAGGCACTACCGCGACGGCCGCTGTTTTCTTGTGTCTCATTGACGTTCCTTTTCTGTCGGTACCTCGGTGAAGCGTCATGTCGCATCCACCCGCCCGTCGTTTCAGCGACGGAGCGGTGCCGAAGTGTAAAAGATCAATGTCACAGAATGTAAGCGGAAACGAAGTCTGAGCTGATATTTACCTGAGCACAAACGCGGGATGGCCGAGGTCCGCGCCATGATCGACCGCGGAAAAATTGACAGGAATACCGGGTGCAAACACCACCAAACACCACCCCCGCTCACCCCACCCGCGGAACTTCGGTAAGCCCCAATGAGGGGCATACACGCCAAACGCCCCGCGGCCAGGTTCGGAACCGTGGCGCACGGGGCGTCGATAAGCAATGCGCGGAGAACCGCACAACGCGACTTAGGCGGCAGCTGCCTTCGGGGCGTTGACGTCCTCCGGCAAAGCGTTCTTGGCCACCTCGCAGATGGCGGAGAATGCAGCGAAGTCGTTCACAGCAAGGTCCGCGAGGATCTTGCGGTCAACCTCGACCTCAGCCAGCTTCAGGCCGTGGATGAGGCGGTTGTAGGTGATGTCGTTCATGCGGGCTGCAGCGTTGATGCGCTGGATCCACAGCTTGCGGAACTCAGACTTGCGTGCGCGACGATCGCGGTACGCGTAGGTCTGGGAGTGCAGCCACTGCTCCTTCGCCTTGCGGTACAGGCGGGAACGCTGGCCGCGGTAGCCCTTCGCGGACTTGAGGATGGCGCGACGCTTCTTCTTGGCGTTAACTGAGCGCTTGACACGTGCCACAGTGATACTTCCTTACTTCTCGTTACGGATTGTTTCTGGGAGGCAGGGCGCTCTTAAGCCTTGCCGAGGAGACGCTTGGTGCGCTTGACGTCACCCTTAGCAACGTCGGTGGTGCCGGAGAGCTTGCGGCGGCGCTTAGCCGACAGCTTCTCGTTCAGGTGGCGCTTACCGGCCTGCTCGCGGCGGAGCTTGCCAGAACCGGTGACCTTGATGCGCTTAGCGGTGCCCTTGTGGGTCTTCTGCTTCATGTCTGTAAATCCTTTGGTGCTTCTACGATCTACTTCTTGCCCTTGCGAACCGGGCCCAGGACCATCGTCATATTGCGGCCGTCCTGCTTCGGACGGGACTCGACCTGGCCGACCTCCTGAATGTCCTCAGCGAGGCGCTCCAGCAGGCGGTAGCCAAGTTCCGGACGCGACTGCTCGCGGCCGCGGAACATGATGGTCACCTTGACCTTGTTGCCCTTCTCCAAGAAACGCTCAACGTTGGCTTTCTTGGTCTGGTAGTCGTGCTCATCAATCTTGGGCCGGAACTTCTGCTCCTTGACCACTGTCTGCTGCTGGTTCTTGCGGGACTCGCGGGCCTTCTGGGCCTGCTCGTACTTGTACTTGCCGTAGTCCATGATCTTGCACACGGGCGGCTTTGCATTCGGCGCAACCTCAACCAAGTCGAGGTCTGCCTCGTATGCAAGCTTGCGTGCGTCATCGGTACGGACAATGCCAACCTGCTCGCCGGACGGGCCGACGAGACGAACTTCAGGAACACGGATGCGTTCGTTGATCCGAGCTTCAGCGCTGATGAGAACTCCTAGAGTGTGAAGGGTTTCAATGGTTCGCTACCGAACCGCAAACGCAGCTCCCCCAAACAAAAACCCACGCTCTCTCAGAGATAGCGTGGGAGTTCATCCGTCCACGGCAGGCGCGCTTACGCGAACCTACCGTGATTTTGACCCTTAGCCTTCCATCTAGCTGGCGGCATCAGGTGGGAGTAACTCCACTTGCAACCCGCGCTTTGCATCTCCAATGAGAAATCGGTGAAACATCGCGCAAGGCGGTAGTGAATAGAACCCTAGCATCCAAGGTCACGTTCGGCCAAATCTCGGTAACGAGGTGATAAAAACACCTTCCCGGATGGAACCATTTGGAGCGGATTTCAGTCTAAAGGGTATGACAAGCAACGAGAAGCTTCTAAGCCAGCTAGAAGAACTGCGCCGTGTGACCACGCACAGCCAACAGCTTATCGACGACATTGTCCACTCCCTTGCCCCGCTAAATTCCGACCCTGGACCCGTTCCGGTGCCTTCGTCTGCCCCCGCAGCTGTGTCAGCTCCCGCCGCGCCACCACAGCCTCAGCAGCCGCAGCCTCCCCAACCCCAGGCGGGGCAACCGTCGCCGTATCCAGCGTCACCGCCGCCCATTGGCCCAACGATGCCTGTCGCCCCCTCAGCCCCACGAAAGCCGAGTCTGACTCCGGAGCAGAAGATAGTCCGGGTAGCAGCCATCATCGGTTCTCTCATTACCTTTGCAGGCGCCAGTTTCGGTATCGCCCTGGCCATTCAAACCGGTCTCCTCGGCCCCGTTGGCCGCGCGGTGGGCGCGCTCATCTTCGGGGTCGCGCTACTGGGCATCGGTATCCGGGTAGACACACGCCGCGGTCCATCGGCAGGTGTCACGGCGTTGTACATCACATCTCTACTGGTCATCTATGCCGACCTGTACTACGTCACCTGGGTGAAGCTCTGGCTCCCAGCCCTCGCCTTGAGCGCGTTCTTCATATTCCTGTGGATGATCTATCTCGTTCTAGCGACCGTACGGAACAATCTGGGCCTCGTGCTGTGCATGTGTCTGTCCATGTTCGTCTACCACTTCTGCCTGTACCCATTCGATGTGCTTCAAACGACTATCGCAATGGTCGCACCGCTCTCGGCACTCGTAGTCACGTGGAAACTCCGTGCCGGCGAAAAGAATCTCCACGCTTTGGTGCGCACCGCTACGGCGGCGCTACTTGCGTGGCAGACTCTGTGGGTCTCGAGCATGCTTGAGGAAGGCCCAGTAAACGTCATCGTTGTTATCGCGGTAGCCGGTGCAGTCATGCTCGTTGTGTCAGAGCTGTTCATCCCGGCCACACCGGCCGCCCAGTCACAGAACCCGCCGATCCTGAACGCGGTCATCATGCCCACTCTTGTCATGTGGACATGTTTTGGAATCACAGACGCTTGGTCCGTCTGGCTGCCCGTTGTTGCAACATGCATCGTGTGCGTCCTCGTCACTCTCACTAGGCGCGCCTCCGACACCATGGTCAACGGTTGGCTCATTGTCACGCCGTTGACGTTCCTTGTCGCTTATGCAGTTGCATCCTTGGAGTGGTCCGTTCTCGGCTACACGATCTACGTAATCGTCTTCATGATGGCCTTCATCGGCGCAACCTTCCTCTTCCGTACCCGCCCTGTACATCTTCCCGGCGTGACGTTTGCGTGGGTGATCGTCCTCTTCATCAACGTCCGTGTGCTCCTTTTGATCACGACGGGCGGTTACACGGGGTTCGGGCTCGACTCCTATATCTTCATTGAGGCGATCGCACTCTCAGCCGTCCTCATCGTCGTCGCGACTCAAAGGAAACTCTGGCGCACAATGCCCACCGAGGCCCAGAACGCTCTCGCGGGAGCCGGACTCATCTTGGCAATGGTCTCGTGGGTCAGCATCACCACTATCATCGGTGATTTCGTTGCGCCGCGGCCTGAGCCGAGCGATCAGCCATTCTCCTCTCGTGATCGCAGTTCGCTGACAGGCGCTGACATTGGATTCCTGATCGGCCATATGTCCGTCTCGATCGCCGTGATGGCTCTCGCCTCCTGGCTGCTGTTGAAACGACCACGCCCCGAATCCGGTTCGAACCCGAAGTCCGCGCGCACAGCCGGCCTGGTTCTCGCCCTAGTCGCAACAGGAAAGCTCGTGTTCTTCGATATGGCCTCCCTGAGCGGCATTCCAAGGGTACTGGCGTTCACCGTCTCCGGCCTGCTCCTTATCGCGGTCGCGGTTCTGGGAGCACAACGAAACAGTGGCTCGCAACCTCAGCCCGCGGCAACGGCGGCACCAGGAGCACCAGAGACACCGGGACCTTATGGTGTACAGGCCCCCGCCGCAACACCGGCACATGGTGGCCCGGTACCTCACAAACCCCAACCCCCGCAGGACACTCCACCGCCAGCCCCCGAGATGTAGGAGCGCTACTTCTCCACCCGCGCTCCCGCCCGGAGTAGCCGTGCTTCGCGGGGGTCGGGCGGGTCGCCGATCCCCCGCACTGTCCCGGAGGCCTCCGTTTCGGCTACGTACATGGTCCAGCCGAAAGTCGCGGGTTCTTCAAACGGCCCTTGCGGCACCTCTCCATACAGACGGACGAGGTCAATGTGTTCACGCGTGCCTGACGGATCCGGTGGAATCACGAATACACCGAAGGTCGTGCCTAGCTCGTCCTCAGCGAGCGACTCCCGCGCGTAGTCGATGACCTGGAGCACGTCGGTCGCTCCGCGGACAATTTCAGTCCGCTGGATGAAGTAGTCCTTCTCACCGTCTCCGCTGTACTCCCAAAAACACACGACGTACAGCGGATCGGAGTGCTCGAGGCCGTCAGGCAGGACTACTTTCTCCCCGTCAGTGAAGAGCACAACGAGGTCGTCGCTCGTGGACTCGGTTATGGTCGCCCCCTTGCTACGTCGTCAGCACATCCGCGAGGAACTCGCCCGTGAAGGACCCCTTCACCTTGGACACCTTCTCCGGCGTGCCTTGCGCAACAACGGTTCCGCCGCCGGAGCCGCCCTCCGGACCCATGTCGATGATCCAGTCAGCGCATTTGATCACGTCAAGGTTGTGCTCAATCACCAAGACGGTGTTGCCCTTGTCCACCAGGCCGTTGAGCACGAGCATGAGCTTGCGGATGTCCTCGAAGTGCAGGCCCGTTGTGGGCTCATCCAGGATGTAGATCGTCCGGCCGTTGGAGCGCTTCTGCAGCTCCGCGGCGAGTTTCACACGCTGGGCCTCGCCACCGGAAAGAGTCGTAGCGGACTGACCCAGTCGAACGTAGCCAAGGCCGACATCGCACAGCGTCTGCAAGTAGCGGTGGATCGATGTGATGGGCTCGAAGAAATCGGTCGCCTCACTGATCGGCATGTCCAGAACTTCGGCGATGTTCTTGCCCTTGTAGCGGACCTCGAGCGTTTCGCGGTTGTAGCGCGCGCCGCCGCACACTTCGCAGGGGACGTAGACGTCCGGCAGGAAGTTCATCTCAATCTTGATCGTGCCGTCACCGCGGCAAGCCTCGCAGCGTCCACCCTTGACATTGAAGGAGAAACGCCCCGCCTTGTAACCGCGCACCTTCGCTTCTTGTGTCTCCGCGAACAGGTTGCGGATTTTATCGAAGACACCGGTGTACGTCGCCGGGTTCGAGCGCGGCGTGCGGCCGATCGGCGACTGGTCCACCTGCACGAGCTTGTCCAGGTGCTCGAGGCCATCGACCTTCTTCACACGGCCGGGCACCTGGCGCGCACCGTTGAGGCGGTTCTGCAGGGTCTTCGCCAAGATCTGGTTGACCAGCGTGGACTTGCCGGAGCCGGACACACCCGTCACCGCGACGAGCATGCCCAGCGGAATGTCGACAGACACGTTGTCCAAGTTGTTCTCGCGGGCACCGACGACGCGCAGCTTCCGCTCCTTGTCCAGCGGGCGGCGTGCATCCGGAACCGTGATCTCCTTGCGGCCGGAGATATAGGCACCGGTCAGGGACTCCTCGACCTTCTCAATGCCCTTCGGCTCGCCCTGGTACACAACTTTGCCGCCGTATTCACCGGCGAGGGGGCCGACGTCGATAAGCCAGTCGGCGGCCCGAATGGTGTCTTCGTCGTGCTCGACCACAACCAGGGTGTTACCCAAGTCGCGCAATTTCTGCAGCGTCGCGATGAGGCGCTGGTTGTCGCGCTGGTGCAGGCCAATCGACGGCTCGTCGAGCACGTAAAGCACACCAGCCAGACCCGAACCGATCTGAGTAGCCAGACGGATGCGCTGTGCCTCACCGCCGGAGAGCGTTCCCGCAGAGCGCGACAGCGTCAGGTAGTTCAGTCCGACGTCGAGCAGGAAGTGCAGGCGCGCCTGGATCTCGCGGAGCACGGCCCCGGCGATCATTTCCTCGCGGTATCCGAGCACGAGGTTGTCTAGGTGTTGGGACGCGTCTTCGACGGACAGCTCGGTCAGCCCCGCAATGGACTTCTCCCCGTGCGTCTTCGAGTCGAGGCGAACCGCCAAGATCTCGGGCTTGAGGCGCGCACCGTTGCACGTCGGGCAGGCGACATCGCGGGTGTAGGCGAGGTACTTCTCCTTCGCGTGCTCCGACTCGGACTGCTCGATCTTCCTGTTCAAGTAGCCCTTCACACCTTCGAACGCGGCGGTGAAGTTGCGTTGGCGGCCGTAGCGGTTCTTGTAGCGGACGGACACCTTCGTGGAGGTGCCGTCGATCAGCGCCGTGCGGTGCTTTTTGCTTAGCGACGACAACGGCTCATGCGGATCAAACCCCTCCGCTTTGCCGAGCGCGACGATGAGCTTGGTGAAGTAGCCCTTGTTCGGCGAGGAGTTCCACGGCTGGAACGCGTCGACGGCCGGTGCGTCTGGGTCCGGAATCACCAGGTCCGGATCGATCTCGCTGCGGGTGCCCAGGCCGTCGCACGCGGGGCATGCGCCGAAGGGAGAGTTGAAGGAGAACGCGCGCGGCTCGTACTCCTCCACGTTGAGCGTGTGCCCGTTCGGGCAGGCCATCTTTTCAGAGAAGATTTCTACGCGGTTGGGGTCGTCCGCGTCGCGGTCGACGAAATCGAACCCGACGAGACCGTCGGCAAGCTTCAATGCTGTCTCGACGGAGTCCGTGAGCCGCTGCTTCTGGCTTTCCTTCACAGTGAGACGGTCGACGACGACGTCGATGTTGTGCTTGACCTGCTTTTCCAGCTTCGGCGGTTCGGAGAGCTGGTAGGTCTCACCGTCGACGTTGATGCGGGCATACCCCTGGGCGGACAGGTCAGAGAACAGGTCGACAAACTCGCCCTTGCGCTTGCGCACGATGGGCGCGAGCACCTGGAACTTCGTGCGCTCCGGGTTCTCCATGACGCGGTCCACAATCTGCTGCGGAGTTTGCCGGTCGATGACGGCGTCGCACACCGGACAGTGCGGGGTGCCGGCGCGCGAGTACAGCAGACGGAGATAGTCGTAGATCTCCGTGATCGTGCCCACCGTCGAGCGCGGATTGCGGTTGGTCGACTTCTGGTCAATGGACACAGCCGGCGACAGACCGTCGATATAGTCGACATCCGGCTTGTCCATTTGGCCGAGGAACATGCGCGCGTAAGAACTGAGCGATTCGACGTAGCGGCGCTGCCCTTCCGCGAAGATCGTGTCGAACGCCAGCGAGGACTTGCCCGAGCCCGACAAGCCCGTGAACACGACCATCTTGTCGCGTGGCAGCTCCACGTCGATGCCTTTGAGGTTGTGTTCGCGCGCTCCGCGCACAGTGAGTTTGTCGGCCACTTGTCCTCCATTTCGGGCGTTGCGGGTCCTCGAACGAATTTACCAACACATCTACGTCCCTGTTCATTCCCCTACAGTGGGGCGGCATGGACCTCACCTTGCATCACGTGTCTGTTTCTGAGATGGACAACAACTGCTATCTGCTGTGCTCGCGGGGGCAGGGCTTGCTTATCGACGCCGCCTGCGAGCCCGACACCCTGCTCGCCATGGCCGAATCTGCCGGAGTGGAGATCACCGATGTGCTGACAACGCACCGGCACTGGGACCACGTCGGTGCGCTCGAAGACATCCTTGAACGCACTGGTGCGACTCATTGGGGTTCCTTCCTCGATGCCCCTGCCCTGCCGGTTGCTCCCGACAAGGAACTGCACAACGAAGACACCCTCGAGTTCGCCGGGCACTCCTTCCCCGTCTACATTCTGCGCGGCCACACTCCGGGCGGTGCCGCTATCGCGGCTGAGATCGACGGCACCACCAATCTTTTCGTCGGAGACTCCCTCTTCCCTGACGGGTTGGGCAAGACCAACGGTGAAGGCGACTTCATCCGTCTCTTCAACGACGTGAAAGAGCGAATCTTCGATCGCTTCCCCGATGACGCGATTGTCCGCCCGGGCCACGGCGACCCGACAACTCTCGGTGAGGAACGGCCGAAGCTAGACGAGTGGTGGGAGCGCCGCTGGTAGGTCTCTGCCGGAGAATTTCCGGCACGCTTGCCGTGGAATCGGTCTACAGTGGGTAGAGAAAGACCCCTATAAGAAAAGGAATAGTGAGTATGATCCGCAAACTTGCTCGCCCCATGCTTGCGTCTGTGTACATCGCAGACGGCGTGGGAACGGTGACGAGCTCCTCTGAGCACGCTAAGGGCGCAGAGAAGGTCGTCAACACCATTAAGTCTGTGCTGCCGGCACAGTACGCAAGCTACATTCCCTCCGACCCGGAGACTGTGGCAAAGATCAACGGTGGTGTGAAGATCGGCGCGGGTGCCACCTTCGCTCTGGGCAAGATGTCGCGTCTTTCTGCTGGCCTGCTCGCAGGGTCCACCGTGTGCACCCTGATGGCCCGCAACGCGTTCTGGGAGGCCAAGAACGACGAGGAGAAGGCCAAGATGCGCACCGGCGCTCTGACCAACGTCGCTCTGCTTGGCGGTGTTCTGCTGGCTACTGCTGACACCGAAGGCAAGCCGGGTCTGGCATGGCGCGCACAGGATGCCGCCAAGCGTGCGAACAAGAACATCCAGTCCGCTCTGCCGACTCAGTCTGAGACCGAGAAGGCCATGAGCAAGGCCAGCGAGTGGTTCCAGAATACCGCGGAGACTGTCTCCGAGGGTGCACAGCAGGCAGCTTCCGAGGTCGCTGACTACGTCGACGACAACAAGGATGACTGGAAGAAGACCGCGTCCAAGTTCGCCGACAAGGCGCAGGATGCTGCGTCTGACGCTGCCGACTGGGCTGAGGGCACCTACAAGGACCTCAAGCCGAACAAGCTCGAGCAGGCCCGCATGAAGCGCCAGGTCAAGGGCTTCATTGGTGACGCTCAGGACAAGGTCCAGGATCTGACCCCGTCCGAGCTGGACAAGTTCAAGGCCAAGCGCAAGGTCAATTCCGTTGTGAGCGACCTGCAGGGTTCTCTCGATGACCTCGGCCCGTCCGAGTGGGAGAAGTTCAAGGGCAAGCGCAAGGTCAACAAGGCTGCTGACAAGGCGCAGGGCCGTGCGCAGGATGCCATCACGAACCTGCAGCACGCTTTCGATGAGCTGGACGCCTCCCCGAGCTGGTGGCAGAAGCGTAAGTGGAAGAAGAGGGCGAACAAGGCCGAGAAGCAGGCTAAGAAGGCTGTGAAGAAGGTGCAGAAGAAGCTCGGTTAATTCACCGGGTCGCACCTACTAGCCCCGCGGCAGGGAATACTCCCTGTCTCGGGGCTGTTTGCTTACTGGCACACTCCTTCGGTGGGAAGAGAAAGGTTAGGCGCTCGGTGACAGATTCCAAGATCGCCCAGGAACAGGACTACGCGGATGCTTTGTTCGGCAGGCTCGACGCGGAGGTTCAGGCTGCCCAGCGACGGCTTGAGGCTGTGGCGTTGGACGTGGACCCAGACAACCCGGATGCGGATGCTTTGGTTCGCCGTGAGACGGAGTATCACGGCCTGAACGCGAAACTGGATGATCTCAACGTCGTTGAAACCGGCTTGGTTTTTGGGCGGATCGACGTCGCGGATGACTCCCCGGAGAATCCCGCCGACGGCCGGGAGAACGTGGACCGCCGCTACATCGGCCGCATGGCCATCGACGACCGCGCCGATGATTACCGCACTCTTTTGCTGGACTGGCGCGCCCCGATGGCGCGGCCCTACTACTTGGCCACAACTGCCCACCCCGAAGGCGTGGAGACGCGCCGCAACATCCGTATGCGCGGCCGTTCCGTGACGGCGGTGGATGACGAAGTGCTCTCCGGCTGGGATGACGCTGACACCATTGGGGAAACGTCGGGCACGACAAGTGACGTCAGCAGCGAAGCGGCTCTGCGCCGTGCCATGAACGCACCGCGCACCGGGCACATGCAGTCGATCGTGGAAACTATCCAGCGCGAGCAGGATCAGATCATCCGGGATTCGACCCGTGGAGTCCTGGTTGTCTCTGGTGGACCGGGAACGGGCAAGACCGCGGTCGCCCTGCACCGTGTCGCCTACCTGCTGTACACGTGGCGGGACCAGCTCGCGCGCACTGGTGTCCTCATTGTCGGGCCGAATCGCACCTTCCTCGATTACATCTCCCGGGTTCTACCGGAACTGGGTGAAACCGGTGTCGTCTTGAACACCGTGGATCAGCTCGTGCCAGGATTTGACCCCGCCGCTACTGACAGTCTTGTCGCCCGCGAGGTCAAGGGGTGCCAGGACATGGCCACTATTCTCAAGCGGGCGGTGTGGAACTATCAGACAGTTCCCGAGCAAGACGAGCTGCTGCGCGTCGACGGCATTGATCTGGCCGCCACTGCGTCCATGATCACCGCTGCCCGCACAAGGGCACGTCGATCGCGCAAACCCCACAACGAAGCGCGCCCGTTCTTCGCCGAAGCGTTGACGCAACTGGTTGCGGAGGCCCTGGCCAAGCGCATCGGTGAAGACCCCCTCGGCGGGTCTAACCTACTGTCCCAGGCGGATGTCGACCAGCTTCATGATGATCTCGCGGATGACCCGCAGGTGGCTCAGCTCGTCGATAAGCACTTCCCTGAGCTCGATCCGGTGGAGGTGCTCGCCGAGTTCCTCAGCGACCGGGAGGCTATTGCCGCCGCAGCCTTCGATTATGACGAGCTGACCCAAGACGCGCTCTACCGCGCTGACGGCACCGCATTCACGGCGTCTGACACGGCGCTTATCGACGAGCTGTACACCCTCGTCGGCATCCCCACACCCAGCGATGAAGCTGAAAAGGCCGAACGGCAGTGGCGGGAGCTCGTCGCAGACGCTGAAGACGCACTCGACATCCTCGCATCCTCAGCAAACACCGATACCGACGACGAGTTTGAAGCCGAAGTCTTGTCCGCGCACGACATTATCGATGCTGAAACGCTCGCCGGCCGCCAACGTGAGACGGACATCCGGTCCACCGCCCAGCGAGCACAAGCGGATATGACCTGGGCGTACGGGCACGTCATCGTCGACGAAGCCCAGGAGCTGTCCGCAATGGAGTGGCGGATGGTGTTCCGCCGCTGCCCCTCGCGGTGGATGACCTTGGTGGGTGACACTGCGCAGACCTCCTCACCGGCGGGCGTGGACACGTGGGACAGCGCGCTCGAGCCGTTCGTCGGCCAGCGCTACCGCTCCCATGAACTCACGGTGAACTACCGCACCCCTGGCGACATCATGCGTGTCGCCGACAAGATCCTGCAGGTCATTGATCCGGAGGCCACCCCGGCCGCGACGGTGCGCGAATCAGGCGAGGCGGAGGAGCACGAATCGGTCCGGTGGCTTCCCGACAACACGAACGCCGAGGCCGTGCGAGCTGAGCTCTCACGCCTCGGCGGGATGGTCGCGGTACTCACCGCAGACAATGTAGACGAGGTGAAGGGGTTGGAGTTCGACCACGTCATCGTCGATAAGCCAGCGGCGATCGTGGATGCCTCACCGCAAGGCTGGCAAGACCTCTACGTCGCAGTCACGCGAGCGACGCAAACTCTGACCGTAATTGGGGAACTCCCCGTTTCCTGATCTCCGGCGCTTAAGAAACAGTGTGGACGATCATGACGTCGCAGTCAGACTGGCGCGCGACGTCAGCCGGCACGGAACCGAGCAGGCGGCCGGTCAGAGAGTTGATGCCGCGGTTACCCACGACGAGCAGCTCTGCAGAGTAATCGTTGACGATGCTCATCAACGCCTCGACCGGGGTACCCGGGCGAACCGTGGTCTGCACGTCCTTCACACCGGTAGCTGACGCGTGCTCAGCGGCCTTGGCAAGATTCTCGCGTGCGGTCTCATCGCCCAGAATCGTGTTCGAGTCCTGACGCAGCGCAGTGGAAACATCTGCTTCTGACTCGTAGTAGGCGCAACCGATGACCAGCGTGGCATCGAACGCAGCCGCGAGTTCCGCGGCACGCTCAACAGCCAGCATCGAGGACTTCGACCCGTCTGTGCCAACAACAACGGTGTTGTAGTTCTTGCTCATGGTGGCCACTATATACCGGCTTCTTTGACCCCGCGTAGCTCCTTGCGCAAGTCCGCAATCTCATCGCGCAGGCGGCCAGCGAGCTCGAATTTCAGCTCCCGAGCAGCTGCGGTCATCTGCGTTGTCAGGTCCGCGATGAGCTTCTCAATCTCGTCCGAAGCCATCGACGATGTGTCACGGCCTTCGATCATCGCCTCTTCCCCGCTGCTGCCGCGCTTCGCACCGTCGCCATACGTATCGTCCTCGGCGCGCTCGTAAACCTCGTCGAGGATGTCGGCAATCTTCTTGCGCAGCGGTTGCGGATCGATGCCGTGCTCTTTGTTGTACGCGATCTGCTTGGTGCGGCGTCGCTCCGTCTCGTCGATGGCTTCCTGCATTGACTCAGTGATGTCATCGGCGTACATGATGACCTCGCCGGAGACGTTGCGGGCTGCGCGGCCAATGGTCTGAATGAGCGACTTCGTCGAGCGCAGGAAGCCTTCTTTGTCGGCGTCGAGAATTGCCACGAGAGAGACCTCCGGCAGGTCGAGACCCTCGCGGAGCAGGTTGATACCCACGAGAACGTCGAACTCGCCAAGCCGCAGCTGGCGGAGCAACTCCACACGCTGCAGGGTGTCAATGTCCGAGTGCAGGTAGCGGACCTGGATGCCGTTATCCAGGAAGTAATCAGTGAGATCCTCAGCCATGCGCTTGGTCAAGGTGGTCACCAGGACGCGCTCATCCTTCTCAGTTCGCTCGCGGATCTCGTGGATCAGGTCGTCGATCTGGCCCTTGGTGGGCTTGACCGTTACCTTCGGGTCGACCAGGCCCGTCGGACGAATCACCTGCTCAACGAACTCGCCGCCGGCCGCCTCCAGCTCGTAGTCGCCCGGGGTCGCAGACATGTACACGGTCTGGCCGACACGGTCCTCGAACTCGTCGAACGTCAGCGGACGGTTGTCCACCGCGGACGGCAGACGGAAGCCGAACTCGACGAGGTTGCGCTTGCGCGACATGTCGCCCTCGTACATGCCGCCGATCTGGGGCACGGTGACGTGAGACTCGTCGATGATGGTGAGGAAGTCTTCCGGGAAGTAGTCGATAAGGGTGGCGGGAGCGGATCCAGGACCACGGCCGTCAATATGCCGCGAGTAGTTCTCAATGCCAGAGCAGAACCCGACCTGCTGAATCATCTCGAGATCGTATTCGGTACGCATGCGCAGGCGCTGCGCTTCGAGCAGTTTCCCGCGGCTTTCTAGCTCTTCGAGGCGGTCGGCGAGTTCCAGCTTGATCGCCTCAATTGCTTTCTCCATCCGGTCCTCGGTAGCTACGTAATGCGTTGCCGGGAAAATGCGCAGCTCCTCGCGCTGCTGCAGAACGTCACCGGTGAGCGGGTGAATGTAGTAGAGCGAATCGACTTCGTCGCCGAAGAACTCCACGCGCACGGCAACTTCCTCGTAGGCGGGGATGATGTCCACCGTGTCACCTTTCACGCGGAATGTCCCGCGCTTGAAGTCCACGTCGTTGCGTTCGTACTGGACGTCCACAAGCAAACGCAAGAACCGGTCGCGCTCCACTTCTTCACCGACCCGAAGAAGCAAAGAACGGTCCAAGTAGGACTGCGGCGTACCCAGGCCATAGATGCAGGACACCGAAGACACCACCACCACATCGCGGCGGGACAACAGGGCCGACGTCGCAGAGTGGCGGAGGCGCTCGACATCGTCGTTGATCGACGAATCCTTCTCAATGTAGGTGTCCGTCTGCGCGATGTACGCCTCCGGCTGGTAGTAGTCGTAATACGACACGAAGTACTCGACCGCGTTATTCGGCAGCAGTTCGCGCAGCTCCGTGGCCAGCTGGGCGGCGAGCGTCTTATTCGGCGCCATCACGAGCGTCGGGCGCTGCTGCTGCTCGATCAGCCACGCCGCGGTCGCCGACTTGCCGGTGCCCGTCGCACCCATGAGCACCACATCCGGATCGCCGTCGCGCAGCCTGCGGTCCAGCTCTGCGATCGCGGTCGGTTGGTCGCCGGACGGCTCGAACTCGGACTCGACCTTGAAGAGTTTCTCGGTGCGCTCCACCTCCCCCACAGGGCGGAATTCGGAGTGCGATAAAACGGGGTGCTCAGCAGCAAAAGCCATGCACACCAGTCTAGGTCAGTTCCGCGATTCGCTTATCGACGCCCCGCGCCAGTTGCGATTCCCTTCGCGCCTAAGTCAAATTGTTGCGATTGCCTCTCAGCTGCACATAAGGTTGTGCCCATGGCCCAGACACATCCGAACACTGCAGCTCGCGCCGCGATCACCGCGGCGGGTTTGAGGCACGCGGATGTGGCCACCCATTTGGGGATCGACGCCAGCAAACTGTCCAAGTCGCTCTCAGGCGTACGGCGCTTCAGCGCCACCGAGCTGCAGCGTTTGGCGGAGATCACCGGCGTCACCGTGGACAGTCTGAGGCCGCTGTCCACAACGGCCACCGGCCACGCACCGGCCGCCCGCCCGCGCGAAGCAGATTGGGCCGCCCGGCGCCGCGCAATCGCCGCGGCCGCATGGCCGCTGTTCACGTCGAACGGCTACGAGGCGGTCAAGGTGGCCGACATCGCCCGGGAAGCAGGAATGTCCAGCTCAGCTGTCCACTACTACTTCCACTCGAAAAACGACATCTTCCTCGCCACTCTCGACTTGTGTTCGGAGCAGGCGGCGGGAAGACGGGAGGCGGTGACGTCGATAAGCGATCCTGCACGACGTTTGGTGCGCTTTGCGCACGTGCAGCTCGACGGTTCCGCGGAAGCCACCCGGGAGTGGACGACGTGGGCTCAATTCTGGGCGTCGTCGCCGATGTTCGCGGACGCGAAGGAGGCGACTGCCGTGGCGTACAGCCGCTGGGACCAGCAGCTGCGCGCCATCGTGCTCGAAGGGATGGCCTCCGGCCAATTCACCGCCTCCGCACCCGAGGACATGATGAGCGCTGTCACGGCGACGATCGACGGTCTCGGTGTGCAAATGCTCATCGGCGCACTGTCGGCAACGGACGCGGCGGACGCTGTGACGGCATATCTGAATACGTGGATGACAGCGGACGCTGTCTTCGTGAAGGAGAACACATAAACATGGTTGAACTTTCGCGCCGGCAGTTGCTGGGCACCGCGGCAGTCGCTGGTTCGGCGACTGCCCTCGCGGCATGCTCGCCAACGATGCCTGCTGAAAATATCGATACGTCGGGCCCGCCGCGCAAGGGTGGCACCCTGCGCGTCGGACTCGTGGGCGGCTCCACCGCCGACACCGTGGACGCGCACATTCCCGCCAGTGCCAGCGACGCCGCCCGCGTGGTCAATCTGTACGAGCCCCTCGTACGCCGCGGCTACGAATACGAGCTGGAAAACCGTCTCGCCGAGAGCCTCGAGCCGAATGAAGACGCGACCGAGTGGACCATCCGTCTGCGTGAAGGCGTGAAATTCTCCGACGGCCGCCCGGTGCGCCCGGAGGACGTGATTGCCACCTACGAGCGCGTCGCCGATCCGGACGACCCGAAGAACGGCGCAGGGTCCATCGCGCACATCGAAGCCATGAACGTCGTCGACGACCGCACGCTGACGATCTCCTTGTCGCGGCCCGACGCGACCTTGACCGATGCGCTCGCCGAGTACCAAATGGGCATCGTCCCCGAAGACTACGACCCGGAGAATCCGATCGGTGCTGGCCCCTTCAAACTGGTCAGCTTCTCCGCCGGCCGGGAGACTGTCATGGAGCGCAACGAGCATTACTTCCTCGGCCCCGCCAACCTGGACCGCGTCGAGGTCGTCGATTTCTACCAGGAGGACGCGATGCTCAACGCGCTTTTGTCCTCCCAGGTCGACGGCATCGGAGCGCTCAACCACGCACTGGTCCGCGTCATCGAGTCTGACCCGCGCATGCACGTCGTCAGTTCTGAAACCGGCATGTGGCTCCCCTTCACCATGCGCGTCGACCACGAACCTTTCGACGACGAGCGCGTCCGCCAAGCTATGCGCCTGGCCTGCGCGCGCCCCGGCATGGTCGACCAAGTCTTCTCCGGCGAGGGCCAGGTCGGCAACGACATGTTCGCCCTCTACGACCCGGCGTACCCGCACGAATTCCCCCAGCGCGAGCAGAACATCGAAGAAGCAAAGAAATTGCTTGCCGACGCCGGCTACCCCGACGGCATCGACGTCACCCTTGCCACCTCCGAAATCGCCTCCGGTGCTGTCCGCGCCGCTCAGGTGTTCACGGAGCAGGTCCGCGATGCCGGCATCCGCGTGAAGATCGACCAAGTCGACTCCACCACCTTCTGGGCCGACGGAAACTACCTGTCCTACCCGTTCTCCCAGACCTTCTACTACACGCGAAACTTCCTCGAGCAGGTCAACCGCTGCGCCACCGAGGAGGCACCGTTCAACGAGACGCACTGGGTCGACGACGAATTCACCGCCCGCGTCGAAGCCGCACGCGGCATTGTCGACGACCGCGAGCGCAGCAAGAAGATCAAAGAGCTCCAGCGCGAATTCTACGACCGCGGCGGATACATCATCTGGGGCTTCCCCAACCAGGTGGACGCGTACCACAACTACGTGGTCGGAGCGCGCCCCCACCCAAGTGGCGTTGCACTGTCCCAGGCGTTGTTCTACGACATGTGGATTGCGGAGGCATAGACAATGGGCAAACTCATCGCTCGCCGACTCGGCTTGAGCATCTTCATTCTTTTGGCAGTGTCCGTCATCATTTTCTGCGCCACACTGCTCCTGCCGGGCGACCCCGCCCGCGCCATCCTGGGCCAGCAGGCTACCCCGGAGCGCATCGCCGCGCTCCAGGCCGAAATGAACCTGGACAAAAACCCCGTCGAACGCTACTTCCTGTGGCTCGGCGGCGTGTTGACGGGCGACTTCGGCACCTCCACCACCACCGGCGGCCCGGTGTCCGAGCTGCTCGGTGAACCGCTGGTCAACTCTTTGGTCTTGATGGTTTTGGCGGCGTTAATCGCGATTCCGCTGGGCATTCTCGTCGGCATCTATGCGGCGTGGTGGCGTGGCTTCCGCCGCGACCAGGCCATCACTTGGGTCACCCTGATCCTCGCCGCGATGCCGGAATTCGTCATCGGTATTTTGCTGGTCACGGTTTTCGCAACCTCGGTCTTCCAGGTGCTGCCCGCGGTGACGATGTCGCAGCCGGGCGCCTCTGTCTGGTCGTACCCGTCGCAGCTCGTGCTGCCGACGTTGACCCTCGCGCTGGTCGTCAGCCCGTACATCGCTCGCATGACCCGCGCCACGATGATCGAGACCCTCGACTCGGGGTATGTCGAAATGGCCCGTCTCAAAGGCGTGCCTGAGCGCCGCGTCATCTTCCGCCACGCGCTCCCCCACGCTATCGGCCCCATCGCCCAGGTCGTCGCGATCCAGCTGGCATGGCTCGCCGGCGGCATTGTCGTGGTCGAGTACCTGTTCCGCTACCCGGGCCTCGGCGTCGCCATGATCGACGCCGTCAACTACCGAGACGTCCAGGTCGTGCAGGCGGTCACCCTCCTGATCGCCGCCGTCTACGTCGTTGTCAACCTGCTTGCCGATGTCATCGGCATCATGGCCAACCCCAAGCTAAGGAGCAACTAATGACCCAGCCGCACAATACTGGCGCCGAGTCCGTAGAGTCGCTCAAGGCTGACAAGGCCGCCGCGACCGAGCCGGCTGCCGCGCACACCGAAAGCAGCGCCGCTAACAGCGCTACCGGCGCCCCCTCCGATGTCAGGACCGGCGACGAGCTGAAAGCCTCCCTGTCCAAACCCGACCCGCTGCTCAAGCGCATCTGGGCGCAGCCGGAGGGCAAGGTCGGCATGATCCTCACCGGTCTAGTGCTCCTGATCGCGTTGATCGGTTATTTCTTCACCGAGCAGCTCACCGGCTACTCCACCACCGAGTTCCTCGGCCTCCCGTTCACCTCCGACGGCATCTTCGGCACCGACAACCTCGGCCGCTCCGTCGCCTCCCGCTTCATCGGCGGCGGACTGATCCTGCTCATCACGGCATTTTTGGCGACGGTGCTGGGCATGGTCGTCGGCACGGTGCTCGGCATGATCGCCGGCTACACCGGCGGTGTAACCGACGCTGTGATCATGCGCATCAACGATGTTCTCCTGGCCTTCCCACAGCTGTTCTTCGCGATGCTCGCCATCGTGATTTTCGGCCCCTCCGCGACCGTCCTGGTGCTCGTCATCGGCCTGACCCACGCACCGCGCATCGCCCGCGTGGCGCGCTCGGCCACCCAGTCGGTCACCAACGAGGACTACATCCGCGCCGCCCAGATGTACTCGGTGCCGCACTGGAAGATCCTCACCCAGGAGATCCTGCCGAATATCACCGGCCCGCTGTCCGTCGAGGCCGGGCTGCGCCTGACCTACTCCATCGGTTCCATTGCGTCCCTGTCCTTCCTGGGCCTGGGCATCCAGCCGCCGGCCGCTGACTGGGGCCTGATGATCAATGAGAACCGCATCGCGCTGTCCATCCAGCCGTGGGGCGTGGTTCTGCCGGTCATCGCCATTGCGGTGCTCACCATCGGCACCAACATGCTTGCCGACGCCACCGCCCGCGCCACCGCCTCCACCGCCACCCCCATCAAGCGCACCGGCACCACTATCCCGAGCGACCGCCAGGACAAGGTCGCCCCCATCATCAACGAAGACACCCGCAGCCGCACCACCCAGGCTGCCCCGAAGGAGAACGCATGACCACCTCGATTAATGCGGACGGCAAGGGGCCGAAGAAGTCGTCGATAAGCGGAAGAGACTCGCTGTGGTCCTCGACTGGCGGCGAAGGCGACTACGTACCCCCTGTACGCAACGACGACACGCTCGTGCTGCGCATCCGCGACCTGCGGATGGCGACCTACAGCGGCACCGAGATCCTCCACGGCGTCGACATCGACCTCTACCGCGGCGAAATTGTCGGCCTCGTCGGCGAATCCGGTTCCGGTAAGACCACCGCCGGACTTGCAGCGCTCGGCCACGTGCGCACCGGCCTGACCATCACAGACGGATCCGTCACGCTCTACTCCCGCGACGACAAAACCACCGATGTCCTCTCGCTTAGCGAAGACGACGTGCGCGACATGCGCGGCTCCCGCGTTGCCTATATCCCGCAGGACCCCGCGCTCAGCCTCAACCCGGCGATGCGCATTGGCGACCAGATCCGCGAGGTCCTCGACATCCACGGGTACGGCTCCAGCTCGTCCGAGCGCGCCGAACGCGTCCGCGAAGTCATGCGCGACGTCGATCTGCCCGACACCGACGAATACCTGGCACGCTGGCCGCACCAGCTCTCCGGAGGGCAGCAGCAGCGCGTCGGCATCGCCATGGCGTTCGCCATGTACCCCGACGTGCTCATCCTCGACGAGCCGACCACCGGCCTCGACGTGACCACCCAGAACCACGTCCTGAAAACGATCCGCACCATGACGATGAAGAACGACGTCGCCTCGCTCTACATCACCCACGACCTGGCTGTCGTCGGCGAGCTCGTCGACCGCGTCATCGTCATGCTCCGCGGCGACATCGTCGAGGAAGGCCCCTACAACGCCGTCCTGTACAACCCGAAGCACGCCTACACCCGCAAGCTCCTCGGCGCCATCCCCGACCTGGAAGGTGAAAAGGACATCGCGGGCAACGACCGCTGGACCAACTCCTGGGCCGAGGTCCACGGCGACCCCGCGGCGTCCGCTGAAACGCCGCTTCTCCAAGTCCGCGATCTCGGAATGGCGTACGGCGACAACAAGGTCCTGCACGGCATCAACCTCGCCATCGAAGCCGGCGAATCCACGCTACTCCTCGGCGAATCCGGCTCCGGCAAGACCACCCTCGCCCGCTCGATCGCCGGCCTCAACCCCGGCTACACCGGCGACGTGCTGCTGCGCGGCAAAGACCTCGCGCACTCCAGCCGCGACCGCACCCTCGAGCACCGCAAGGACGTGCAGTACATCTTCCAATCGCCGTTCTCATCGCTGAACCCGCGGCGCACCATCGGTGAATCGATGAGCGTGCCGCTTATCATGGCGGGCGAACTGTCCCGCGACGAGCAACGCGCCATCGTCGAGGAGACCCTCGAAGCCGTGCAGCTCGACCGCAGCTTCTACGACCGCCGTCCCGGCGACCTGTCCGGCGGCGAGCGCCAACGCGCCGCGATCGGCCGCGCGCTCGTCAACGCGCCGTCGGTCCTCGTGTGCGACGAGATCACCTCGGCCCTCGACGTGTCAGTCCAAGCATCGATCCTGCAGCTGCTCGCCGAACTCCGCTACGAGCGTGGCCTATCGCTGCTGTTTGTCACGCACAACATCGCGCTCGCCCGGCACATCGCCACACGCGTCGCTGTGCTCAACAAGGGCGTCATCGTCGACGACGGTCCTGTCGACGACGTTCTCGACAACCCGCTCCACGACTACACGCGCAGCTTGCTAACGAATATCCCGTCGCTCTAGCCACTGCGCCCCGTGGGTAGTGTGAGGTGTGTATATCCGCAGGCGAAAACAGGAGGACAACGCCGTGGCACACCCCACTTCCCACCCCGCAACGACAGACCTCAAGCCGTTGCCCGTCCCGCCGCTCGACGGCACGCTCGACGCGTACAGCCACGCCCTCGAAGCGGTCCTCGACGGCAGCGAACTGGAGCATGCGCGGGAGGTCGTCGAAAGCTTCCGCACGGGAGCCGGTCCACGCCTCGACGCGCAGCTGCGGGAACGCGCGGCCCAGCGCGAAGCAGCGGGCACCAATTGGCTTAACGACGAATGGTATTCCTCCTACCTCTCCACCCGCTCCCCCTTGACCCTGGCGTCAAATGTGGGGTTCCAGATCGCCTTCCCTGTGTCCGGTGGCCCTACCGCAGCCGGTGCTGCGGCCACCAACCCTGCCGACCTGGACCGCGCCGTCGAATTCATCCGCCGTGCCGCTGCCGTCCACCTCGCCGCTGCAGCTGACGCCCTGCCCGAGGATGTCGATGCCCGTGGCAACCGCATCACCATGAACCAGTGGTTCGTCTACGCAGGCGGTATCAGGCATCCGGAGGAGGGGGAAGACAGGATCATCGCGACACAGCTCGGCGCCGCGAACCGCGAGATCGGCGTGTTCGTCGACGGCCGACTTTTCGCGCTACCTGTCAGTAACGCCGAAGGCGCTCCCCTGTCCGCCGGTGCCCTGCGCGACGGTCTCGCCACGGTGCTGGAACTCGCGGCGCAACCTGGCGAGGCCGCCCAGGACTTCAACGCCCCGTCGCTGCTCGGCTCCGGCATTCTCGCCGACCTTCTGCCGATGATCCTCGACAAGGGCAGCAACCGCGCCACCTACGAGCGCCTCAGCGACATGCTGTTCACTATTGACATCCAGGAAGTCGCGGCCGATGCCCCCGCGACAAGCGACACCGAGCGCATCCGTGAGGCCACCTTCGCCCCGCGCGGCGCCTGGGTATACAAGCCATTGAGCTACCAAATCAGCCTCAACAGCGACTGGGCTGCCGTGCATGTCGAGCACTCGTGCCAGGACGGCGCGACCCTCGTTACCGCGATCAGCCGCATGCAGGACGCGGAGCTGACCGACGCGACCGACACGACCGACGCGGCCGACGCGAACGCAGCACCGGAAGAGCTCGCATGGGGCCTCGACGACGCGACACAGCAGACGATTTCCGCGCGCCTGGACGATGTCCGGAAAGCTGCCGGGAAGCTGGCGGCGGACATCATCACGGTCCCTCACACCATCCCGGCGGAGCTGCCGTTCAAGATCAGCCGCGACGCGTCGGCACAGATCACCATGCACATCGCCCAGCAGCTCACGTACGGGCATGTGCGCGCGGTGTACGAGGCCGTCGATATGCGCGAATTCCGCGCCGGCCGCACCGAGTGCCTGCGCGCCGCCACGCCCGAAGCGGTCTTGTTCGCAGAAAAGCTTATCGACGGCACCGCTACCCCCCACGACCTCACCTCCGCCCTCGACGCCCACCGCGGGTGGGTGAAGCGCTGCAAGTCCGGCAATGGGTTCGACCGCCACATCCAGATGATGGCCAGCATCGACGACTCCGACGTTTTCTTCACCGACCGCGCCGCCACGGCCGCGCGTCGCGACTTCCTGTCGACGACCTCCATCGGTGGCGCCGACCAGATCGTGCGCTACTGCTTCGCGCCGACCCTGCCGGAAGGCTTCGGCATCTCGTATACCCCGCTTCCTAACGACGCCGAATTCTGCGTCTCCTGGAACACCAGCACCGCTGAGCAGCCTGCGAAATTCCGCGCGAATCTCGTCGCAGCCGCGGCAATGTTCTGGGACTTCTGCGGCGAGATCCGCTAAGCGACATCGACTAAACGAGTATCTAACAAGCCAGCCAACGGGAAGGCGGAAGCACATGAAAAAGATCGGACTCACCGGCGGAATCGGCAGCGGCAAATCCACTGTGGCGAAGATGCTCGAAGAGGAAGGCTTCGCGGTGGTCGACGCCGACCAGATCGCCCGGGAGATCATGGAACCGGGCTCACCCGTCCTCGACCGCGTCGCGGCGGAATTCGGCGCGGACATCATCCGTGAGGACGGGACGCTGGATAGGGGGACATTGGCGGGAAGGGCGTTCGTCGATAAGCGGGCAACTGAAAAGCTGAACTCGATCACCCACCCGGCGATCCGTACGGAGTCCGAGCGTCGGTTCGCGGAGGCGGAAGCTGCCGGCGAACCGGCCGTCGTGTACGACATGCCGTTGCTCGTCGACCTCGGCATGCACCGCGACATGGACCTCACTGTCGTCGTCGACGTTGACGCCGAGGAACGCGTGCGGCGGCTCGTCTTGTCGCGCGGCCTCGATGAAGCCGACGCCCGCGCCCGCATCGCGCAGCAGCTTGACGACGCCGCCCGCAACGCCGCCGCCGACATCCTCATCGACAACAACGGCGACCTGGACGCTCTTAAACCGCAGGTCGACCAGCTGATCGCGCGCTTGAGGGCCTGAAGTTTCGCCCATTAGTCGAACAACGTTCAAGGCCACGCTACGTCCCATTCACCTACGTTGCCTAAGGTGACCGGCCATGGGAACGTGGGACATCGGGCCGTTCGACAACGACCCGGCAGTGGACGCCGTCGCAGCGCTTGCTGACGGCTCCTTCTGCATGGACCAGTTCCGTTTCGACTGCGGCCGCGGACCGCTCGGCACCGACGAAGCTGAATCCGTCATCGCTTTAGCCGCCGTGCTGAACGGGCACGTGCCCTCCGAAGCTCTCGCACCCGCGCTTCGCTTCCCGTTCACCCTCGACGACCGCCGCTGGATTCGCCGTCGCGCGAGCCAGGCCCTGCGGCCGGGTAGCTCCGAGCTCTACGACCTGTGGGAAAATGCCGGCGAACTGGATACCTGGCTCGCCGAGACCAAGAAATACGTCGCGTAACTGCCAGGTTGGGTTCTATGCCCCGGAGCCGTCAGCGCACCTGACATGCCTTTTTAGTGGGGCTAGCTCTACAATCACCAGGTATGCCCGTGGACCAGGTCGACCCGCTCATCAGCTCTATCTACCAATGGATGGACGTCTCCGGCGTTCTCCTGATGGGAATCATCGGCGGCACCCTCGCGCGTCAGCTCGGTTATGACATCGTGGGGTTTCTGTTCATCGCCATGCTTTCGGCGCTGGGCGGCGGCATGCTTCGCGACGTCCTCATCAACCAAGGCACCGTCGCCGCCATGAGCCAGCCTGAATACCTGATCCTGGCGTTCACCGGAGCGCTGATCTCCCGGTTCACATACTTCAAGGGCCGTGCGTGGGAGTTCCTCCAGTCGCACGGCGACGCCCTCGTTTCTGCGTTGTGGGCCGCCACCGGTGCGTCCAAGGCCATCCAGTACGGGCTACCGCTTCTGCCCACCATCATGATGGGTGTGTTCACCGCCACTGGCGGCAGCATGATCCGCGACGTCGTCACCGGTCGCGAGCCAGCCGTGTTCGGCGGGAACCAGCCAGCCGTGATTCCGGCGGTGGCCTGCGCGGTGATCGTGTTGATCGGTAACGCCACCGGCTACCTGGCCATATCGATGGTGCTGGGACCGGTCGCGAGTTTCACGCTGTTCCTCTTCGGTTACTACGGCAACTGGCGGGTCAGCCAAGATCCGGACTTCGCGCCGGTAAACGCCACCGTGACTGCCACAGCAACGCAAGTGGCGTCGCTTGCCCGGAAGGCCGAAGACCGCTCCCGCGCCGTAGCCCGCGGACTGGAGCCCAAAAGCGTGCGTGCCTGGCGCCACCGCCAGATGGAGAAAGCCTTGCAGCGGCGCATCGAGGCGGAGATCCGCAAGGGTAAGCACCCAGCCGAGGCCCGCAGCGACGCCGACGAGTTTCTCACCGAATTCACCAACCAGTTCCCCGCCATCGATGCTGAAACACTTGCCGCCGCTGGAGTCGAGACCCCCACTGAAGAGGAGAACCTCTTCGAGGGCATCGGTGTCGACCTCGCCGGCGACTCCTACGACGGGGAAACGACGGAACCCGACCCCGCCGAGACCGAAGCAATGCATGCGGACATGCTGGACATCGTTTTGTCCGACGCCAAGCTCACCGATGAACTCATCGAACGCCTCGCGGAACGATACAAAAATCGGGACGCCTAGGCGCGCGCCTCTTCGGCCGCAGGGCATGCTTCGCCCCGGTGTGTGCTCTTCGGCTGTTTCGCTATTTCCCGAACAGGAGGTGCATCGCACCAAACTGGTGTGTGGTGTTCGGTACCGGTGTTCCGCGCGGTGAGACCCACACCGGGGTCCCGCCGCGCATCCGTATTCGACCCCGATGGTTCCGGTGGGGGCCGTCGTCGTTGGTCCGGTTGTGATACCTACACAACACCGCCAAGTTGTCCATATTGGTGGGCCCGCCGCTCGCCCACGGGGTGATGTGGTGAACCTCCCAATTATCCGCAGCATGCCGGCAATCCGGCATAGGACACGTCGTCAACGTCGCCCGCGCCAAATCCCGCTGCTTGGTGTTGGCGAAGCGTTTGGTGCTGTACAGGTTCACCGCACCCGCCTGCGGATGAAACAACGCCACCTCCAAGTCTTTCGAGTGGTGGTGGGTCAAGTACTCCGCACCGGTCATGGTGGTGCCATCAGATAGACCCAGGATGGTCTCGTCACCTGTACCGGCGAGGATCTTCACATAGTCCGGAAGCGGGATCTGCACCAACGGGCGCGGCACCGACGCGGCGACAGCTCCCTCTTTGTGCAGCAGGTCGTGGAAGGCTTCGTGCATCTGCGGACCTTCAGGACGATCCGCGTCGAGGTTTTTCCGCAGAGCGTGCTCAAGGGCGGCGATATCGCGGTCATCACCGGTGGCGCTAAAGGTGCGTTTGCCTTTGCGTGACCGGCCGAACCGGACGATGGACTGCGGAGCGGGCTTGTCGGCATCCGGGTCAGGGGAGGGTGTCAGGATGTTTGTGTGTGAGGCTCTGATTGAGAGGGAGTTTCACCGATAATGACTACTGTGTCACCAAAG